>CAYYLT010000184.1:0-7147 GCA_964472385.1 uncultured Bacteroidales bacterium
GATGTTTGACCTTATTTGTTGTTGACCGGCCAAAAGGTGGGAAACATACGCTAAGTTCAGTATTTGTTTTATTTTTTGTTAAATTAAAATTTCTTTTTGTCTAAATTTTTAGTTTTATGAACATTTATGTAGGAAACCTGGATTATAATATTCAGGAAAGCGAATTAGAAAAGATCTTCAGTGAATATGGAGAAGTTGCCTCAGTGAAAATCATTAAGGATAAGTATACTGGCAAGGCAAAAGGTTTCGGATTTGTTGAAATGGCTGATGACGAGCAAGCCAATCATGCCATAGAAGAACTGAATGGTTCTGAAGTTAGTGGCAGGCAAATGAAAGTAAACAAAGCCAGGCCGAGAAGGGAAAATCCCAATCGATAGCCGGGTCTTTTTTTATGAGTCCGGTATTAAGGATTGCAGTAATATTTTGAGCCCTCCGGAATGAAGATATAAGCCAGCATGTATAAGCCAACTGTACATGCTGGCTTTTTTTCTATCTTTGTGTTGGTATACTTGTTGATGGTTATTTTTACTGCAACCGGAAATAGTAGGTGATTGTCCCTTTTTGGTAGGCCGGAGCATCAGGCTTGCGGTCGAACTTGGCGTTTAGTGCTGCTTTTCTGGCTGCCTGAAGCAATTTATCATTGAGCGTGGTAGAACCTTTAGTGCCGGCATTTGCTTTGGTCACAGTGCCGTATTTGTCAACGGTTATCTCCACAACCACCTTACCCTCAACCTGGTAATTATATTGAGGTTTTGGAAGAGATTCGGGATTTCTTCCCTGAAGACTAAAATCCACGCCACCCATACCCCTGCTTTCCATATCGGCATAATTGTCAGCATCAGGTGAGCCGCTTTCCCTGCCCTGATTGCCGGAACCTTCCGTTTTACCTTCACTTTGACCCGATTCATTGCTGCTTTTTCCAGGATAAAGCGCCTTTTTGTCAACTTTTTGTTGGGGTTGTTTTTTTTCTTTCTTTTGTTGCTTTTGTTGTTGCTCATCAACCTTTTCTTCAGTTACCTGACTGGTTTGCTGTTTCTGTTGTTTGGTGTCCATTTCGGGAGCTTCTTCAAAATCCTGGGTAGACAAATTTTCCTTGCTTTGCTGTGGATTAGATGCTTGATTTTGGACAGGTTGAGGTTGGCGGGTGTTTGTTTGTTCCTGCCGATTTTGTTGAGGTTGAGATTCCGCAGGTTCTGTTTTGACTGCACTTTGTTCAATCTCTCTTGAACCCGACGCCTGTTGTGTATTGCCAAAGTTGATCAGGATACCTTGTTCGGCCGGCAGAGGTAAGGGGGTGGAAAAGCCAAAAAAGATGAAAAGCAATGCCAGTATGCTGTGAAAAATGACTGTGCCCAAAATGCCTTTTTTATGCTGCTTGATAAAACTCAACATGGGTTAATCCTTATGTTTGAATAATACAGATTAGGGGGCTGATGTAGCCAAAATCAATTTCCATTCATTGCGATTGGCAATATTCATTACTTTCACTACCTCTTCGATAGGCACCTGCTTGTCTGTATTTAATGATAAAGTCGGTTCTTCAACATCTTTATTGCTGAACCGTTGTTGTAAAACGTTTTCGATTTGCGAAAATTTTACCTGTTGGGAACCCACATAATAATCGAGATTACGGGTAATAGAAATTGATTCTACGGGAGAAGCGGAGGTCTGGCTGGAGCTTCTTGGCAACAAAAGTTTTAAAGCATTCGGATTAATCAGGGTTGAGGTTACCATGAAAAAGATCAGCAGCAGGAATACAATGTCTGTCATGCCCGACATGCTGAAACTTGTACTGATTTTATTTCTTGGTTTTAAATCCATATTTCTGATCTTCAGTGTGGGCTATTCAACAGGTTCGTTCAGCAGATCCATAAACTCTGTGGTGTTGGCTTCGAGTTGATAAACTACCTTTTCTACTTTGGTTACCAGCACATTATAAGCCAGGTAGGAGATGATCCCTACCATTAAGCCGGCCACAGTAGTAACCATTGCAGTGTATATTCCACTTGAGAGCAGTGTGATATTGATGTTATTACCCGCATTGGCCATATCATAGAAGGCGCGTATCATACCCATAACCGTACCCAGAAATCCGATCATGGGTGCAGCTCCTGCAGCGGTGGCCAAAGTTGGCAAACCTTTTTCAAGTCTGGAAATTTCCAGTTTACCAACATTTTCTATGGCTGTATTGATATCATTCAGGGGTCTGCCGATTCGCTGAATCCCTTTTTCTATCATGCGGGCTACCGGATTATCAAGTGTCTGGCAAAGGGTTAACGCCGACTCTACCTTATCATCATGGATATAGTCTTTGATCTTGTTCATAAAATTGATATCTGTCTTGGCTGCATTGGTGATAGCAAAATAGCGATCTAAAAAAATATAAATGGCAACGATGGAGAGCATGAAGATGGGAAGCATGATCCAGCCTCCTTTAATTGCCAGTTCCCAGAAGGAAAGTGTTATTTCTTCCGCTTCACCCTGAACAGCCTGGGATATAGTGTCCTGTACTTGTGCCTGTAAGAAAATTGTATAAGCCATAGATCTAATAAGATTTTTCGGGCAAAATTAATAAACTAATTTTTCTTCTCTTTTTCTTTTTGATCCTGTAAAGATAATTTTTTGGCAATATTATGAAAAAGCTCCTGAAAACTATTGAATTCTTCCCTGTAAAACAATCCGGCACCCTGTATATAGCGTGTTTCTTCATATATCAGCCGGTCGCTGTTGCGGTTAAAAAATTTTAACCTGAGTTTTCCGTTTGGTGTAAGCTTCCAATCAACCCTGAAATCGCCGACAAATTCACTTGATTGACGATAATTACCGGATGTGCCCACATTTCCGTTAATAATCAGCCGGTCGTTCAGTATTTGGGTGGAGAGCGCCACCTCTACCTGATTTTTGGAGATCTCATCTCCAGGCTGGTAATTCACACCAATGTCCCAGTTGGTGGAAATTTTTGACAGCCAGTGGCTTAATTGATTAGATAGCAGTTCGCTGGTTGTGAAAGCCATGCTGGTGGCTCCCATTTCAAAAGGTTCTGACTGGCCTGCAAGATATTGATGAGACGGCATAAAGGTGTTAAGCACGATCAAAGACAGGAACTGTTTATTCATTTCGTCCTCTGTATTGATGGCTCCTTTAACTCTTGCTGCCATGCTTTCGTCAGCCGTAGGCAGGACAATATCGAAATCAATGTCCGGATTTACCAATTTATTGGTTAATCTGATCTTGCAGTCTACGGGAATCCTTTTATTATAAAATTCAGTAGTATCCATAAAAAGGTTGTTCAATGAGGTTCGCAGGCTGTATACCGCAGTTACATCAATGTCAGCGTCCTGCGGTTTTCCGTTCCAGATGATCTGGCTACCCGCTTCTATTGCAAATTTTTTGTTGATGACGTTTTTGAGGGAAAACAGATAATCCCCTTCTTCAATAGTATAATTGCCATATATTCTAAAATCTTCGTTGTTGTTCACTTCCATATTCAGATTACCCCGGCCCTGGGCCTCGATAATATCGTGCAGATCCGGATCAAAAATCAGTCTGCTCTGAGCTAGTGGGGTAACCTCCAGGTTAAAATTCAGATCAATGCCTTTAAGATTGGTCCTAAGTTCATCTCCATCAGAATCCCCCTCTTTATCCTGATTTTTTTTCACAAATGTAATGAATTGGGTCTTTTCGCCCTCTGCGCGTTGTCCTATGGGTAGATTAATTCTTGAATGATCTTCTGTTTTGAGGGAAGCATCTATGGTCAGATCTTTCGTCAGAGAATTTCCTTGAACGCTTACCACTCCTGAGGTAAATGCTTTGCCATAATAGGTGTTGTTATCAAATCCGCTTGTATTTAAGGACTTTAATTTCTTAGCGTCTATATTAAACTGATAATCAATGTTATTAAGGGAGTGGAAATAAACATGGCCATTTACCTGTGCCTGGTTTCCTTTCTGATCCATGACTGTTACCTGGTCAAATATGATTTTATTGTTACTAACATCCAATGGAGTGGTAAAATTGTATCGGGTTTTTAGATAATCGATTTGGAATGCGGTTTTATGGGAAAACAGTTTTCCGTTAAAAACCGGATTGATACTGGTACCGGTAACCTTTACATTCCCACTGAGTGCACCATTGATGCCGGATAGTGATTTTTTGAGTAAAGGATTCAATACAGCCATGTGCAGTTTGTCAAGCTGGATATCAAATTCCATTTTTTTATTGGGCGGAGAATACAATCCGCTAATATTCAGCGTTTTTAGTTTACCTCTTTTGCTGGTAAGCTTAATACCGATGCGTTCTTTTTCTTCATTCCATTGGCTGTAAATGCTTGTATTACCAATTTTTTGGTTATTGAATTTAAGGGTATCAATCATCAGGTCAGAGAAAAAAGTGACATTGCCGTATAGATCGGCAAACTTTGCATTTCCATTCATTATCCCATCAAAATGAACCTGCCCTTTTGGAAAAAACATGTTTGCAAAATTCAGTTGAATATTTGAAAAGTCCAGATTTAGCGTATCCGCTGGATCTTTGGTAATCTTCCCGTCTATAGCCAATTGTTGATCTCCATGATGAAACCGGAATTTATTGAACGTAATACTGGTTGTATCAAGTGTAATGACACTTTGTGAAAATTGCCATTGTTTGTTGTTAATTTTGATATCACTTGGAAGTAGATAAAGTTTTGTAAGAATATTGTTGGTGATTTTGGACCGTCTGATATTCAGAAGGGCAATAATTTCCGCTTTAATGGCATTTTGATCCGGATCATCCCAGTTGATTAAGAATTTGGATTTGTTATTGCCGGTCAGCGATTTCAGCTCAAAATGGCGAAAATATGTTTTTTCTTTTTCATGATTCATATGAAGATTTTTGAAACGAAATACCATCGAGAATATGCTGTCCAGGGAAGAGCTGTTAAGTCTGAGATCATTGATGTGGTAGTTTTTAAAGCTGAACTGCTTGCTTTCGGCTTGCAGGTGAAAAGACCTTTTCTTCCCGTTATATTTTAATTTCACCTTACTGCTGTCATAAAGGGCAAGGGAGGGGAAAAAGATATCAGTGACTTTAGCGGTATTATTCAGGTTAATGGTCAGCTCAAAATCATTTTGGGCTTTGATTGCCACAGTATCATGCTTTTCTCCTATAAATACAGGGAGATATGACAGGGCCAGGTTTTCCAAAGACTGGTGAACAGTAGTTGAGTGGTATTGTCCCACCAATTGGGCATTAATATGGTCAGATCTGAGTTTGACCCGGTGTGTATCACCAATATGTTCTGCATTAATATGCAAGTTTTCGAAATTCAGCTTTTTGTTATTTTTTATGAGTTCTCCCTGATTTAACATGATAACCCCGTTGGCATTATCCAAATTATCCCCTTTGAAATTTGAGATCAAATTAAAAGACAACCTGGCTGTGGTATCTCCTTTTGCGAGGTTAAGCTTACTGAGTTTAGCTTTTTCCAGATGGGCGTTGAAGTCAAAGATGGGCACTTCTTTGGAGAAATCTATGGCACCATAAAAACTAAACTTAACATTTGGGTCTTCAATAGAAAGGGCGCCGTCATATTGCTTATCGGTCAAAAATCCATTCAGACTGATATTTTTATATTGATACCCGTTGAACTCCAACTTTTCTATGTTACCATTGGTGTGTGCTTGAAAACCTTTATCGGGAAAAATGGTGCCATTGACCTGTATATTCATACTAAGGTTCCCGAAATGCTTTTCATTTTCAAGTATTCCGCCGATACTGAAATCCCTGGTTTTTAAATTTCCTTCCAGTGCCAGACCTTGTGTTTCCTTCGGCTTCAGCAACAAATCCGTTGAGAACTTTCCCAGTTTGGTATTGAAAGTTCCATAGGCTACAAAGTCATCAATAAATCCGGTAAAATTACCCTGGTATTCAATCCGGCCCATATATCTAAACTGATCGGGCAGCATAATCCTGTTTTTATTGGAGAGCAGTTTGTTGATCAGATCAAGGTCCTCTATCCCTGTATATAGATGATTCACATCAACATACATAAAGGTTTTTGAAATGTCGGGCAAGCCTGTAAGGCTGAAATCTGTATATAATTCGCTTTGTTTGCCTGTTCCTAAAAATACTTCTTCTCCCTTTAGGTTATCCAAAGTACCATAGATCCTGCCGCTAAGGGTAAAATTTTGATCCGGTATATCCCGGAAAGCATTTAAAAAATACCCCAGGTCATGGAATCCTAAATTGGATTCACCCATTGCAATATTTAGTTTTAGTTTGTTAACAGGGTTCTTAAAATCATTATAATGGTTGTGATGCAGAATGATTGAATCGGTTTGGATAAAGGAGTAAGGTGTTCGAAGTTTGGTGTTTTTTATGGCAAGCTGCCTTTTATTCAGCCTAAACTTCGATTGAAGATCCAGTATTTCCAGTCCGCATGATTCATTGAAGGATAACTGCTCGATATCTACATGCACTTTTCCGCTGTCTACATTCAGGTTCCGCGTCTCGATATTAAAATTATTCAGGACCATGTGGTTCATGTCGAATCCCTGAGGGTTCTTATCAGCGCGATTGGAATGGTATGTAAGTTTTGAGTGATTGATCTGAAAGTTGTTACAACGTATATGCATTTTGGGCTTGGTAGTATCCTTCCGTCTGAGGGCTTCAACCAGAAATTTAACGTTGATGGGTTTGGTGGTATCGTTTTGGAGATGAATGCTTGCACTGTCCAACAATAATTTTTTTAAGTAAAGCGCTCTCTCTCCCAAATCCAGGAATCTCAAATGCCCGGATACCTTTTGCGCATAGAGCAGACTGTCGCCGTTCTGGTCTCTCAAAAAGACGTCATGAAGCACCAACTTATTAAAAAGCGTGTAATAAGCTGATCTGACTTCAAAATGGGCATCCAGCTTCTTCGAAAAATGATCGGAAAGTTGATGAACAATATAATTCTGGACATTTGGATTCCTGATTAATAAATACCCCGAGGCGGGCAGGATCAAAATAACCAGCAATAATATCAGTAGTATTTTGTATATTTTTGTGATAGCTTTGTTCCTTTGAAATATTTTAGTTATAAGAACGTAAAGAAATAAAAAATAGTTTTAACCTGTATTATTCATAAAAAATGGATAAAAATTTATAAACACAAAAATATTCGTAC
>CAYYLT010000185.1:0-7122 GCA_964472385.1 uncultured Bacteroidales bacterium
TCGTGGGCTTTCGACGCCTTGCATCTGCCCAAAACTTGACGCATGAATAATACAGATCAAAAGGATCTATTTGATTAAACCCCAAATTTCAGTGATTAATTGACTTCAATTGTATAGGGCATTCTGGCTTGTATCCCTTCCATGCTGACGGCCTCTTTCAGGTGTTGGTAATATCTGGCATCCCCCCCGAGGGTTTGTTTCAGCACTTTATTTTTCATTTCCCTGGAAAAACGCTCCATAAACTGCTGGAAAGGATCTTTCTGTTTGGGCAATCCGACTGTTCGGTACTGACTGGTTTCGGCCATCTCAGCAGCCAATTCGACGGCATCAGTCAGGCCGCCGTATTTATCAATCAATCCGATATGCCTGGCATCCATACCACTCCATACCCGGCCCTGGGCAACATCTTGCACTTTTTCAGTTTTCATGTTCCTGCCCCTGGCAACGCGCGTAATAAAGGTATCATAGATATCGTCAACAAGATGTTCCATGACCTTTTTTTCACGGGTCTTCAAAGATCTGAAAGGAGTGCCAAAATCTGCATACTGATGCGTCCTGGCTACATCAATATGAATCCCCAGCTTATCGTTCAGCAGTTTTTTGGCATTGAAAAACAGCCCAAAAACGCCTATGGAACCGGTAAGGGTATTGGGACTGGCCAGTATGGTGTCGGCCGGTACCGCGATATAGTAACCGCCTGAAGCTGCCAGATCCCCAAACGAAGCCACCACAGGCTTCTCTTTTTGCGCCAGATCCATTTCCCGCCATATGATATCAGAAGCAAGCGTGCTGCCTCCTCCTGAATTGATCCTGAAAACAATGGCCTTAATGGAACTGTCCTTACGGGCTTTCCTGATGGCCCTGGTTATACGCTCCGAACCTATGTCCCCTTCCTGCCCTTCTCCGGTCATTATCTGCCCCATGGCATAGATAACGGCAATCTTGTCTTTGGCCAGGCCCCGGTAGGACTTTTTCGCAGGTACCCCGTTGTATTGGCCCAGACTGACCAACCGGGGTTTATCATCAACCTCCGAATTCCGCTTCAAGCTTTCCTTAATTTCATCTTTGTACCTTAATCCGTCGACCAACCCATGTTTCCTGGCCGATTGGGCATCATTTACCGCGAGATTGTTAATAAGCATGTTAAGGGTATCCTGGGGTATATTTCTGTGGTCAGCTATCTCCTCTGCCATATGATTCCAAAGGCTACGCAAATAAGCTTCAGTCTGCTTCCGGTTCTCCCGGCTCATCTGATCCCTGGTAAACGGCTCTACAGCACTCTTAAATTTACCCCGGCGGATAATCTGCGGTTCTATACCCAGCTTATCCAGCGTCTCTTTGAAAAACATGAGCTGAGAGCTTAATCCCGTCATATAAAACCATCCCGTCGGATTGAGATATATGCTGTCGGCCACCGAAGCCAGATAATAGCTTTTGTGTAAATAGATATCGCTGTAACAAAGGATGAACTTATCCGATTCCTTAAAATCTATCAGGGCGTTCCGTATCTCTTCGATGGTAGCCATTCCTGCAGAAATATAGGATAGATCCATGTAAATGCCTGCCACATCATCATCCTTTTTGGCTTTTTCAATATTCGCCAGTATATCATTCAAACCCAGAACATTCTTGACCTTGAAAGTTTGAAAGTCGATATTTTCAAATGGATTTTTCGGACTACGATCCCTGATCTCGTAATTCAATTTCATCTTAAGAATGGATTGGGGACGAACATCTACGGTGGTATCACCTTTAGACAGGATTGCCCCCATAATACCGAAAAAGATCAGCATGAACAATAAACCTGTGACTACAATGCCCACTATGGTAGCGAGTGTATATTTCAGAAAACTTTTCATGGTTATATGCGTTTTAAGGATGAACACAAAAATAACGATCTATTGTTAAAAATGAAAGGCGGATGATGTATTTTAGCCGGAATTATTTGCAAAAATCCGCGTTATATGCATATTCCAAAGATGAAAAACGCAACTTTATTATTGGGCAGCAATTTGGAGCCCAGGGTGGGGAAGCTGTATGAAGCTGTTTATTACATCAGGCTACAGGCAGGAGAGGTGGTTAAAGCATCTTCGGTGTATGAATCGGAACCCTGGGGTTTTGACAGTCAGCATCCGTTTCTCAATCAGGCCCTGATCATAGAAACCCGTTTAAGTCCGCTAAGTCTGCTTGAAGCGCTTCAGCATATCGAGAAACAGTTGGGAAGAACACCGGAAAAGGTAGCTAACGGTTACGCTGACCGCGTTATCGACCTGGATATTTTGTTCTATGACGATCAGATTGTAAAGACCGATGAGCTCACCATCCCGCATAAATTCTTGCAGGAGCGAAGGTTTACGCTGGTACCCCTGGCGGAGATTGCTGCTGATAAAATCCATCCCGTTTTTAACAAAACCATCAGGCAATTGCTGGATGCCTGTCCGGATGCCTCGAAGGTATATCCGTTATGGGATTGATCTAGTGGCTGAAGCCCTATCCTTCCTGTCGTGGGCTTTCGACGCCTTGCATCTGCCCAAATACTAACGCATGAATAATACAGGCTATATGGTTGCATATCCCAGTGTGATGATACTGACCGATGTATTGCGGCAGCTTAGCAACACAGCGGTACATGCCTCAAGGGTAGCTCCTGTAGTTACTACATCATCCACCAGAAGGATATGTTTGTCCAGGAATGGCTCTATGCTCCGGAGGCGAAAGGCATACCTGACGTTTTCCCATCTTTCCAGCCGGCTTTTTCGTGTTTGCGATTGGGTGGCGGCAGAACGATATAGAACCTCCGTGACCAAAGGTTTATGAAAAGCTTCTGCCAGGCCTTTGGCAATCCATTCGCTCTGGTTGAAACCCCGCCGGCGCTGCCTTCTCTTATGCAACGGTACGGGTACGATCAGGTCGGCTTCTGAGAACGGACTTTCCGCAATTTCTTCTCCATAAGCCTTCCCCAGCTCATAACCCAGCTCCTTGTTACCCCGGTACTTGATATCATATATGAGCTTTTGATATCTGCTGCCTTTGGTAAAATGAAAAAATGAAGCTGCATACCTTACAGGTACCCTGCCCCAAAACATTTGCTCTACAGCATTGTTCCGCTCCGGATGATAGTTGGTGCGCGGCAGGTTGTGATAACAACCCGGACAAATATACCTCACCCCCTTAGGCAGATGCCCTCCGCAAGTACTGCATATATTCGGGTATATCAATCCCAGGGTATCTTCGAGCAGGGAAAGGAAAAAATTCATAGGCTGGTTGCTGTTTTTTTAATGTGTGCATGTTTGACAAAGCGTTTGATAAATAGTTTGAATGTTTGATAAAGCGTTTGACAAAGCGTTTGAAGGTTTGTCAAACCGCCAAACCGCCAAATCCTCAAACGATTTACTTTCAACTTTAGGCTTTCAAACGCTTTCCTCAGGATCGGATCAGGCAAACGTCCGGCAGCTCTCCCAGTCCGCTGCAAAATGTTCCCGTATCCTTTCGAGCTGTTGCGCAGGGATGAGCGGTTCGGAGCCTGCCCATCTTTCCGGCATTAAGGAAGCTGCATAAAGTATCAGGTGACACAGCAACCACCGCGACCTGAACCTTATATAATGAACCACCTTGTTTTTTGATCCTTTTCTTTCTTTGTGAAAAAGCTTTTTGCTTACTTTCCGCAATATCTTCAACTGTTTGTCGGTATAGGATTTATGCGCCGGATGCACATCAATGTGTTCCCGGTTGTAATGGACATCCATATACCGGGCGAGCTTATCGAAAAAGCCGTAGGTCTTGTCCTTCAGCTCCGTGTGGAAAAGTACCAGCGGCGGACTTTCAAATAACTCCTGCAACATCTGTAATTTGGGATAAAAATAAATGTCCTTTAGCTTCCACAATCCCCGATCATTGTTGAGATCTACAAACTTTTCAAAAGGCTGGTAGCCGCCATTTTTCACATAACGCCGGTATTGAGAGGCGATCCAACTGTCGTTCCTCCGCAGCACTATGATGATATGCGCTGTGGGGTCATATGCTGCCAGCTTGTTGATCTCCCGCTCAAATTGACGGTCAAACTCCCGGGATACAAGATATTTGCTGCAACTCGTGCGGGCAATGATCTGTTCGAAACGGTGGTATTCCGTGCGTTGTATGTAGCATATATCTTGTAGTTTCGGGAAAAATTTATACTGAAGATAAGTGGAAGCTGTCTTTCCCAAACCTACATGACAAAATAAGGTATAATGCTTTTGATCTTGGCTCATGCGTCAACATTTTAAGGATACAACAACATACCGGAAACCACTGGGATTATGCCCGGCATACAAGACATTATTCAGGATTTACTGACAATCACAAAAATGTTTTGGTATCAAAGGCTTGCATTGCTTTTTTACAAGCTGCAGGGTGATTAACCCATGTTCCTTTAGTCCTTGCATTTTTCCTGATCGTCTTTGATGAAGCATATTGGATCCTGTATTATTCATGCTTCAGGTTTTGGGTAGATGCAAGGCGTTGAAAGCCCACGACGTAGTCGCCTGCTTCGGGGCTTTCGCCACGCAGCAGATGACCAAAAATTGGCGCACCCGGAAAAAATATATGAAAATAGAATTTTTTGAACATAATACGTAAAGTGCGCATATTTTTGTGTTTATAAATTTTTATCCATTTTTTATGAATAATACAGGGTATAAAGTGTTCCAGCCCTAATGATTTTCGGCAGGGAACACCAATTTTCTTTGTTTGCTGACATAACGGATACATTGATCCCAGTCCTCCCTGAATGCTTCATCCACCTTCTGAATTTTTCGCTGGGGTATAAGCGGCTCTTTGTGGTTGGTTCTGTAGGGAAATGCCCAGGCGATATAGGCTATAGAATGCAGCAAAAAACCACTGAATTTTTTGTATATGAATTTTAGTGATTTAGAACGGATACTGGAATGATCATATTGATACAACCTGTTGAACCTGCGGATGGCTTTTAATTGCCTGGATGAGTATGATTTTTTTACATGCCGGATCTGAATATCCTGGTTTTTGTAAGTGGCATCCATGAAATCCGCCAGCATATCAATGATAGCGAGGGGATTTTCTTTCAGCTCTTCCTGAAAGATGACAAGAGGTTCATGAGTAAAAAGCGATTCAAGCAACTTAAGCTTTGGATAAAACAAAAGGTTATCCAATTCCAGCACACCATCACCATTAAGATCAAAGTAGTCATCAAATTGCTGGTCACCATGCTTCCGCAAATAATACTTGTATTTGGATTTTAACCATGACCCGTGCTTTCGAAGGACAATGATCGGGTAGGCATGAGGATATTTTGCTGCAACATCCCTGAGTTTGGCCATCCCTCCTTCTGCATCGAGATTGAGTTCAATCGACATCAGAATCTTGTGGCAGGAGGGGTTTTCAATGATCCGGTCTCTATGCTTAAAGTCATGTTTTTTTATAAAATGAATTCCATTGAAATTTGGGAAAACATTTCTCTGCAGAAAAGTCGATGCAGCTTTGGGCAGCCCTACATGGAAAAAGATGGATTTGTTTTGTTTTTGCGTCATTCCGGCTTTTTTTGAATCGACCTGTTTTTTATTATTCATGCAGTCTGTGGTTGCCCTTCCGGGATACGACCAAACGGCTCAATCGTAGATCGGCGCTGCAAAGATAGATATTTTTTGCGGGTATTTTAACCTGTATTATTCATGCGTCAAGTTTTGGGTAGATGCATGGCGCTGAAAGCCCGCGACGCCCTCGCCTGCTTCGGGGCTTTCGCAAGGTAGCTGATGCCCAAAAATTGGCGCACCCGGAAACAATGTTTGAAAATAAAAATTTTTGAGCATGATAAGCAAACCCCTAATATTCTTTCTTTTATCAGTGTTTTTTCATTTTTTATGAATCGTACAGGTTAAAAGTTGGTTCTGCCCCGAATTTACTTTTGTTGTGTATGAGGAAGGTTAAATCAATGATTCATAAAGCTTTTTCATCTGTTCGACCGTATGATCAATATGAAAATGCCTGAAAATGTAATTTCTGGCGTTTCCGGCCAGCTTCTCTGCCATGGCCTTGTTGTTTTTCAGGCTGATAATGGCTTCTGCAATGCTTTTGGATGATCCGGGCGGAACAAGCAATCCCGTTTGCTCATGAATGACCAGCTCCGGATTACCTCCGATATGGGTAGCAATAACAGGTATCCCTGTACTCATGGCTTCAATGATAACTTTTGAAAGCCCTTCGCCCCTGATGGAGGACAAAACCAATGCATCACAGGCGCCCAGATATTTCAGCACATCTTTTTTGAAACCCATCAAATGAAAGTTATCCTGCAAAGGAGACTGTCTCATCAGTCTTGTATGGTAGGGGGTATCCATATTTTTGCCGATCAGCATGAAGTGGATATCGGGGTGGGCTGCCAGATGGTTTGTGGCTTTGATGAGATAAGGAATGCCTTTCATCGGGCGGGCATTGGCCACACACCCCACTAGAAAAGACTTTTCAGGAAATCCCAGAGATTTTTTGGGGTAAGGCGCTATATGTTGATACCATTCCGGATCATGCCCTTTGTAAATGGTAACAGCCTTTTGGGGATTAAAGAAAAGCTGTTTCCTGACATGGTCTCTTGATCCGTTGGAAACACAGGTTATCTTGCGTACTTTCGGATTCAGATGGCTGATATAGGAGGTGGGTTTGTACCAGAGCAGATGACCGGTATATCCGCGGTAGGTGATGATCTTTACAGGAAGGTTCCGGGATGCAAATACAGTGTTGGTTACAGCTTTGTTGTTGAATACATGCACCAGGTCATACCCTCCATCAAGCAATACCTTTCGGATCGTCCTGATTTCATGCAGGCTGATCTTCTTTACGGGTTTGTAATGGAATACGTTGATGCCATGGGCTTTGAATACTTCTGTGTAGGGCCCCTTGGTATCGGCCATGATGTCGATATTTACGCCTTGCTGTTTCAGACGAGTGACCATTTCCACCTCGGGTCTTACCGAAATACCGGACCCACTATAAGAGCTTATTATCAAAACCTTAGGCTCCATATGCGATACATTGTTCAGGTCACAAAGATACATTAATTCCCGGCTTTGTCATTATCCCGGGTTTTATTGTTACGGGGGTTGATGGGGGAAT
>CAYYLT010000186.1:0-7086 GCA_964472385.1 uncultured Bacteroidales bacterium
CTTTCGACGCCTTGCATCTACCCAAAACTTGACGCATGAATAATGCAGGTTAGATTTTTCACACGCCTCGAATTTGAACTTTATAAAACAAATACTTGAGTTTATAGACAGACCCTAATTAATAATACTCCGGTGGAGCTGTCTGCACCCTCCCCACCAGACATTGCCCATCTATAAACGAGCGGAGCAAAGGTTAACATATTTCATCCCCGCTTTGTTGCAAAGATACAAAATGTTACCATTCTAAGAATCGTGTTACAAAAAATCCTTTAACCAGAACCGGATTATTTCAGTGTAAACGCTTTTTTGGTACTCCTGAAAGGAACTGTTTGTTTTTATGTTTAACTTTGTACCTTCATGACCAAAAACAATTTATCATGGCCATTAAGAGATTCGGCGTATCCCTGGAAGAAAGCGTATTGCATGATCTGGATGCATTGGTGGAAAAACATCAATTTCCCAATCGCTCGCAGGCCATTCGTTTTCTGATCAAGGAGCATCTGGTGGCGGAACAGTGGAAAGAAAATGAGGAGGTGGCCGGAACCATTACCCTGCTATTTGACCATCATAAGCGTGATCTTTCCAATCATTCTACCCAGATTCAGCATGATTATCATCACCAGGTACTCTCGGTGCAACATATTCATCTGAATCACGACAATTGTCTGGAGACCATTGCCGTGAAGGGAAGGGCACGTGATCTGGCAGACCTGGCCGATAAGCTTATCGGGATGAAAGGCATCAAACACGGTAAGCTGGTGATGACCTCCCTGGGGTAAACAGAAAAGACCGGGCTCAGTAGCCTGTCAATCTTTTAGCCTCCCTTATCCTTAGCGCAGTAAAAGATGCAAACAAATGTTGATTGAAAACTTGGAAAAAACAAAGTTTTTAGGCGTGATAACCTGAGGGGGAAAGATCATTTTGCCTACTGCCGTTTTTCCCCGGCGGGGTATAGATCAATACCCCTGGGTTAGGGCATGTTGCTGATCCATCATTTGAGGAAAAGGTCGTGTCTCATCTTTGTTCAAAAGGATACGTTAGCTTGATGTGGCTTCTAACTTCATCCAGTATCTGTAAGTTTTGCAGGCTCATGGTAAAAGGTATGCGGGGGCTTTCCATTTTCTTTTCCCGCATCAGCCGGTTCATCTCTTCAATTTCATAGTTGTAACCCTGTGCTTCCCTTGGATCTTCATAGGAAATTTCTTTATGTGGAGTAGTAAGCATAGCTTTTCTGGCTTTCCAGTACTCCCGGGCATAGATATTACCTTTGGTTCCGAATATCTGGGCTTCGCGGCGGGTGGGATGCTTTGTGGAGCAGGTTAGCTGGGCGAGGGTTCCTTTTTGAAACCGCAGGTTCATCAGGGTGGTGTCATCCACACCGGTATCTCCAAACTGGGCAACAGCATGTATTTGCTCTACCTTGTCATCCAAAAGCAGGTTGGTGAAAGCAACAGGGTAAATACCCACATCGAGCAAGCTGCCGCCGGCAAGATGGGGGTTGTTGATACGGTGTTCCGGGGGCAGGTCCATATGAACGCCGAAATCAGCCTGTATCAGTTTGACCTCACCAATTTCTCCGGAGGTTATCCAGCGTTTAACTTCGGTAACCACCGGCATGACGTAGGTCCACATGGCCTCCATGAATAGAACCTGATGCGCTTTGGCTGCATCGATCATGGCTTTCAGTTGATCGGCATTAACGGCGGCCGGCTTTTCGCACAACACCGCTTTCTTATGTTTTATGGCGGCCAGCGTATGTTCATAATGATGGCTGTGTGGCGTGGCAATATAAACGGCGTCAATATCACGATCCGCTAAAAGCGCTTCATATCCTTCATAAGATTTTTCAATGCCATGGGCCTGCGCAAAGGATTCAGCTTTATCTTTTGATCTGCTGGCCACAGCCATGATCTGCCCTTCTTTGACATATTGGTAATCCCTGGCAAATTTACCGGCAATATATCCGGCTCCTATAATACCCCAGTTTGGTCCTTTCATATTGATCCCCTATTTTGTATTCAACGCTGAAGAACAAAAATAAAAAAATTTGGCTGTTGGTCTGCTTAGCCTCTGTCTATAAACTTAAGTGTTTGTTCTATGGAATGACCACCGAAGTGACAATGAACCATGCCCGGCCCCTGCCGGTTCACAATCCAATGATCTCCAAAAGGCGATCATCCTGACAGGGCTTTCACTGTTGCCCGGTTTTTTCCTTGATGTCCCGCAAGTCGGATTTCAATGCTGCCCTGTCTTTTCTTCTGACAGAACGCAACCTGATCGACTGCTTTTTGTTGGGTCCTTCGATATCAATCTGGTCTTTGGGGTCATTGAATTCAATAAGGGTCAACTGATCCAGGTTGAATTCTTTTATTTTAAATACCGTAGCATTGATTTTTAAAGTGTTTTCAGAAATAACCGCATAGGGTACAAAAATACCCCATAGGCCAAATAAGGTGGCCAGCAGAGCAATTAAAAACTTAATACCATCGTACAGCCATAAAAAGTTCTGCAAACGAAATGTATCAATGACAATGATCAGTCCTACAATCAACAAAATGCTGTAGATATCCGCTGTTCTGTTATATTTTTTGTCCATAGAAGTAGCGTTTAATGTATATTATATAAAATCGATTTTTGTGGTCGTTCTGACATCTATTAGCCTGTATTGTTCAAAACAAAATGGATTAATTTATTATTTATGGGTACATCATGCAAGTTATAAAAAAGTTGGGAGAAATTGATGCATGTGTATTCGAAAATCAGGAAATACTGTAGTATATTAGCGCATCATTCGCCAAGAAACATATCTATTATGCTCCGGAGAAGCACCTGCTGCATCATTGCCATTATGATTTTATTGCCTCTAAAGGGCAAGGGTCAGACACCCCTGGTGGATTCAAGCCATACCAGCATGTTGGGCCATGCAGGGTTGGCCTCTGCACTTTTATTTACAGGGAGTTTTCTGATGGATGAGCCGTTGAGGGATATGACCATTGCGCATCAAAACCGTTTCATGGATTCCTATACCCATCTTATCAATTATATGGGCAGCAAAAAGGTGGTTCTTCCCCTGAATGTGGTCTTATTTACCGGTGGTTTAGTGTTTAAGGATACCAGGCTGCAGCATACATCTTTCAATGCATTCAAAAGTATCGTCGGTTCTGCCGGCATAACCTTTGCATTAAAACACCTTACGGGTCGGGGACGGCCTTACACCGGACAGGGTGCTTACAGTTTTGATCCTTTCCCCGTAAATCAGCATGCTTTCCGGTCTTTACCTTCAGGCCATGCCACCTTAGCATTTGCCTTTATTACCCCTTTTGCCGAACAATATTCCCGATGGCTTTATCTTATACCCTTATCTGTGGGTTTTAGCCGGATATACAAGGATAAGCACTGGACGTCCGATGTGATAATGGGTTCAGCTTTAGGTTTTATTTCCGGTTATTTTTTTCAGCATAAACAAAAGCATATCGAATGCACATTAAACAAAGTGGTGATAAGATTCTGAACCTTTGCCTGGTATTGTTGTTTATCCTTTTATAATCCATATGACTACAGGATATTGCTGGATAGAGGTTTCAACCATGCCGTTATATGATTAACATGGGGTGAAAGAAAAAAAACGTCAAACGATTTTTTTAAAAAGATATTCCTTAAATTGCAGGTTCAATTGACCCATTACTTATGTTTATTTAATTAAATCATTGCCTTATGAAAAAAACAGTACTTTTTATCGGTTTAATCAGTTTTATCCTAAGCGGATCGATCAATGCCCAGGATTCGGAAGCGGATACATCTTACCAAAGACCTTATAGCCAACTTTTACAAGGTGGCTTTTCTTTTGGGTATTATGGCTATGGTTATGCAGGATCCAGAACGGGATTCACGCTGCCGCTGTCGGCCAGCTATGAAACTTACCTGGGAGATAATTTCAGCGGTGGAGGTTTTATCGGCTACAGCAGCTACCGTTATCAGGGTTACCAAAATTATGAATACCGGTGGACCTTTTTGGATTTTGGGGTGAGGGCCTCCTATCATTACATCCCCTTGCTGAATGAGATGACGGATGCTGAAATTGATCAGAATAAATGGGATTTTTACATTACCCTGATGTTGATCTTTGAAAGCCGTTCCTATAGTTCAACAGATGATTTTTACCAGGATTATTACGACAATGATTTCTACACCAATTTAGGTTCTGTCGCAGGTTTTCGCTATAAGTTCTCCGATAACCTGGCGGTGTATTTTGAAGGAGGCCGGGGAACTTTTGGTTTCGGTAACCTTGGCGTTACACTGATGTTTTAACCCGAATAACGCTTATTCCTGTCTCCGAAAAAAAAACTTTGCCATCAAAAAGGACATTGGCCGGAGGGCCTAACCTGTATTATCCATGCGTCAAGTTTTGGGTAGATGCAAGGCGTCGAAAGCCCACGACCTAGTCGCCTACTTCGGGTTTGCTGAAAAACACAAAAAATGGCTATAATAGATAGCATGGGTACATTTATTATTTGCAAATTGTAAGGTTAGTTTGCAAATATTTCGTTAAACGGCTTTTCTTTTTTATGATAATTTTTTGTTAGCCTTTAGCACATCATCTACTTCGTTGGCTTCAGCTCGCAGTATTCATATACAGCTTCGCTTTGCCGCCTCTTAGCTGATGTACTAAAGACTTTTTCAGCAAACCCTGCTTCGAGGCTTTCGCAACGCAGCAGATGACCAAAAATTGGCGCACTCGGAAAAAATATATGAAAATAGAATTTTTTGAACATAATACGTAAAGTACGAATATTTTTGTGTTTATAAATTTTTATCCATTTTTTATGAATAATACAGGCTTAAATGGAATCCGTCTATAAACAATAAATAGAAAAAGGGGCTGTGATAAGCCCCTTTTAATGTAAACCGGAGGTAGGATTTAAATTGTAGTGATTAATGATTAAGTCAAATATAATAATGTTTTTTTAAATTTCCAAATTATTTTTCATCTGTTTAAAATTTTTGTTGTTAAAAAAATGCCAAAAATTTTGGCATTTTCAGGAACTCCCGAAACTCCCGATGAACTTTTTTTAATCACTTGTCAGTGAGTGACTTATGACTCCATTGATGTTTTTTGAAATTTAGTTTTGTGGTCGCGCTATCCTTGGTTGCCACAACAATTCCACCGGGAACCATCGCGGTCTCCCAGCATCCTGCAGAATCTACAGGAATCTTTTGTTTTTTTCCATTTTTCAATTGCATGTAGAAGTGATCCTGGAGTATCACTTCGCCGGAAAGGGTTTGCTTCGTACTGTCAAAGTGTGTGATACAAATAAAAGGTTCCCCTGCATCAAGGGCATGGTGATATGCCGTCATGGCTTCTACCTCATATTCTTCAGGGGTAAGAAAAGCAGGTCCGTGCATCATCTCTTCTACCATATGTTTTAAATCAGCATGCGTTTTTGATCCGAAGCCTTCTCCGTAAAAACTTCCCTGTGGACCATGGCAACTCGCACAATGGTTTTCAAAAGATTGCACCGGCCCTGGGTCAAATGCTTTGAACCGGTATTCAAATACACCGTTTAATGCAAGGAAGACAAGAGCAAGTCCTGAAAAGGTAAATATTACACTAAATGTTTTCATAGGGAGAAAGCATGTTGTTTGACAGTATCTGTTTTATTGTATGCTAATGATTCATGCTTACGGGTCATGAATGCAAAAGCAGGTAAAATAACCTGAATTTGACCAAATTACCACAGCGATATGCGTGGGTGGACGGCAGCGGGTTACGAATCATTGGTCCCGGTTATAGCTCAACCTGTAAATGACATTGCCCCAGTCATCTGATATCAGGAGTGATCCGTCAGGGGCCACTACGACATCTACCGGCCGTCCCAGCAATTTTCTGTTTTCACCCAGAAAATTCACATATTTTTTTTCTCCCCATGGGTGTCCATCTTCAAAGTAGACCCGTGTAACACAGTATCCGGCTCTTTCTTCGCGGTTCCAGGAGCCATGGTATGTCACAAAAGCATCGTTTTTGTAAGTTTTTGGGAAATGATCTCCGGTATAAAAGGTCATGGCATTGGCAGCCCAGTGTGCACCTGCGTTCCATTGTGGGGGGATGGTCTTTTCGGCCAGCTCAACGATATCTTCCCTGTCCATATACTCATAACGCGGTATTTTGGATCCCACAATAAATGGATGTCCGTAGTACCCGCCTTTGACATAATGATTCATTTCTTCCGGTGGATTTAAATTGGTAATGGGCTGGTTGCGGCCGGGCGCTTTTTTTTCCATTACCCGTCCAAACCAGTCACTGCCATGATCCATACCCCATATTTCGTTGGTGCCCGGACGCACAACAAGTTTTTCCGTATTTCGCAGTCCACTGGCAAATAGCTGTTTATCTGTTCCATCCAGAGCAAACGACCAGATCTTCATGCGTTCGGTATCGCTTTCATCGGTAATGTTCCCGCTACAGCCTATTTCTGTATATATCCGGTTGTTATGGATGAGCACGGGTCTCCACCAATGTCCGCCCCCTTTGGGCAATTCTCCTTCCGGAATGACAGTCACTTTTTCATCAGACCGGCCGTCACCATCGATATCCCGTGCCTTGAAAATGGCACCGCTCTCTGTGTACCACATCCAGCCGTTTTTCCAATCCATCCCATGAACTGTGGGATGACCCGAAACAAAATCGGTGACGGTCTCATAATATCCATCACCATCTTTATCTTTACACGTTTTGATCTTCCCTGAGTTAGGCAGACTGACATACAGGGTGCCCTCATCATCAAACTGCATAAATCGTGGCTTTTCTATTTCATTTTGCACAATTTCCAGCTTGAAACCTTCCCTTACCCATATTGCTTCGTCGGTTTGCTGTTGGGGCTGGCTGTTTGCTTTACAGCCTGATAGTATTACAATTGCAATGCTCAGCAATGCTATCTGGAAATGGAGATTTTTCATGGAATTGTAGTTTTTATATTGATGAATTATGTTGGATAATTGTTTATGACCCGCAATGGATACCGTTAGTTCATTTAACCTGTATTATTCATAAAAAATGGAAAAACATTTATAAACAAAAGAATATTAGTG
>CAYYLT010000187.1:0-7026 GCA_964472385.1 uncultured Bacteroidales bacterium
GCATCCTTTACATCACCGGCTTTATCTCCAAAAATAGCCCTTAATAACTTTTCTTCCGGAGAAGGATCAGATTCACCTTTTGGGGTGATCTTTCCGATGATGATATCACCGGGATTAACCTGAGCGCCTAACCGGATAATGCCATTTTCATCCAAATCCCTGGTGGCTTCTTCGCTAACATTGGGGATATCAGCAGTCAATTCCTCCAGTCCGCGTTTGGTATCCCTGACCTCCATGACATGTTCCTCAATATGCACGGAGGTAAACACATCCTCTTTAACTACATTCTCAGAAATAACAATAGCATCCTCAAAATTATAGCCTTTCCAGGGCATAAAAGCCACTCTCAGATTTTTACCCAGAGCAAGCTCTCCATTTTGTGTCCCATAACCTTCGGTTAAGACCTGCCCTTCTTCCACCCGATCACCCCTCTGCACAATAGGCCGTAAGGTGACACTAGTATTCTGATTGGTCTTGTGATATCTGGATAAATAGTACCGTTTCACATCATCATCAAAACTGACAAAATTTTCATCTTCAGTTTTCTCGTATCTGATAACAATTTCATTGGCGTCAACATACTCAACTTTACCATTTCCTTCTGCTAAAATTTGCAATCGTGAATCACGAACCACGGCATTTTCCAGGCCGGTTCCTACAATTGGCGCATCAGGTTTGATCAATGGAACAGCCTGCCGCATCATATTAGAACCCATCAAGGCACGGTTGGCGTCATTATGTTCAAGAAAGGGGATCAACGAGGCAGCAATAGATGCAATCTGGTTTGGTGCAACATCCATCAGGTTAACCATACTTGACTCAGCATAAGGGAAATCACCATCATGTCGGGCTTTAACCCTGTCGGTCTGAAATGCTCCATCATCCCCAATGACAGCATTGGCCTGGGCGATCATCTTGGCCTCTTCCTCTTCAGCGCTAAAATAGATTGCACCTTCGCGGGCAAGGTTTACTTTACCACTTTCTACCTGCCGGTAAGGCGTCTCGATAAATCCAAGCTTGTTTATTTTGGCATACACACACATGGAGGAAATAAGACCAATATTGGGTCCTTCAGGTGTTTCTATGGGACATAACCTGCCATAGTGGGTATAATGAACATCACGAACCTCAAATCCGGCACGCTCTCGCGATAAACCACCCGGTCCGAGTGCTGAAAGCCTGCGTTTATGAGTCATCTCAGCCAAAGGATTGGTCTGATCCATAAACTGCGACAACTGGTTGGTTCCAAAAAAGGAATTAATGACCGAAGACAAAGTTTTTGAATTGATCAAATCAATGGGCGTAAAAACTTCATTATCCCGAACATTCATGCGTTCTCTAATGGTACGGGCCATTCTTGCCAGTCCTACGCCAAACTGATTGGACAACTGCTCCCCTACAGTACGAACACGCCGGTTACTCAAATGATCAATATCATCAACATTGGTCTTGGAATTGATCAATTCAATCAGATATTTGATAATCTCAATGATATCATCATTGGTCAGGATCTTAGTATCAATGGAAGTTTCCAGTTTTAATTTTCTGTTCAGCCGGTACCGGCCAACTTCACCAAGATCATAACGCGTATCAGAAAAAAAGAGTTTATCAATTACATCCCTGGCCGTAGTTTCATCCGGAGGCTCTGCATTCCTTAATTGGCGGTAAATCTGCATTACAGCCTCCTTCTCGGAGTTACACGGGTCTTTTTGTAAAGTATTGTAAATGATGGCATAATCAGATTGACTGTAATCCTCTTTATGCAACAGTATACTATCTGCACCCGAATCAAAAATTTGATCGAGATGTTTCTCCTCAATGATTGTATCGCGTTCGATAACCACTTCGTTCCTTTCAATGGAAACCACCTCACCGGTATCCTCGTCTACAAAGTCTTCTACCCATGAGCGTAATACACGTGCGGCCAGGTGCCTTCCGATGACTTTCTGAAGATTTGGCTTGGATACTTTAACCTCATCTGCCAGATTGAATATCTCAAGGATATTCTTATCACTTTCATAGCCAATAGCTCTTAAAAGCGTAGTAACAGGTAATTTCTTCTTACGGTCGATGTAGGCATACATCACATTATTCACATCAGTGGCAAACTCGATCCACGAACCGCGAAATGGAATAACCCTGGCAGAATATAATTTTGTACCATTGGCATGTATACTCTGACCAAAAAATACCCCCGGCGATCGATGCAATTGAGAGACAACTACACGTTCGGCACCATTGATGATAAAAGAACCCTTTGCGGTCATGTATGGCACTGTACCAAAGTAAACATCCTGAATAACTGTATCGAAATCCTCATGTTCCGGATCGGTGCAATAAAGTTTTAGCTTGGCTTTAAGCGGTACACTATAAGTGAGTCCACGTTCCACACACTCATGAATTGTGTATCTCGGAGGATCGACCGTATAATCCAGAAATTCAAGAACAAAATTATTACGTGTATCCGTGATGGGAAAATTCTCCTGAAATACCTGATATAATCCCTCCTGTTTTCTTTCCTCGGGAGTTGTGTTGAGCTGAAAAAAGTCTTTGAAAGACTTTAGCTGTATTTCGAGAAAATCAGGATAGGGTAATTGGTTCTTGGTAGATGCGAAACTGATTCTTTGATTGGCTTGTTGATTTATCATTTTTGTTCCAGGAATTATTAACTAACCACTACAATATCGAAATCAAACCCTTATAATAGGGAATAAAGGTTAAGAATCCCAAATTGTAACGGGATTCGAAACCTTTATATTATATGTGTTTAAACGAATTCTATTTAATTTCAACTTCTGCCCCGGCGTCTTCGAGTTTGGTTTTCAGAGATTCAGCTTCTTCTTTGGGTATTGCCTCTTTTACTGGTTTAGGGAGGGAATCCACCAATTCTTTTGCTTCTTTTAACCCCAGGCCGGTGAGCTCCTTAACAAGTTTTACTACCTGTAGTTTTGCAGTTCCTGCTGAATTAAGCAGAACATCAAACTCGGTCTGTTCTTCTGCTCCGCCAGCTTCAGCACCTTCAGCAGGTCCTGCAGCTAACACTGGGGCAGATGCCGGTTCAATTCCATGTTCGTCTTTCAATATGTCAGCCAATTCATTAACTTCTTTTACCGTCAAGTTAACCAATTCTTCTGCAAGCGCTTTTAAATCTGCCATTTTTCTCTAATTTTTTAATTTTTTAATCGTTTTACTCTGCTTTCTTTTCGGATAAAGTCTTCATTACACCAGAAAGAATGTTACTACCCGATTTCAGTGAAGATATCACTTCATTCATTGGTGATCGTAATTGTAATATAAGGTCGCCAATAAGTTCTTCTTTAGATTTGATATTGGCTAAATCTTCCAGCTTATCATCGCCTATATAAACAGATTCTTCCACATACGCACCCTTCAACAGGGGTTTATCATTTTTCTTCCTGAATTCCTTGATAACCTTGGCCGGTTCAGCTCCTTTTTCGGTAAAAATGATAGAAGTTGGCCCTTCCAATATGTCATTCAGTTCGTCTATAGCAAGATCCGTTTGATCTAAAGCCCTTTTGATCAAGGTATTTTTAACGACCATAAGCTTCAATTCGCTTTCAAAGCATTTACGCCTTAACATGGTTGTTTGTTCAGCATTCAACCCGGATATATCAGCCAGATAAAAATGCGTTGAATTTTTAATATCTTCAACCAGGTCATTGACGATTTGTTTTTTCTCCTCCAGTAATTTCATAAAATCTACAAATTCGTGTGTTCAATAATTTGTTAGGCACTTTTTCTCAATACCCCGGGATCAATCTTTATGCCGGGGCTCATCGTACTTGATAAGGTTACACTTTTGATATAGGTCCCTTTCGCTGCTGTAGGCTTTAGTTTTCGTATGATGTTAAGCAATTCTCGCGTATTATCTACAATTTGCTGTTCGGAAAAAGAGACTTTCCCTATTGCTGCATGAATAATACCATTCTTATCCACTTTAAAATCTATTTTCCCCTTTTTAATTTCTTTAATAGCCTCACCGATATTATCGGTGACGGTACCACTTTTGGGATTGGGCATCAAACCACGTGGGCCAAGTATTTTACCCAGTTGCCCTACTTTCGGCATCACGGATGGTTGGGTAATAACCACATCGAAATCTGTCCAACCCTCCTCTTTAATTTTTTTGACATATTCATCCAATCCAATATAATCAGCTCCTGCAGCTTTGGCTTCTTCTTCCTTATCGTCAGAGCAAAGGGCCAATACTTTAGTTTCCTTGCCCGTGCCATGGGGTAGCGTTACAACACCTCGTACCATTTGGTTGGGTTTTCTGGGATCCACCCCCAGGCGAACATCCAAATCTATAGAAGCATCAAAACGTGTTTTGGTAATTTGTTTGACCATTTGGGCAGCTTCCTCCAATGAATATAAGCTTGTCCGGTCAACCTGTTCTAAAGCAGCTTTTCTATTTTTGGTCAATTTCGTCATTTTATCAGCGTTTTATTGTTTACCCGGAAATTTACCTTTAACCGTAATTCCCATACTGCGGGCTGTTCCTGCTATCATCTTCATGGCCGATTCAATGGTGAAAGCATTCAAATCTTCCATCTTATCTTCTGCTATTGTCTGAACCTGATTCCATGTTATGGCACCTACTTTGTCCCGGTTGGGTTCAGCCGAACCACCCTTGAGTTTGGCTGACTCAAGCAATTGTACAGCAGCAGGAGGAGTTTTTGTGACAAAATCAAAGGACTTGTCAGAAAATACCGTAATGATCACAGGGATTACTTTTCCGGCTTTCTCTTGAGTTTTGGCATTAAACTTCTTACAAAATTCCATAATATTAACACCTTTGGCCCCTAAAGCCGGGCCTACTGGTGGAGAAGGATTTGCCTGACCACCCCGTATCTGTAATTTGATTACACCTTCTATTGCTTTTGCCATAGTATTAGCTTAAGATTTATTCTTTTTCAACTTGCATGAAACTTAATTCAAGCGGAGTTTTTCTTCCGAATATCTTGACCATTACTTTCAGTTTTTTCTTCTCTTCATTCACTTCTTCAATAACCCCGCTAAAATTATTGAATGGCCCATCAACCACTTTTACTGATTCCCCAATATAAAACGGAACATTGAGTCCCTCATCACTTTCAGCCAGTTCATCTACCTTTCCAAGGATACGATTTACCTCACTTTTTCGCAGTGAAGAAGGTTTGTTGCCTTCAGATTTTAAAAATCCGATTACATTAGGAATACTTTCAAGATAATGCTGTATATCACCGGTTAAAATGGCTTCAATCAACACATAACCCGGAAAGAAATTTTTTTCTTTACTGATTTTCTTCCCGTTACGGATCTGATAAACCTTTTCGGTTGGGATAAGTACCTGAGAAACATAATCACTTAGCTTACCCTTAGAAATATCATTTTCGACATATTCCTTCACCTGCTTTTCTTTTCCTCCAATTGCCCGCAAAACATACCAGCGCTTTTCATTCTCTACCATTTCGGCACACCTTAATTCGAATTAATAAAACATTGCGTAGATAAAATCCATCAAATTTCTAAAGGAAAAATCCATGATAAATACAATCGCTGCAATTATTAAGGAAGCAATCATTACAATTGCAGCACTTCGCTGCAGTTCGCTCCAACTTGGCCAGGAGACTTTGTGCACCAGCTCATTATAGGAATCTTGTAAATAAGCTTTAATCTTCATGATATTAAAGATTTAGCACGGGTGGTAAGGCTCGAACTCACGACCTGCGGTTTTGGAGACCGCTGCTCTACCAACTGAGCTACACCCGTGTAAGATAAAGGATGTTATAATGCATAAGACCAAACGCAACATCCCCTAAATATATTATTCAACGATTTCGGTCACCTGACCTGCACCTACCGTTCTGCCGCCTTCACGAATGGCAAATCGCAATCCTACATTGAGTGCCACAGGATAAATCAGTTCTACGGTAATTGTAACATTATCTCCCGGCATGATCATCTCTGTACCTTCAGGAAGTTGAACGGTACCGGTAACGTCCATCGTACGGATATAAAACTGGGGCCTGTAATTTTGATGGAATGGAGTATGCCGGCCACCTTCTTCTTTTTTCAAGACATATACCTCCGCTTTAAATCGGGTATGAGGAGTAATAGAACCCGGCCTGGCAATAACCATTCCCCTTTTAACCTGTTCTTTGTCAACACCTCGAAGTAACAATCCCACGTTATCACCAGCTTCTCCAGTGTCCAGGATTTTTCTGAACATCTCAACCCCGGTAACAACCGTTTTCTTCTTTTCAGCGCCTAATCCAATGAGTTCAACTTCTTCCCCGGTTTTGATCACACCGGTTTCTATTCTACCAGTTGCAACAGTTCCCCTGCCGGTAATGGAAAATACATCTTCAACAGGCATGAGGAAAGGTTTTTCTTTATCTCTGGGAGGAACAGGAATATATTCGTCCACAGCTTTCATCAGCTCCATCACTTTATCTTCATGTTCTTTGTTGCCGTTAAGCGCTTCTAAAGCCGAACCATGTATGATGGGGGAATTTTCCCCGTCAAACTCATAAAAATCCAGTAGCTCGCGGATCTCCATATCTACCAGTTCAATGAGTTCCGGGTCATCTACCAAATCGACCTTATTCAAAAAAGTAACAATTTTGGGCACATTCACCTGTCTTGCCAATAAGATGTGTTCGCGGGTTTGAGGCATGGGGCCGTCTGTACCGGCTACCACCAAAATAGCGCCATCCATTTGGGCTGCACCCGTTACCATATTTTTTACATAATCGGAGTGACCGGGACAGTCCACATGAGCATAATGGCGATTTTCAGTCTGATACTCAACGTGAGCAGAATTGATCGTAACACCTCTTTCTTTCTCTTCGGGAGCATTGTCAATAGAATCAAAAGTTCTAACCTCAGATAGACCCTTATCTGATAAAATCTTTGTTATCGCTGCGGTCAGGGTAGTTTTTCCGTGGTCCACATGTCCAATGGTCCCAATATTTACGTGTTCTTTCGATCGCTCAAATTTTTCTTTTGCCATAACTTCAAATA
>CAYYLT010000188.1:0-7002 GCA_964472385.1 uncultured Bacteroidales bacterium
AGGGACCAGAATGGAACAGCGATAATTATACTTCAAACCTTCACCCCCCGCAAGGAGCAAAAGCGGATATCCTGCAAGGCGACGGAGAACATGTTTACATGCGTCATCTGGCATTTAATGCCGACTTCAGTACGGTAAAAACAGAAAATAATGTTCTTGACTTCAAGAAGGAAAATCAAAGTGGAAGGGTTAGGGCCAGAGGAGGTTTCCTGGACGACACCTATTTTAAACGGGCCCACTGGTATTTTGGTCACAAGCGAAACTGGTCCCGCATCATTGTCAATAACGGCAATACATTCTACGGGGTGAAGATGTGGGAAACCCTCGACGGACTGAATCCCGGGAATTATTTTACTCCCGGTAAAAAAGGATACCAGCTCTACAAAAGAAACCTGGGCAGCATAGAGAATACCTGGACCAAATACATCCCCATCCGGGTCAAAGCCATGACCCTGACCCAAAAACACCTGTTTATCTCCGGGCCACCGGATATCCTTGGCAAAGATGATCCGCTGGGTGCTTTTGAAGGAAGAAAAGGGGGCATTTTTGCTATTGTATCCTGTGAAAACGGAGAACAAATTGCCCGAAATAAACTGGAGTCCCCACCGGTTTTCAATGGCATGGCTGCCGCCAGGGATCAACTGTATCTCGCCCTGCAAAACGGCAAGCTCATGTGCCTGGGGATTGAGTGAAGGAGGGTTTGAGTTGCTGGTTCCAGCTAATGCGTGAATGTTTGAATGAGAACCTGGTTTCTTTGTGTGCCTTCCTGTTGTACTTTGCGTTCCTTCGTGGTTTCAACATTAATATGACTACATCGTGGGCTCTCGCCGCCTTGCATCTACCCAAAACTTGCCGCATGAATAATACAAGTTAGGTTCCGGTTAAAAAAACAATAAACAATATACAAAACATCAAACATGATGTAAAGCCATAATTTCCAATATGTTATATCAGATTTTCCACCCTTTCAATAACAGAGATAATGGCAAAAAAATTGAAGTAGAGAATAAGATACCTTGTATACAAATGGGATAAAAGATATTTTCCGGATATTTTCAGGGATAATTCCAGAATATTTATCATCTTTGTACCTGTCGGGCAAATTTGACCGGATCATATCAAAGCAAAAAAAAATTATACACTCAGCACCCGGTATACTACAAGTAACAATTTATTCATATAAAAATTATTGCGTATGCTTCAATGGCCAAAGAACAACGATGCAATTGGTACGGTAAATCGCGGTATACCAGGAGAGTCAGGCCTGTGTACCCTGTGTACTTCTGATTGCAAAGGCAAATGTGAAACCTGGCTAGCTTCCCTGGAAGGAAGAAAAATGCTATATCCCAGGGATTTTGGAAAAACTACTGCGGGTGCTAACAACATAACCTCCATAGGGCTGGGTTATCATGCCCTTCGCATACAGGGTTATGCTTATGGGGTGCATGGTGTAGAACCTCCTTTATCCAATAAGGCAAGTGATTGCTTATTTACCAATGTAAATGTAGAATCCTCCTTTGGGAATGAAGTAAAAACCAAAATCCGCATGCCGATCATGACAGGGGCACTGGGATCAACCTTTATAGCAGCCAAATATTGGAATTCATTTGCTTCTGGTGCAGCTTTATGCGGTATTCCGCTTGTTGTGGGAGAAAATGTTGTGGGCGTTGACCGAAAATCCGAATTAAAAGGAGGGAAGATCGCCTCGGCGCCTGAACTGGACAGGCGTATCACTACCTACCAGCGGTTTTATGACGGTTACGGAGCCATTATTGTACAGTTGAATGTTGAGGATACAGCCAATGGTGTGGCTGAATATATCATAGACAAATACGGCAATGATGTGATCATAGAAATAAAGTGGGGACAAGGAGCAAAGGACATCGGAGGCGAGATACAGGTAACCAGCATTGAATATGCCCAGTTCCTTAAAGACCGTGGTTACCTTGTAGACCCCGATCCATATGACCCTGCCGTTCAGACAGCTTTTGAATCAAGAGCCATCACCGCTTTTGCGCGACATAGCCGGCTGGGGGGGACCGAAGCGAACAATCCGGAAGAAGTAAAACAAGCTTTTATGGATTCTGCGGCTTATTTGAGAAAACTAGGCTTTAACCGGATATCACTGAAAACAGGTGCCTACGATATGGAAGCCCTGGCCATGGCCATTCGATATGCTTCGGAAGCCAAACTGGATCTCCTTACCATTGATGGTTCCGGAGGAGGTACCGGTATGAGCCCCTGGAACATGATGCAGCACTGGGGTATTCCTTCAGTAGCCCTTCATGCCAAAGCTTATGAGTACTGCAAAATACTTGATGAAAAAGGAATGCAGGTTCCTGACATCTCTTTTGCCGGTGGTTTTGCCCGTGAAGACCATATTTTCAAAGCCATTGCACTGGGATCACCCTTTACCAAGCTGGTTTGCCTGGGCCGGGCAGCTATGATACCCGGATTTTTAGGCAGCAATATCGAAGGGGTGTTTAAACCCGAAAGAAGACCGGAACTGCACGGTCACTGGGAAGAATTGCCCGTAAACGTGGCTAAAATCGGTAAATATCCCGAAGAGATTTTTGCAGGATGGGAACCGGTTAAACAAAAAGTGGGTAAAGATGAGCTGAAGCACATACCATACGGCGCTATTGCGATGTACGGATATGCTGACAAACTCACAGGTGGCTTGCAGCAATTGATGGCTGGCGCCCGCAAATTCAATATCAATGAAATTCACCGCAGCGACCTGATTTCATCCAACCGGGAAGTTGAAAAAGAAACCGGCATTCCCTTTATGACAGATGCCAAAGATGAAAATGCCCGGCAGATATTGAACGCATAAATCATTATTCCGACCAAAATTAAAAGCCTTCTTTGTATTGGATAAGAAGGCTTTTTTCTTTCGCATTAACTAACTATTGGCTTAAAAGACAGAAAAAATGCCCAAAAATCGAGTGCTATAGCGCTCAGGCTTATTGTATTCCCGGTTCTTCACTTTCCCCCGCATGGTATCCGGTAATTCCGCTTTATTTTTGTAATATTGCATCCTGTTTATTCAATGCAATAAGCTTAACAAAGCTGATGATCATTTATCTGAATGTCAATCCATAAGATCATTGAATTATGCTGAAAAAATTCTGGGACAGACTTAAAAAGTATTGGAAAGAAATAGCCGGATCTCTGCTGATGGGGATTATTTTAGGAGGAGGAATTATCTATTCCATTGAAGCGAAGCAGAAGCAATTCTGGAGGGAAAAATACCTGGAACAGACCAAAAGCAATGATTCCCTGAAAACGCAAATGCAACAATTGCATAAACAAAACAGTGTCCTGAGTAAAAAGAATCACGCACTTATAGACGATCTGGGCATCACCATCCTCTCCAGTATCCGCTCGAACTTCTATGATCTCAAAGCACTGAAATCCGAAAATTACAACACCCAAATGTATTACAACCAGGAAGAATACAAATCCAACCTGGTACCCAAAAAAATCGGAGACAAATGGGATATCAATGTTTTCAGTGAAAGATACAAAAAGGAGCTCAACACATTGATGGATACCATCATGAAGGATAAAAAGGAAGCCTCCCCCTGAAACAATCTTCTTTATTAGCATCTGGCTTTTTACTTAGCCCGGATAATTCATGAATTATTCGGACTAAGCCACTATTTAAAATTATTCTACGCAAACAATTGACGCTTTTCCATGTTGAAAATAAGGCAAAATATTATAATCATAGAAAAGGAGGATTGCAACATGAAGAAAAAAAGAGAAATATTTGAAAAGCGGTCGGAGATATTGACCAAGAAACTTCTGTCAAAGATTTATGCTATGGAAGCTGATTTTTTGGAATCACAGATGAAAGCCTCAAAAAATCTGCATAAACTCAGTGAACAAGCCAACGATTGGAAAGACCAGTTGAGCAACCTTTACGAAGAAAGAGAAAAACTGAAAAAGCTGCATCAGAATATGGTGGATGCTACAGAGGGAAAGTGGCAGGAAGCTGCTTCTGCCTTTGAAGAGTATGCGGAAAAAATCAATGCCGAAAAACAAAACTATTACGAACGGGTGCAGGGTTGGCTGGACGACCTGGGGGCCTGGATCAATGACCTGGAAGACAGAACGCAAGGTACATCTGATAAATTCCAGTCCCAGATGCAAAACCAGGTAGATCACCTGAAAAAACAGCAGGAGAACCTCAGGAAAAAATCTACTGACTTGCAGAATTATACGGGAGAAAGCTGGAATAAAGTTTACAGCGGGATAACCCAAGAACTCAGTACGATGAAAACTACCCTGAACAATGCTTATCAAAACCTAATTCCCCAGCGCAAAAGCAATAAGGATACCAGTGAATAAAAAGCTTAATGAAAAGCTTTCATGGTCATAACAAAAAACAGGTTTTCATGCGGAAAACCTGTTTTTTATTTCAAAAACAAATGTCACTGTATTTTGTATAGATACGATAAATGCATGGACAAATACCCGATGGCTGCTTATATAAAAATATGGTTTGTTCTTATACTGATTTGTGTTACTGTGATGCAAGCACATGCTCAAATCCGGGGCAAAATATTGGATTCAGAAAGCAACCTGTCTTTAGAAAATGTAGAGATTTCCCAGAATGGCAAACTGATTGCCATTACCAATTCAAACGGGCGTTTCAGCCTGCCTTTGCGTGTAGCCCCGGATACTTTAGTATTTAGGCGTTTAGGCTATGACACCAAAAGGGTTCACCTGAATGAAGCAGACTCATCACTGCTTATCACCCTCAGCACCAAAAGCATCGAAATGGGTGATGTTGTCATCAGGGGATATAACACTACGGAGAAAGCCTATCAGTCTGCAGGAGCCATTCATGTGCTCAACACCGGGCATATACGCAGATTCTCATCGCATTCACCTGCTCCTGTTATAAACAGCATACCGGGGATCTATATGCACAGCGGAGCCAGAAATACCAATCGCATCACCATGCGGGGTATCGGCTCACGCAGTATGTATACCACCACCAAGCTCAAAGCCTACTTAAATGCTATTCCCCTGACATCCGGCATAGGAGAAACAACCCTTGAAGATTTAGACCTCAGCCTGATCGACCGGATCACAGTCATGAAAGGACCTTCCTCAAGCATTTATGGTTCTCCTTTGGGGGGTACTATACTCTACAGGGTGGGCATACCCACATCACGGGGTACCTCCATAAAACAGGAAATTACATTTGGCTCCTTCAACACATTGAAAAACACCACCCAACTCACCTGGAAATCTAAACAAACCGCCTTACAATTAGCGTATTCCAAGCTAAATGACAATGGCTTCAGAGAGAATGACCATTACAGGCGGGATGTTGTTATGGCTATTTTACGCAACCAGGCAACGGAAAACCTGGGGATTACCTACCTGGGACGATATCATGATTTGAAAGCCTATATCCCCAGTTCTGTCAGCAAAGAAAGATTCCGGAACAATCCTGAGGAGGCTGCTGAAAACTGGAAAGCAGTGAACGGACATGAAGCTTACCATAAAATCCTGAATGGGCTGTCCTTTGATATCGATCTGGATCATAATGTTCGAAATGAAACGGCTCTTTTCCTTAAGTCCTACAAAGGCGATGAGGTAAGACCCTTCAACATACTCGATGATCAAACTCTGACGATGGGCGGAAGATCATTATTCGAATGGAAGAAAAAATGGGAAAGATGGCGGTTCATGATCCAGTCCGGTTATGAATTGTTGTATGAATCCTATGACTGGAAGATCTATGAGACCCTGGAACAGGGGGATCGCGGAATGCTTACAAATGATAACAGCCAGCGGAGGCGCCAGCACAATTTGTTCACAGCCCTGGAATTGGAATATGGAAAATTTAAATTCAGTACCGGCATGAACCTCAACAAAACCGGATACCGTTATAAGGATCTTTCGGCAGACCGCATCGATCTGTCTGACCAGAAAGACTATCAATGGATTATCTCTCCGCGTTTCGCTTTAACCTATAGTTTAACGGATCACCTGTTGTTATTTAGCTCCATCAGCCGGGGGCTGTCCGCTCCCTCCTACGAAGAAACCCTCAATGCAGCGGGATTCGTTAACAGGAGTATTCAACCCGAAACCGGCTGGAACCGGGAATCGGGTATCAGGGGCCGGTATTGGGATAACCGCCTGCAATTCAAATCATCCATATATTCCATTGCCGTAAAAGACCTGCTGGTTACCAAGCGCATCGCAGAAGATGAATTCCATAAGATCAACGCAGGTAAAACCCTTCACACCGGAATAGAGGCCTCATCAAGAATCCAGTGGCTGGATAAAAACATGTTCAGCAGCTTGGTGACCATCAATTATACGTATGCGAATTACCGGTTCCAAAATTTCCAGGATGAAGGCAGGGATTTCTCGGGGAATCTGTTACCCGGCATACCCAAACATAAGCTGTCTCTGGAATTCACCTTCAATATGCCTTTGGGTACGTACCTGAATGCCAACTGGCTCGGCGTGGATGAGATGGCCATGAATGATGCCAATACCCTGTATGCTGATGCTTATCACAGAATGAACCTAAAAGCAGGTGTAAGACGTTCGTTGACTGAACATTTGTGGATTGACTTATACGGCGGTATCCATAACCTTACCAACAATCATTATGCTTCCATGATCCTGATCAATGCTCCTTCCTACGGAGGTTCAGCTCCCCGTTACTACTATCCGGCTGAGCCCAGAAATCTATTCGGTGGTTTTTCTTTAAGATATGCGCTTCAATAAACGATTCAGAAATACCTGATGCATATTATTGATTTTTTTTATTTTTTCAGCAAACCCTGCATAAGGGTCGTTTGCATATACAGGTTCAAAATTCCCGGTTTGAATTAAATCTCTTACTCAACAATCTTATCAATGGATTGTAATACAATCATTGATTTTGTGCAATGTATTAACCTGTATTATTCATGCGTCAAGTTTTGGGTAGATGCAAGGCATCGAAAGCCGACGACGTAGTCGCCT
>CAYYLT010000189.1:0-6966 GCA_964472385.1 uncultured Bacteroidales bacterium
CGTCGGCTTTCGACGCCTTGCATCTACCCAAAACTTGACGCATGAATAACACAGGTTTAATCCTATTGAATGACAAGCTATTAATTCAATTCTATACTTGTGAATAATACGGGTTAGAATGCGTATAATTATGGTCTGCTGAAAAACACAAAAAACTTAAGATCAATAGGGTAAACATAATTTTTGTTAGCACATCAACTACTTCGTTGGCTTCAGTTCGCAGTATTCCTATACAGCTTTGCTTTGCCACCTCTTAGCTGATGCACTACAGACTTTTTAAGCAAACCCAATATTAAAATTCCAGGCTCATCTGATTTTCCTGCAGTCCATTTTCAGGGGTATCATGATTTTTATCTGCCGGATCCGGAAGTGCCTCCAGCCGGTGAATCTTTTTCAGCTCGGCAGCGGTTAAACGCTTACCACGGGCTTTATAGCTTTTAATGCCGATGAATTCGGAAACCACAATTTCCTGATCTTCTTTATTTTTGTTTTTACCTCCAAACTCAAGCTTTATTCTGGGATGCTTTTCGCTTAGCAGAAAGTAAAGCTTTGATTGTTTATTTTCTCCAATGAAGCTTGCTTCTTTGGTTCCATATTCAAATTGAAAACGTTTGGCGTAGTAATATCCCTGATCCGCGTCGAAATATATAGCCGTATAGACTTTATTCTCATCGTACTTCTCAACTAGAAGCATGTTGTTTTCGTAATGGTTCATCAAGTCGTAAGATGTAAACCGGAAAGTACCATCTTTTTTCACGACCAGAATTTTACCATTTTCCTGGAATTCACCCAGGAAAGAACCTTTTCCATCAACATTCAGCCGGAGCACCTCATGGTCGAACCATATTTTTGTACCCTCCAGGATGGGAGTGCCTTCTTGTTTTAGCTGAATTTTATGGACTGCATGCCGGGTAAAAATGTTTCCCTGCGCATTTCTTCCTTTTATAGCAATGTCGTTGAAATTCAGTTCCAGTTGTTTCTTTTTAAGCCGGGGTTTGGGCTGGAGGTATACTTTGAGCACCTCCGCCTCACCGTTTGGATTTGCACTGAGATAGAGAATCTTTGAATGTTGGGTTCCTTTGGTAAGGTCATATTCCTTATCTCTTGTAATGCCTGTAATGGGGCAGCGTTTTATCATAATATCCCCATTGAGGCCATCATGGTATAACACATTATAGATGGTTCGGTTATCATTTCGGTTAAAAACGTCTACATGAAGGATATCTTTGCCGATATAAAGCTTTTCTTCTACCTTGGTGATCATATATTTTCCATCTTTCCGGATAGCAATGATCTCATCGATATCCGAACAATCGCATACATATTCGGCCTTTTTCAGTCCTGTTCCGACAAATCCGTCTTTTCGGTGGACATACAATTTCTTGTTGGCTTCGATAACTTGTGTTGCTTCAATATTTTCAAGGTTGCGTATTTCGGTTTTTCTTTTTTTGTCTTTACCATATTTCTTTTTGATCTGTTTGAAATAGGTGATGGTATAGTTGGTAATTTGAGCCAGGTTTCCTTTGATGTGTTCTATATCATCTTTTAATTTTTGAATGTATTCATCTGTTTTTTTGGCATCGTATTTTGATATACGTTTAATGCGGATCTCGGTGAGCTTGATCAGGTCTTCCCGGGTTACTTTGCGTATTAATTGTTTTTTAAAGGGCTCCAGGCCTTTATCGATGGTTTGCAAAATGGATTCCCACGTTTCACAATCTTCAATATCGTTGTATATACGGTTTTCGATAAATATTTTTTCCAGGGAAGATAGATGGAGGGATTCGAGCAGTTCACCTTTTTTTATTTCCAGTTCTTTTCTGAGCAGTTCACGGGTATTGTTGGTGGAAATTTGAAGCATCTCGCTCACGCCCATGAATCGTGGCTTGTATTTGTCAATAACGCAGGCGTTGGGAGATATGGATATTTCACAATCGGTAAAAGCATAGAGGGCATCAATGGTTTTATCGGCAGAGGTACCATTGGAGAGGTGTATCAGGATCTCAACATATTCGGCGGTATTGTCGTCAATTCTTTTGATTTTGATCTTTCCCTTATCGTTGGCTTTCAAGATGGAGTCGATGAGGGAGTTTGTTGTTTTGCTGTAAGGTATTTCAGTGATTGCCAGGGTATGTTTATCTTTTTTTTCTATTTTGGCCCTGACTTTAACCTGTCCTCCTCTTTTACCATCCTGATATTTTGAAAAATCAGCTATACCGGCAGTGGGAAAATCGGGATAAAGTTGAAAGTCTTTACCTTGCAGATAGGCAATGGCAGCATCTATAAGTTCATTGAAGTTGTGGGGTAATATTTTGGATGCGAGACCTACTGCAATACCTTCTACACCCTGCGCGAGCTGGAGGGGGAATTTAACGGGCAGGGTGATGGGTTCCTGTTTTCTCCCATCATAGGAAGTTTTCCATTCAGTGGTTTTGGGATTAAAAACTACATCCTGTGCAAAGTTGGTAAGGCGTGCTTCTATGTATCTTGGTGCGGCTGCGCTGTCACCCGTCATTATATTGCCCCAGTTACCTTGTGTATCGATCAGCAGATCTTTCTGGCCAATCTGGATCAGGGCATCTCCGATGGAAGCATCTCCATGAGGATGATATTGCATGGTGTATCCAATGATATTGGCGACCTTAATATAACGGCCGTCATCTATTTGTTTCATGGTATGAAGTATCCGTCGCTGTACGGGCTTCAATCCGTCGTTCAGATGGGGTACTGCACGCTCCAGTATCACATAGGAGGCATAATCAAGAAACCAGTCTTTATACATCCCCGAGAGATGCGATATCCGGTGCAACGGTTCATCATCACCATGACCATTGCCCCCACTTTGCTCAAACTGATTCGGTTCGTGCTGTTTATTTTCTTCCATATTGGTCAATCCATTATTCCGGATAACAATTCATTTTTGTTCATCAGATGCACACTAATTTGATTCGAAAGCAGGAATGCATGTGTTTTATCCTTCAATCAGTGTTTCTTCAACCCGCAGATTATCTACGATAAAATCCTGCCGCTCAGGGGAGTTTTTACCCATATAGAAAGTAAGCAATTGTTTAATGGCATCATCTTTGTATAATCTGACGGGTTCGAGCCGGATATCCTCACGAATAAAACGGGTAAATTCATCCGGAGATATTTCACCCAATCCTTTGAACCGGGTTACTTCAGCTTTTTGGTTCAATTTTTTCACCGCCTGATTTTTTTCTTTTTCGTTGTAACAGTAAAAGGTTTTCTTTTTGTTCCTTACCCTGAAAAGCGGGGTTTGAAGGATATAAAGGTTTCCGTTTTTCACCAGGTCAGGGAAAAACTGCAAAAAGAAAGTGATCAGCAAAAGCCGGATATGCATTCCGTCGACATCGGCATCTGTGGCAATAACGATATTTTTATATCTCAGGTTATCCAATCCCTCTTCTATGTTCAGGGCTGCCTGGAGCAGGTTGAACTCTTCATTTTCGTATACGATTTTTTTGGTCAACCCGTAGGTATTCAAGGGTTTGCCTTTTAAGCTGAATACGGCTTGCGTATTAACATCCCGGGCCTTGGTAATGGATCCGCTGGCAGAATCTCCTTCTGTAATAAATATGGTTGAATCCATTCTTTTCTCATGGTTGCTGTTATAGTGAATTCTGCAATCGCGGAGTTTTCTGTTATGCAGGTTTGCTTTTTTGGCCCTTTTTTTGGCCAGTTTTTTGACACTATTGATTTCTTTCCGCTCTTTTTCAGATTCAACGATTTTACGCAACAGCCTGTCGGCTGTTTCCTGATTCATATGCAGGTAATTGTCGAGACGGGTTTTGATGAAATCATTGATAAAATTTCTGATTGAGGGGCCCTCAGGTCCCATATCTTTAGATCCGAGTTTGGTTTTGGTCTGGGATTCAAATACGGGATCTTCAATCTTGATGCTCAGAGCTGCAATGATAGCGGTACGAATATCCGAAGCTTCGTAATCTTTTTTGAAAAAATCGCGTAAGGTTTTAACAAGGGCTTCGCGGAAGGCGTATAGGTGGGTTCCTCCCTGGTTGGTATGCTGTCCGTTGACAAAGGTATAATACTCTTCACCATATTGATTGCCATGGGTAATGGCAATTTCGATGTCCTTTCCCTGAATATGGATAATGGGATAGATACCCTCTGCGCTCATGTTTTCTTCCAGCAGATCCTTTAATCCGTTTTTTGACTGCAGCGTATTTCCATTGAAGAGAATGATAAGCCCCGAATTGAGGTGCACGTAATTTTTAAGCATAATTTCCACGTACTCCTCAATATAATGATAGGCACCGAACATCTCATTATCCGGGGAGAAAGTGACCAGGGTCCCGTTGCTCTCTTGCGTGGGTTGGGTGTTTTCTTCCCTGATGAGTTCACCCTTCGAAAATTCAATACTGGTCCTCTGCCCTTCGCGGAATGATTCAATTTTAAAATAATCAGAAAGGGCATTGGCTGCTTTTATCCCAACGCCATTGAGGCCTACAGATTTTTTGAATACCTTGGAATCATACTTTGCACCGGTATTCATTTTGGAGGCTACATCTTTTACTTTACCAAGGGGTATTCCGCGGCCGAAATCCCTGACAGATACTTTTTTGTCCTTGATCTCCACTGCAATTTTTTTGCCATAACCCATCATAAATTCATCGATGGAGTTATCCATCACTTCTTTTAACAACACATAGATGCCATCATCCTGGGAATTACCGTCTCCCAGTTTTCCGATATACATACCAGGCCTGCGTCTGATATGTTCTTTCCATTCTAATGTTCTGATGCTCTCTTCTGAATAATTTGTAGGCATACCCTGCGATTTTTTTGTAAAAATAACCAAAAGAACGGTTCATCTGACATGAGTTTTTCAACAATAGCCAGGCAAATTGTTAATTACTTTTCTTCTCCTTTATCATGATACAGGATATAAACCGGATAATGAAATTGATGAACGATTGTGGTGTTGAAAATAATGGGGTTAGATAAGGTTCATTTGCTTTAAAAGTTCTAACGCATTCATATTTTGGGCGATTCCATCTTTTAACCTGTAGTCATAATGCATGTTCCCGTTTTCCAGTTTCACTTCAAAACGTTGGTTATAAATACAATCCGGATATTTCTCCTCCAGATTTGTGAGCGAAAGGTCGTGGGTGGCGATGATGCTTGTAACCTGCATTTTGATCAGTCTTTCCAGAAAAGCTTTTGAGGCTTTTTCCTTATCGCGGGTATTGGTTCCTGTAAGGATCTCATCCAGCAATACGAGCATGTTTTCAGGATGCATGGCCTGATCAATAAGCTGTCTGAGTCTTGTGATCTCGGCATAGAAATAGCTTTCATTTTTGGAGAGGGAATCGGTGATGTTCATACTGGTGAACAGAGCTTTATAGCCACATTCGAATTGGCCGGCACAAACAGGGGCTCCCATCATACCCAGTACCAAATTGACCCCTATGGTTCTCAAGAAAGTGCTTTTCCCTGCCATATTGGCACCGGTAATGATCCGGATATCCCCTTTCTTTGAGATGTAAAAATCATTGGTTACCCTTTTGTCTTCATTGATCAGGGGGTGTCCTAAACCGGTTGCCTGGAGTGTGGATTTTTCTTTTATCTTCGGGAAAACAAAAGCCGGATAGTTGTACCGATAATTGGCCAAACTCATCATTGCATCGAAGATGCCTATAGTTTCAATCCATCCTTCAATATATTTCGCGTAATGTTTGTGCCATTTCTCAAGGCGAATGACCTGATGAATGTCCCACATGAAGAAGAGATTCATCATGATGGCTGCAAGCATATTGTAACGATTGTCCAGGGCATCTGAAATGCGGAAGAGTTTTCTGATGATCCGGCTTGACTTATGTTTGTCCAACAACAGGTGGCTTTTCAGCTTTTGCAAATAATCCGTCTTATAATTTTGGTTTTCCAGATGGGTTAACAGCTGGCTATAATTTCTCAAGGCAGGGATCTGTTCTGTGACTTTCCGGTGCTGATATGTGATTTTTGAGGCAACATTCATGTAAACCACCACATTCAACAGTAACATGAGTACAAGGTATCCGCTGGCCAGTGATCCATAAATTAGTAAACCCATAATTATCAGAGTAATAGCAGGCAATATCCATCTTATGGCTTGATAAGCAATGCTTTTGCTGAGCATGGGTTGTTCCTTGCTCCAAGCAATGAGCTGGGTATCATTGTATTGGTCAATACTCAGTTTTTGCCCGATGGCTAAAAACTGCTGACGCCATGAAAGGTGTTCCGAAAGCTCATGAAGGGATTTCTGGCGGTCGGTGATTTCGGCTTCGGATTTTAATGGATTCCGCAGCCAGTGGGCTAGGTTATTTTTCCCCGCATATGTGCAGGTTCTGTTTAAAAACTGAAAGAGACTTCGCTCTCCAAAAATTTCCAGATCATTGCTGTAATTGTGTGAAAAATCACTAAATTCTTCTCCATCAGGAAAATTGCTGATATTGCCCCTTAGGGCTTCTATCTCACCTGTGTTGATACCCATAAGATTATTGATGAGCATGACGGCATCCTTATTTTTTAAATAACTGATAACAAGAATTATAAATATAGCTAACAAAGCTGTTGCTGCCGCTATACCCAGTAGCACATTCAACTTGATAAGCAGGTAACCCGCATATATCGCTGAAACGAAAACAAGCACCCTGGCAATGGCCAAAAAATTCAATTTCTTTTTAAGACGGTGCTGTTTGGCGGAATATTTGCTGTAGAATTCTCTATAGATCCGGTTTATTTGTTGGTCCATGATATGGTAATTAAAATTGATTCAAAAATAATACGCTTTTTATGAATAATTCTTATACCCGGTTGCGTAATATTGGGTAAATTTGTCAATGCAGTGTCTGGCCATAAAATCAAATGCTAATTTATGTCTTTGTTTATTCTGTATTATTCATAAAAAATGAAACAACCAATTATTATGTTTAACGAATATTTGCT
>CAYYLT010000190.1:0-6904 GCA_964472385.1 uncultured Bacteroidales bacterium
GTATCACTATACTTCCCTATAACTGTCTCTATATTAGTTGATTTATCCATATTGCATCATAAGGTCAAATGCTAAAACGGTGCAAGGTATAAGAAATATACCTTCATTTCAAGTATAATTGACAATAATCGGAACAAAAATCTAAAACCAACCAGACTTATAAAATCAATCGGGCACTATAGCGCAACGCATTACAATTCGACACAGAAAAACAGCCTCTTACAGCCACCCGTAAATAAAAAAGCCGAAGATGTACTCCGGCTTTTTTCTTAATTCCTTTTGGACTTTTTGCTTATTCTTCCAAACTTTCAAGCTTGATGGTCAGATTGTTCTTATCATCCACCTCCAGCTTAATGTTATCACATATTTCATCTTTGTAGGAAATAAAGGAAGTTTCAATTTCATATTTTCCGGGTTTTAATCCCTGAATCTGAAAGTTCCCTTCAAAATCAGAATAAGCTGCAATTTGCTTTTTACCTTTGATGATAATCTTTGCCCCGGTTATCGTTTCACCGGTTTGCTTATCAACTACCTGGCCTTTTAAAGATGCAGTGTTCACCGTTTTGGTTTTATCTTTGTCTTCATCACCGGATGCAGTGGACTGAAATACAAAGCCCGTCAGAAAAACACCCATCCATATGATTGTCAATAATCTTTTCATGGTTACTTTCTTTTGATGTTGTTTATCTTTATAACACCCACAAAAGTAACATCTCACAATGAATCAGGTGTTAATTTCACCTTAATATTACTTGATCTTTACGTTAAATTATTGTTAAATTCTATTGATGTTCATCTCTAAGCAGATCCATAACAGATTTAACAGGGTTAAAAGTAATCAAAGGAACCTCAACGAACAGGGTATTCCAGTAAGCCATACCGCCATTCCACAACCCAGGTAATTCTTGTACTTTCATGGGTTTGCCGTTCCGGGATTTATGGGTAATGATACCCATTGAAGGATCCCGAAATTGGAATAAGTCAAATTTAATTCCCTTATAATCCTTGATTCCACATACCAGATCAACCGGATTGAAATGGGTAGACTCCTCAAGGATGGCTTTTTGCCCCGGGTTATGTATATCAATTTGTGATTTTTCAATAATCTGTAATGAAACAGAACCATCCTTTTCCTTCACCCAAAAAGGCCCGCCCCCGACTTCTCCTTGATTTTTGACCATGCCACACACACGGATGGGTCTGTTGAACTTTCTATAAAGATACTGACCCATCCCACGGGTATTATTTTTCTCCAGGTCATCAGGTGGGATAACATTCAGCTCTTTTTCCAGAAATCTCATCATCTCATCGATCACATTTTCTGAAAGATCCTGTTGCTCATCAAGTTTATAGAGATAATCAAAGATTTTTTGTTGGTATGCTAACAAAAAACCAGCCAGTGCTTTTTTATAATCATAAGTCAATACTTTGTATTTATCCGGCACAACATTATCAATATTCTTGATGAAGATAAGCTCATCCTGCAGCTTATTGAGATTATTCAGCAATGCGCCATGACCACCAGGTCTGAACAGCAAACTGCCATCAGGATCTCTCAAAAGTTTATTATGCTGATCAACGGCAATCCTATCCGTCGATTCATCCTGAAATGAATAATCTGTTTGGAATTTAGTCCCCAGATATTCTTCATATCCGGAATTTTTTTGATTGATCAGGGATTCAAATGCTTTTTTATGCTCCGAAAGAATCGTATAATGTATACGAACCGTATTATTCGAATTTATTGCATAACCGGCTCCTTCAACCATATGTTCTTCAACGGGTGTCCGAACATGATCCTGATAGCGGTGAAATTTAATCAGGGCCTTGGGCAATTGACCATAACCCAATCCCCGGGGTTCCAATAGCTCCTGAATAATCATTTGATAATCCTTTCGATAAATGGCATGATCTATCATTACGCCTTTCTTCTTTAATGCAGCTTTCAGTTCACCATAAAATGCAAAGTGGGTTATGTTTTTTATAAATTGTTTAATTTCAGTTGTATGAGCATTTCCATCCTCCAGGTATTCATATAATGGTTTGAACATCCTGCTTGCTGCACCGGAAGCAGGAACAAATTTGCTGATAAAAAGATTCTGCATGTTCTTTCCATATTTGATCTTAAAGTGATCAAGCTCATCCTGGTCAAACATGACAATGCCATCCTGCGGAGTTGCTGGTCTTACAAGCGGAACAGGAGCAAAACCCTGGTAAAAATTATTGAGCTGTTGTTGAATATCTTCTTCTGATAATCCCTTACGGTGTATGATTTCAAGATCCTGCTTCTTTAATTTTTCCATTCTTTAAAATCCATTTAGGTTAGAAGTTACACCCTACAATATAGCATATTATAAATTCAATACCAATTTCAAATTTAATCTTCTGGAAGTAAGATAATTTGGCACAGCATATTGCCCTGCTTTGCCCTGTTGGTTGCTTACCGTCTTAATCCATTGATAAGAGATGGTATTATTGATATCCAACAAATTGAATACTTCAATACCAATCCATAACGATTGAATATAATGCAAAGGGTTCCCGGCGTCAAATTGTTCTTTACTTCCTTTGATCAGCTTGGAAAATCCAATATCAACCCTTCTGTAAGAAGGCATCCAGAAAACTTTGTCATAGCGATTGATATTTGGAGGAGAAAAAGGCAAACGACTCCCGTAATGTGCACTAAGCTGCAATTTGTAAGACGGATGATTGGGAACATAATCCTGAAAGAACATGCTGAAATTCATTAACTGGTTGGTTGGTCGCGGGTAATAACCGGGGTTAACAACCTCGCCATCTCGATTAACATAGGAATCACCTTGAATATCAGCCTTTGTTTGCAGAAGTGATAAGCTGGCCCAGGATTCAACTCCCTCAACAAATTCACCATTCACCTGCATATCAAGCCCGGTAGCATAACCCTCAGCCATATTTCTGCCTGCATATTTGATTCTCACATTATCCATTTTATAAGGGATAAGTCTGTCCAGTACCTTATAGTATAATTCTGCCCGGTATTTAAAAACCCTTCCCCAGGCTGTGAAATCATATTCCGAGCCCAGCACAAAATGCAATGATTTTTGGGCTTGAATATCCGGGTTTATTGCACCCGTATTCGTTTTCATTTCTTTGTAAAATGGTGGTTGGTAGTAATATCCACCGGCAAAATGAAACCGGAGTCTGTTATTGAAGTAAGGATCAAGCTTTAAGCTGATTCGCGGGCTAAATACCATCTCCTGATTAAAACTCCAATAATGGGCTCTCATTCCCGCATTGAAATACCAATCGCCATAATCCGTTGAATATTGATAGGTATCTTGAAAATAAGAAGTGATACGACTAGAAGCAATGGAATGATCAGCTTTTAAAACGTCATACAAATTAACAGCAACGGAAGAGTATGGTACGGAATAACCTGCAGAATCAATATAGGTCCATTCGTTTGATTCATCCCTTATTTGTTCCCTGCTATATTTCAACCCCCATCTGAAAATATGCGCATTGTACTTCCATATCCCTTTGTGCGAGAAGGTGTATACATCTCCACTTAGCTGATTGCGTGCATGTTCTAAATAACCCCCAACACCTATATTCATAATGCTGTCGCCATAAGTTGGTGAATCTATGGCCTTATCCAGTTCATTCAGGTAATACTGACCCAGAATATCAAATGTTACCGATTCCAGCGTGCTATAGGCAGAAGAGATAAACCGCAAATTAAGGTTGGCGGTGGGATGAAAGTTTGCAGCCAAAGCCCCCATATAATTTTCAAAATCATCTGCCTCCTGACCTTCATAAAATATTTTCAAATTAAGGGCATTTCGTACGGTTCCGAATGAGGTCTCCCGGGACCGGGGTATGAATTTGTACTGGTTAAGATTATAATTGCCCAAAAACTCGAGGTTAAGATCTTCGGACAATTGATAAGTCAGGTAGGTCTGCAAATCATAAAAAGCCGGTTCATAATCTCCCTTCACATCAAGGGAATTTAACAAATACTGATTGGTTTTGTAGCGAAAACCGGCATTATAAGTAAACCGCTCCCCTACTTTGTCTTCCAGATGAACCGCTCCGCCCAGCAAACTCATTTCCATATCACCGGAAAACCTCTGGGGTTTGCTATACCGGATATCCAAAACGGAAGCCATCTTATCCCCATATCTTGCCTGAAAACCTCCGGCAGAAAAATTCAGGGAGGAGACCATATCCGAATTAAGAAAACTTAATCCTTCCTGTTTTCCACTTCTTACGATCAAAGGCCGGTAGATCTCTATACCGTTCACATAAACCAGATTTTCGTCATAACTGCCACCCCTCACTGAATATTGATAACTCAACTCATTTCTTGAGGAAACGCCGGGCATATTTTTTATGATGGATTCCACCTCACCTGTGGCTGTGGGCAACATCTCAAAATCCTTCTTATCAATGCGTATCATGTCGGGATCGCGATTTCTGATACCCCGGATTTCAACCTGCTCTACTTCTTCAGTGCTCTTCAGCAAACGGATAAAAAGCACCCTTTCCAAATCAATTTCCGGGATGGCCACAGTTTTTGTTTGATAACCTACATGAGAAACGATAAGTGTATCCATTGCAGCGATTGCTGAAGGAAAAGCCAGTTGAAACATACCCTGCTCGCCTGTAACAGTTCCTTTGGTGGAATACTTTAACCTAACATTGGCATGAACAACCGGTCCTTCATCAGGATCGATGACTTTTCCTTTTAATATTTGTTTTTCCTGAGCAAAGAGAAGGGAAGGGATGAAAAAGCATAAGGCGAAGAAAAAAACAATTCTATATGACATTGACCGGTTGATTAGGCTTTACTACAATATATGGAAACTTATTATTCCTTTGATCCCGCTGAAAAACCGCTTTTTTTGTCAGTTGTACTTCTTTGTAAGAAGCTGACCGGTAAATCCAATGAATCCCACACGAAAAACTTCTTGTAGATTAAATGTTAACGCCCAAAAAAACAAAATATTTTGCCTTATGATAAGAACCCGGGCAAGCCATGAAAATCCTTTGTCTTATTGATCTTTAAGTTTATTATGATCACCGTGATGGTTAATCAATACATTAAAGATGAACAAGGCCACCACACTGGCAACAAAAATGATCAACAAGGAAGAAATTATCTTTGTTACCACATCTTCAAGCGGGATAACATCCCATACACCCAATATGGCGATGATCGTTGAAAGCAAAATGATTGCTATCAGAATATAAGCTGTTAAGGTTTTGATATTCTTCATATCCATACTCCATTAAGTATATTTCAGGTAATGTTTGTTCCGGTTTGAAAAGGTTGATTTAATCTGCTTGTTGCAATATGGTTGATGACCTGTATGAATAATACAGACTAAAACTGCCTGCCAGTAAAAATCTGCGGTTGGCATTTGCACTAATAGCTGATATAATCGATCAATATAGATTGTCAGGATTATTCTTTGGACAAATATACGAAAAGTAAAACAATTACAAAACAAAGAATCTAATCCCTGTCCTTTGTTTCAACATTGAACACAGCCTTGGAAATGCTTTGTCCGTTTCTGAAATAAAATACCCCTCCCCACGAATGTTTTACCCTGCGATAATCCTTCGCCACCCCGTTATGATTCACGATAACACGTTTTATTTTACGCTTTTTCAGGTTATAATATTCAACGGTAATACCTCGGGGATATTCACCGGACAATTGGTTCAAGTAGTTTTTTCTTTCTGCTTCACTGGCAAATTCTAAAACCGGAGGTTCATCTCCTGATGTGTGATCAAGTTGTTGGGGTTTAGCTGCGTTTTTTTTCTTTGTATCTTCCAGCGCTTCCCAGGTCTTTTCTATTTTCTCCAACTGTTTTTTGGGATACAGTTCATCCGGTTTATACCCCAGTGCTTTTTCATAGTTGACTTTGGCATCGTAATAAGCTTTATCTCTAAAGCATTTATCTGCATCATTTATGGCTTGTGTATATCGTTGATTTTTCCTTTCCTGCTCCTGCTTTTCCTTTTCTAATTGTGACAATACATTGTTGATTTTTTCAATCTGAGACCTGGGGTATGATTTCTCCGGTTTGAAGGCCAAGGCCTGATGATAATGTTGAAGTGCCGCTTCATAATTCTTTTGTTCCATTGACTGATCGGCTTCGGAAACGGCTTCCCGGTACCCTTGATCATTTTTTTCTTTGTTTTCACGGCGTTTTTGCAATATTTGATCTATGGTGCTGATTTTTTTCTGTGGATAACTTGCTCCAGGCTTGACCTTTGATGCTTGATTATAGGCAACCCTTGCATCTTCATAGGCCCCGTTCTCAAACAGCTGATCGGCTGTGTTGATCGCATCCCTGTATTTATCGTTCAACAGTTTTTCTCTTTTTTCTCTGGCGGATATTTCTTCTAAGATATCATCAATCTTTGAAATCTGATCCCGGGGATAAGCATTTGCGGGTTTAATAAACAGGGCTTCAGAATAGCGTGTCTTTGCATTTGCATAAGCACTTTCTGTGAAGCTCGAGTCGGCCTGCCTGATCAAACGGTTATAGACATTTGATTCCCGCGTTCTTTTTTGAACGATTGCCTCTATCCGTTTTAAACGCTCATTGGGGTGCTGCTTATCTGGCTTTACGGTTAAAGCTTTCTGGTAGGATGACCGGGCTGCATCAAAATTTTCATTATCAAAAGCCTTATCAGCCTGCTTTATTATATCTTGGTATTGACGGGTCTTTCTTTCGGCTTTCATCCGCCGCAGATTCTCTTCAATTTTTTCGATTTGTTGCTTGGGATAGGATGCAGAACGATCATAGCTAAGTGCCTCATAATAAATTTCCCGTGCTTTCTCGTATTTTTCTGCATCATAAAGTGCATCAGCCCGGCTAATGGCATTTTCATAAAAGGTCTGACGTTTCTG
>CAYYLT010000191.1:0-3092 GCA_964472385.1 uncultured Bacteroidales bacterium
TAAATGGAGGATGTAATCAATATGATCACTGTTTGGTATGTCTGTAATATCATCCGTGATTATATTGAATTCATGTAATTCTATTCTGTCATTGTTTGCTGTCATTTCTTGCAACCAATTTTTGTTACCGGTTAAGAAATTATCCAGGCCAATAACTTTTCGGATGTTTAATTCCTCTTTAAAGCGATTGAGAAAATGTATAAAATAATATCCAAGAAATCCTCCGCATCCAGTAATAAGAAAAGAGGAGCCGTTAAGTTTGGATTTTTCGTTGGAACTTAAATTTTGGAATATGTATTTCATGTCTTGTTCCAGGATTGTGTTGTTTTTCATAGACTTGTTTTTGATTTGTTTATAATGATTGAGGCATCGGGGAAAAGTTAATGAAATTTACGGTATATTGTTGATGTTTTGAAATAATGATGTACAATAAAAACATGAAAAAGCCAGAAAGTATAAGGAATATGATCATGGAATATTGTCTGATACATTTCAGAGCCCATATTACTCCCATATTTTCCAGGGAACTTCCCCGCTTTGCCAGATTTTTTCAAGCACATTCTTGTCACGCAAAGTATCCATTGACTGCCAGTATCCATAATGTCGGTAGGCAGCCAATTGATTATCATGAGCCAATCGTTCAAGAGGTTCCTTTTCAAATACCGTTTCGTCGCTGTCTATATAATCCAGAACGCTTGGTTCTAAAACAAAATAGCCGCCATTGATCCAGGCACTTTTAGCCTCATCTGGTTTTGGCTTTTCCCGAAAACTGTTGACTATGCTGCTGCCTTTATCCAGGTTAAAGGCGCCGAATCGCCCGGGCTCCTGCACTGCAGTCAATGTTGCAATCGTGCCCTGGCTTTTATGAAAATTGATCGATTCGATAATGTTATGGTCCGTCACCCCATCTCCATAGGTCATACAAAAAGTATCCGCATCAAGGTACTTTTTTATTCGCTTCAGTCTGCCTCCTGTCATTGTATTTTTCCCAGTATCGACAAGAGTAACTTTCCAGGGTTCGGCAGAATTCGGGTGTATCTCCACATCATTTTTTGCCATGTCAAAAGTAACATCTGACTCATGCAGGAGATAATTGGCGAAATAATCCTTGATAACGTATCCTTTATAGCCACAACAAATAATGAAATCATTCAACCCGTAATGAGAATAAGTTTTCATAATGTGCCAAAGGATCGGTTTATCGCCTATCTCAACTATAGGTTTCGGGCGTACACCGCTTTCTTCGCTAATGCGGGTTCCATATCCGCCCGCCAGAATAACTACTTTCATAAATATTGCTTTTGATGATTATTGTTTATTAGATTCTGACGAAGGTTGTGATTTTTTTGTCTCTGCAAATACGTAAGGTTTTAAACCATTTTCAATTACCTTAATGGTTTTATTCACAGCAATATCAATACCTTGCTGGTTCCAATGGGTATCCGTACCGTGGTAAAGCTTTTCTCCCTTATTACGCAGATAGGGCTTGTATAATTTGACAACCGGGATGTTTCTCTTCTCTAAACCCTTATAAATATCCGGTAGTAAATCATTATAGGTATGATCATTGAGCATGGTATGGTAAATCGTGTATTTATTGGGTACAACGACAAAAACCATCTTAAGACTGAATTCCTTTTCGAGTTTTGCAGCCAGATCGGCAATGTTGTTACAGTAGGTATTGATTTCTTTTTCACTGTGTTGATAATAAAATCCCCAGTGTTCGTCACTCACCTCACGGTGGTAAAATAACCAGGGGTCTTCTTGATTTTTTAATGTATATTTGGGTGTTAACCTGGAAACATATCCGAAAAGGTTGAATTTCAATGTAGCAATCCATTCATATATTTTGGTGGTTATATAGCTTCTTTGCAGCACCTTGTTATAAAGTTCTTCTGTTTGTTGGGGAAATAAAAACTCAATGATCGTATTCTTGAACGATGTGTCATCTTTATTGTTGGCTTTTTCCGGATTCCCGGGTATTTTGTGTTTTTCCCGAAACCGGTATGCAATATTGCGCTCTACGGTTTCGTAAATCAGTATTTTGGGTTCCTCATTTTCATATCCTTTTTGAGCTAAAGATGCCAGGGGGTAATCATTTCTTTCGAAATAAACTGGCATATTAAACCAGTCGTGAATTTGTTCCGGCAGGTTTTCATGCCTTGCAAAATCAAAAAAGCTGTCGCCAAAAATCAAAATTTCAGCTCTGTCCAACTTAGCTTGTTTGGCTGATAACCTGAATTTTTGTGTGGCTTTGGGCAATGAGTCGACTTTAAAATTAGAAATGTAGTTAAAATAATACATTTCTCCATATTTTACAAACTCCCAATGATCGGGTATGATTTTTTCAGCCATTAAACGGTTCATTAATGGTAAGCTTCGGATGGCCAGAAAAGCAACAAGGCAAACCAAACCGAAGATATAAATTACGGTTTTTAAGATTTTTGTTTTCATAGTGCACAAATTTTTAGAATTGGAAATACAAGAAATCCACTTCATCCCATTTTCCCAGGATGACAATAGACAAAAGGATTACGGTCAGTATAATCCATTTAATAAATTTGGGAAAACGGGTTATCTTATCATATAAACCTGAAACTTCCTCCCATAGCTCAATAATCAGTAGAAAGGCAATGGTTATTAGGGATATAGTCATATCAGCTTTGAAAAAGAATAAGTTAACAGGCTGAGGATCTGTGTTGAAAAGATTTTGGATGATGAAAAATGCATCATTTACATTATTTGCCCTGAAAAAGATCCAGGATATATACACCAATATAAAGGTAATTAATATATTACTTAATTGAGCAAAAGTTTTTGGAATTTTTATCTGCTGGAGGAAAGTGTATTGACTGATCAGGTTTTTCTTCCATATTTCAATGATCTGGTAAATACCGTGTAGTGCGCCCCAAATGACAAATGTCCAGTTGGCTCCATGCCATAGTCCGCTTACCACGAAAGTGAGAAAAATATTTAGCTTATGCCGGAATTTGCTTACCCGGTTGCCCCCTATGGAAATATAAAAATAGTCGCGAAACCAGGTGGAAAGGGATATATGCCATCTTCTCCAGAACTCCCTGATGTTTTGTGCA
>CAYYLT010000191.1:3102-6845 GCA_964472385.1 uncultured Bacteroidales bacterium
AATAAGGTCTTCTGAAATTGGTCATCAGATCGTAACCCATAATTTTCGCCGAACCAATGGCAATATCGCTGTAACCGGAGAAATCACAATAGATTTGAAAAGAAAAGAAGAAAGTTGCTATAATCATTGGATAGCCCGTATGTTCTGTAGGGTTGTTGTAAACAATGTTTACATATTCTGCAATGCGATCGGCAATGACCACTTTTTTAAAATAGCCCCAGACAATGAGCAAAATGCCATCCCGCACCCGGTCATAATTAAACAAAAAATGTTTTTTCAACTGGGGAAGGAGGCGGGTTGACCGCTCTATAGGTCCGGCCACCAGTTGGGGGAAAAAGGAAACATACAAGGCAAATTTGCCAAAATGGGTCTCAGGTTCTTTTTTGCCCCTGAATACATCGATGGTATAGCTCAGGGTTTGAAAGGTATAAAAGGAAATGCCCACCGGCAATAGCAAATCAAAATATCTTACGTCTTTCATGACGTTGAACTGATCGAAGACCAAATTGATTGATTCTGCAAAAAAATTGAAATATTTGAAAAAGAACAGAAGCCCAAGATTACTGGCCAGACTCAAGATCAAAAGTGTCTTCCTTACCTTCAGCCTGTTTGTTCGTACCATTAACAACGCACTGAAATAGTCTATTACGGTTGAAAATAGAATAAGTACGATGTACTTGTAATTCCAACACATGTAAAAGTAGTAACTGGCCAGTAACAATAAAATCCATCTGTATTTGGGATTTAAAGCAAAGTAACCTGCAATAACAATCGGGAAAAAGATGATAAAGTCTAAAGAATTGAATAGCATTGGTCTAGCGTGTAAAAATATAAATATGAAATCTTTTGAACACTATATATAAAGCACTAAAATTCTTTAATTTATTGATGTTTGTTTATTTTCTATGCATAATAGAAGGTTAATTGCGAAAAGGGTCCTGATATTTACCCAGTTTTTGTTTAATAAAAAGGAAAATAAACGGTAAATCATCTATAAAGTAACGTTTCCATAATCTTCGCGGTTCACAGATGAATCTGTAAAACCATTCCATGCCGATCATTTGTAGCCATCTGGGGGATCTTTTTTTTAATCCGGCTTCAAAGTCGATAGAAGCTCCTAAAGCCAATGCCAGCTTAATATTATATAGCTCAGACATATATTGATGCAGCCATTTTTCTTGTTTGGGTGCACCCACCCCGATTATCAGCACGTTCGCTCCAGATTGGTTGATCATCCTGGTTATTTTATTGCACTCTTCCGGTTTTTTCTCAAAACCATATGAAGGAGAATAGGCTCCTGTGATAATTTCTCTTTTTACCTTGCTGTTAATTTTGTCCCTGGCTTTATTGGCGATGCCATCCATCGCACCAAGAAGGAACATGCTTATTGAAGGATTATCTTTATGATACTGATAAAATGCAGGAAGCAGATCAGAACCCGGAATGACACCTTTTATGGGACTGCCGGACAACTTTAGCATATAATAAATGACCCTGCTATCCAGTAGCACATAATCGGCTTGCTGGTATATTTTGTAAAAATTTTCATCTTTTTGCAATTTGACCATATGGTCGATATTAGGGGTTACAACCATGCCCTGATCCAAATTTTCCAGTAATTCTTGTATTGTAAGGTTGTTCAATTGAATGTTCAGCAAAGATATGCGGTTCCTGTTTTTTTCCATCATTTTAAACAAAATATCCTATGAAGCGTTATTTTTGTGATGTTTTAATCAACGGCTGCCTGCCTTGCACAATGCTTGTATTATGCTTGCTTTGTCAGCCAGTTATTCGTTTAATGATCATGTAAATGAGATGTTCTATTATACACATTAATCCTAAAAATGAAATGTTATGGAAGAAGTATCAGTAGCTGCTCCCGACTATTCCGATATCCTTACAGAAGAGGTCATTGATAAGATCAATCAATTAGAAGTTGTACGGCAAACAGGATACAACAGGGTGAATTTTCGTGAAGCCCTGAATTTTTTTGTTGAGAAATACATCAAACAAATTCCTGATTTTACCCGGATTAACAGTGAAACGGTCATTGCCGATGTGGGCTCGGGTATAGGCTTGTTTACCTTCGCACTTCGGCTGTCGACGAATGCCAGGATCATTTCCGTTGAACCCAATCCGGAGCTGGTAGAAGGTGCAAAGCAGATTGCCTCCTATATGGGTATAAATGAAGATATTGAATGGCGAACCAGCGGGTTGGGTGAATTGGATATGAAAGACCGGGAAGCCGATATTGTTTTCTGTATTGAAGTACTGGAACATGTTTTCGGCTCTAAAGAAGCGATATATGATTTACGCAGGGTAGCCGACAAGTTTATTGTTCTATCTACCCCCAATTTATGGTTCCCTGTAGTGGCACATGATACGCGGCTACCCTTCTGCCATTGGTTGCCCGTACCGATACGTAAGCAATATGCCAGGCTTTTTGGACGCCAAAACTGGGAATACCGAAATATTTTCTGGTCACCGTACTCCCTGAACAAGCATTTAAAACCATTTAAGCGTATTTCCAAATGGTATCATTACTCCCGATATCAACAATTTCTGAAGACCTTCCCGGTTTATTACCCCTACCGCGGGGGCTTTTATGTTGAAAAACTTCATCCTGTCAAGCGCGGTTTCTACGGCGTTGTCTCAAAACTGGGAAAACATGCTTATATGTTCACCCCTTCGCTGGCGGGAGTTTATCAAAGAATGGAGTAAGGTTTTCTTTTTGCTGACAAGGGATTGCATTGGTTATTTTCCCTCTCCTTTATCCCGCAGTTGTTTTTGTGGCTTTTTTTAAATAGCGTCCCCTCTGAAAGATTTGAAATTCTTTATGTTGTATTCTGGAGCGCATGCTTTGCCACAGCAGGGATCTTAGTATTTTGGCCTGAACCTTGTTTAAAGTTCGGGATTCAGCATTGCGTTTAGCTTGAAAATATCCCATAAGATAATAGTATCCATAAATCAAAAATGGGGGTTTAACCATGTCATGGATGATTTTCAGAAGGATATACAGACTGCTGTATCGCAATTTATAAGCACCTACACCTTGCCGCATGATCCCTTTCTTAATGGAATTCCTTCCAATGGGTCGATTTTGACGATAGGTTAAGTCCCTATATACATGGGTATTCCATCCATTTTCCATGGCCATGATGTTATCCGCGCAATCCCATCCCAGATCAGGTACCAGTCCCCCCATATGTTCCAAACATGCCCTGTTATAAATTTTAAAATCACCGTTGGTATGCCAGTGTGGGCTGTGAATATGAATCCGCGAGTCATTTTGTTCTACATAAGGCGTGCATGATAGTATGCCCGGTTTGCTAATGTGTTTGATCCTTTCAGCAATCTGACTAAAAAGCCCGGAGTCGAACTGTACATCCGCATCCATTTTTAACACAAATTCGTAATCTATACCCAGTTTATTCAGGTAGTTGATACCATAATGAAAAACCTCTACAACTTTGCCACCAAGATGATACCCTTTGTCCTGGTCTTGTTTTTTCAGGCATTTAATAAATCCATGGGCAGAAGTGTACGATTGGACAACACCGGCTGTATGGTCTGTGGAACCGTCATCCACAACCAGTACAATTTGCGGCAATAAGGTTTGGGAAACAATCGAATCAAGCACCAGCGGGATTGATTCTTCTTCATTCTTGGCCGGTATAATGATAGCATATTTCACAAGAATAAAAGTTTATTAAAGGTTTATAATTCAACATAATAAAAACTAA
>CAYYLT010000192.1:0-691 GCA_964472385.1 uncultured Bacteroidales bacterium
ACCTGTATTATTCATGCGTCAAGTTTTGGGTAGGTGCAAGGCGTCGAAAGCCGACAATGTAGTCGCCTACTTCGGGTTTGCTGAAAAACACAAAAAATGCCTACTCCCGTATAACCTCTACCTCTCCGGCGGGTCCCAGCTTGATGATCCCTGAAGGAACAGATTTTTTTGTTTCATCCTGTTTCCATTGAACTACATAATCAACCGAATCAATTATCTGTTGATCAATCTTCTTAAAGTTTTCAGGTGCCGGTTGACTGGAAAGGTTGGCAGAGGTGGAAACAACGGGTTTTTTGAATTGTGTTATTAACTGCTGGCTAAACTTATCCCGGACAACCCTGATCCCAATACTTCCATCCGGAGCCACCAAATTATGGGCCAGGTTTTTTGCCTGTGGATAAATGATGGTCAAAGGTTTATCGCTAACATCAATTAAATCCCAGGCAATATCCGGCATATATTCAACATACCTATCTATACGTCCCGGGAAATCAACCAAAACCAACATACTTTTTTGTTTATCCCGCCTTTTGATCTGGTATATCTTTTCAACTGCCCCGGAATGGGTTGCATCACACCCTAATCCCCAAACCGTATCTGTGGGATAAAGGATTACGCCACCCTTTCTGAGAACTCCCAAAGCTTTGTTAATATCTTCCTTCATTAGCTGATGACCTCTTCAATTCTATCT
>CAYYLT010000192.1:701-6794 GCA_964472385.1 uncultured Bacteroidales bacterium
CGTTCTCAAAATTAAATTTCCGGTGTACGGTATTCCGGGCTGCCTGACCCATCCTGAACCTCAAATCAGGGTCGGTGAGTACCTGAAGCTTTTCCGTAACAGCCTGTATATTATCTGTTCTGATTAAAAACCCATTGGTATAATCCTGTATCATCTCCGGTATGCTGCCCTGATCAATACCAATAACAGGCTTTTGTAAAGCTAAGGCATAAAGTATGGGATAATTGAAACAATGGTGATTATTTGCCGAAAAAAACACATCTATTGAATTCATAAAATCCAACAGATTTTTTGATCTGGTATCCCAATAAACCAATTCTCCGTTGATCCCCTTCGCCTTAAGCTTTTTTGACAGTCTGTCATGGTGTGCCTTGCTGCCATACACGATAAAACGGTAGGGGTGCAATTCCTGCTTATCCCGTTGAATCAAACCAACAAGTTGTAAGAAACGCTCTTTGCTGAAGTGACCCGCTAACATGCCCACAACCATCTCTCCATTTTTCCTGAAATTTTGTGATAAAAGGCTCTTTTTATCAAACTTATGAATGTCCAGGCCATTATAAATCACTTCGACTTTATTTGGATCATAAAGGGTTCGCTTATCACGGGTCATGATTTCCTTGTTGGCATCGGAATTGGTAATAACCACGGATATCAATCGCCTTAATATCCATCTGTTGATCACGTTATTACTTATATTAGAAACAGTTCCCCTTCTATAGATCACTTTATCTACACCGGCAAGCCACGCAGCAATAGAAGCTTTCCTCAGATCTTTCGGATGATTAATGAATAAGATGGTAATGTTCTTATGCTTAAATATACGCACCAAATGGCTAAGGGATTGAAAAAGAAAAGTCCCTTTTCTATAAGATTGTACCGGTACACCATACCTTCGGGATTTGGTGTATAACATTCTTTTCCTGGAGGTGATAACAGAAACCTGATAACCTCTCTCATAAAGTGCTTTCGATACGTGATAATGCCATTGCTGATGGTTTATCCATGAATCTGAAGATACAAAAAACCCAACATGATGGATATCTTTTGCTTTTACCATAAGATGCATTCAATTGATATGCTAAAAATATAACAATTTTTTAATGTTGCAAAAACATGTATTCACAGTTCCCTATGCCCTGTATTATCCGGTTTACATAAGCTTATTCATTTTTTTTGAATGATACGGTCCGCTTAAAAGCCAGACTTTCTCTCATTAATCCTATACACAATATCCATATAAATAATTAATTTTGAGCAATGTACTTTTGCTGTGTATAAGGCAGGTCAGGAATATATTGACAAAAATTGGTCATTTCTATTCAAATCATTATCTTGTAAAGCCAAAATAAAAACACAATCAACCCTATGAATATGTTTCAAAAAGATGTTTATATCAACCGCCGCAAGCAGCTAAAAGAACGACTGGGCAATGGACTGGTCATATTGCTTGGGAATGGTGAATGTGCCATGAACTATCCGGGAAATGATTATCTTTTCCGTCAGGACAGCACTTTTCTTTATTATTTTGGACTGGATGTCCCTGACCTGACAGGCATAATTGATATCGACCAGGATAAGGAATATCTTTTCGGAGATGATATAGAACTGGATGATATTATATGGATGGGACCCCAACCCACTGTTCAGGAACTAAGCCAACGGGCAGGAGTGGACAATACCCAACCCAACGGCAAATTACCTGCTTTTCTACGAAAATTCAGAGATAACGGTCGCAATCTTCATTGTATCTCCTTTTACCGGGGCGAAAACATCATCAAATTTGCAGACATCCTAGGCATTAATCATGCAGAAACGGGGCAATACGTTTCCGATGAACTCATCAAAGCCATCATAGCGATGCGAAGCACCAAGGATACAAATGAGATCAGGGAGCTTGAGAAAGCTGCAGAAATTGGCTATCAAATGCATATTCATGCCATGCAATTATGCAAGCCGGGCATTTATGAAAGAGAGATCTCCGGTTTTCTTGAAGGTATACCCCGCACCTATGGCGGCATGATCTCTTTTCCGGTTATCCTGACCCAACATGGTGAGACCCTCCACAACCATTATCATGGCAATAAGCTGGAAAAGGATAAAATGATGCTAACGGATGCCGGAGCAGAGACAGCCATGCATTATGCTTCTGATTACACCCGTACCATTCCGGTCAACGGAAAATTTGACAGCAGGCAAAAAGCCATTTATCATATCGTTTTGGAGGCCAATGACCGGGTAAGAGAAATAACCAAACCCAATGTACCCTATTTAGAGGCTCATAAAAAGGCCGCCCGCGTTATCATACAAGGGCTGAAAGATCTTGGTTTTATGAAAGGTGATGTGGAGGAAGCATTGCAACACGGAGCACATGCTTTGTTTATGCCTCATGGTGTTGGTCATCCGATGGGACTGGATGTTCACGATATGGAAGGTCTGGGTGAAGATCTGGTTGGGTATGATGAAAATATTAAAAGGTCTACGCTTTTCGGATTTTCAGGGTTGCGCTTTGGTAAAAAAGTGCAACCCGGTTATGTGCTTACCAATGAACCGGGATGCTATTTTATTCCCGAGCTTATCGATAAATGGGAGAACGAGAAACGACTGATCCAATTCATCAATTATGACAAGGTAGATCAATTCAGAGATTTCGGAGGCATACGCATCGAAGACAATCTGCTGGTCACCGAAGCAGGTTGCCAAATCATCGGCAAACGCCTCCCATCAACCGTTGAAGAAATTGAAGAAGCGATGAACAGCTGACTCATGCTTTTTCTTCAGTAAAAGATGATTTCAAATACGCTCTGTTAAGCCGCGCGATGTGAGACAATGATATAGCTTTAGGACATTCAACCTCACAGGCTTCTGTACTGGTACACCCCCCGAAACCCAGCTCATCAGCTTTAGCCAGCATGTTCAATGCCCTGCGTTTGGCTTCCGGCTTACCCTGTGGCAGCAGCGCAAGCTGAGATACTTTGGCTGAAACAAATAACATGGCGCTGGAATTTTTACAAGCTGCTACACACGCCCCGCATCCAATACATATCCCTGCATCAAAAGCTTTTTCAGCATATGCTTTCTTTACCGGTATGTGATTGGCCTCAGGAGCGGATCCGGTATCAACAGACACAAATCCCCCCGATTCCATAACGGCATCCAGGGAACTGCGATCGACGATCAAATCCTTTATTACCGGAAAAGCAACAGCCCGCCAGGGCTCTATAACAATCCGTTCGCCGTCGCGAAACGAACGCATATGAAGCTGACATGTGGCTATCGCTTGTTCAGGTCCGTGGGGCCGTCCGTTGATAAATAACCCACAGGATCCGCATATTCCCTCCCGGCAGTCATGCTCAAAAGCTACCGGGTCCTGACCCTGCCTGATAAGTTGCTCATTAAGCGCATCAAGCATCTCGAGAAATGACATATCCGGATTGATATCATCAAGTGCATAATGAACAAAAGACCCCTTGCTTAACGCATCGGGCTGACGCCATATCTTTAATCTGACTTTCATTCGTATAAAGAATTATTAACGTTTTGCATCTCAAATAAGCTGTATTTCAAAAATCGCATTTTTTGCTTCCTTACCCTGGAACCTGCATGCTTTATTCATCTCCTTGTTGTGCAGTCCGCTGCATGCAGGTTACAGGTTTGGCTATAATCTACAGGCCACTCATGTATAACTTCTGACTTTCACTTTTGTGTAGTGATAAATAAGCGGTTCTTTGTGTAGCAGGGGCATTTGGTTATCTCCCTGATATTCCCAGGCAGCAACATACATATAGTTATCATCATCCCTTAAGGCCTCCCCGCTATCGGTTTGACATTCCTCACGGAAATGAGCTCCACAGGATTCATTTCTGTTGAGCGCGTCCTCAATCAGCAGCTGTCCCAAATCAAAAAAATCAGCTACCCGTATGGCTTTTTCCAGTTCCTGATTAACCTGGTTGATTCCTTGGGGAAGTTTCAAATCACTCCAAAACTCCTCTTTCAGCGCTCTAACCATATTGCGTGCTTTCTTCAAATCTGTTGCATTTCTTTTCATGCCGCAGTGATCCCACATAATCCCGCCCAGTCTTTTATGAAAAGATGAAGCCGTTTGCGTTCCCTCAATCGAAAGCAACTGCTGCAACTTGTTACGGGCATCGTTTTCAGCCAGAACAAATTCATCCCGGCTGGTTTCCGGGGGTTTGGTCTTAATCTTACCGGAAAGGTAATTTCCGATTGTATTGGGCAGAATAAAGTACCCATCTCCGGCACCCTGCATAAGGGAGCTTGCGCCCAGTCTGTTGGCTCCATGCTCGGAAAAATTGGCTTCTCCAATAGCAAACAATCCTTTGATGGTAGTCATCAGCTCATAATCCACCCATAACCCACCCATGGTATAATGACCTGCCGGATAGATTTTCATTGGAGTCTGGTAAGGACTATCACCAGTGATCTTTCGGTAAAGATCAAACAAATTCCCATATTTACTGGCGATGGTTTTGATGCCTTGTTCCTGAATAGCCTGACTAAAATCAAGGTATACAGCCTGACCTGCTGGGCCTACTCCATAGCCTGAATCACAGCGTTCTTTAGCAGCACGGGAGGCAACATCCCTTGGTACAAGGTTGCCAAAAGCAGGATAGCGCCTTTCCAAATAATAATCTCTTTCTCCTTCAGGAATGACATTGGGATCCCGATTATCCCCCTTCTCTTGGGGAACCCAAATTCTCCCATCATTTCTTAAAGACTCCGACATAAGGGTGAGTTTTGACTGGAAATCACTTAATTGGGGGATACAAGTGGGATGGATCTGAATAAAGCTTGGATTGCCAAAAAAAGCACCTTTTCGGTAAGCTATCATGGCAGCTGATGCACTAGAAGAAACACCCAGGGTTGATAAATAATAAATCGTACCATAGCCTCCCGTAGCCAGTACCACGGCATGTGCAGCATACCTCTCCAGTTTGCCGGTTACCAGATTTCTGACAATAATTCCCCTGGCTTCCCCTTCAACAATGACCAGCTCAAGCATCTGCCTTCTATGGTACATCTGAATATTCCCCCTGGCAATCATCCTTTTCAATCCCGCGTAGGCTCCAAGAAGTACCTGCTGCCCGGTTTGGCCCTGGGCATAAAAGGTTCTTGATACCTGTACCCCTCCAAACGAACGGGTAGTGATATGACCGCCATACTCCCTGGCAAATGGCACACCCTGTGCGGTTAACTGGTCTATGATACCATTGCTTACTTCAGCAGCCCTGTATACGTTGGCTTCACGGGCTCGGTAATCTCCCCCCTTTATGATATCCTCATACAACCTGTGCACACTATCACCATCATTCCGGTAGTTCTTGGCTGCATTAATACCACCCTGTGCCGCTACTGAATGAGCACGGCGCGAACTATCCTGATAACAAAAGGCTTTTACCTGGTAACCCAACTCAGCCAGTGCAGAAGCTGCTGAAGCCCCGGCAATTCCCGTACCTACCACAATAATTTCCAGCTGCTTTTTATTGGCCGGACTCACAAGTTTCATCGACTCCAAATAATGGGTCCATTTATCTTTTAAAGATCCCTCAGGTATTTTTGCATCCGGTGTTGCCATATAATATGATCTTAATTTTATGTCGATTCAATTGTTAAAAAAATGGTATATCCTGGCTCTACTGGCACGAAAAACGCACGTAACAAACCCTTGCGTTTACAGACAGACGCTAATGAGCGGTAATCAGAAAATACAGCGGTATACTGGAAAACCCTATACCCATAATGATGGCAAATGTGTAGGCAATCCTTTTTAATCTGACCCTCCACCGATCATTATTCCAACCCAATGACTGAAAAGCAGCCCAAAATCCGTGAGAAAGATGAAGTGCCAAAAATACTGCTCCCAGAATATAAATCACATCATACCACCACCATTTCATGAATAATGTAGTTACCAGAAGGTATAAATTATCCATTTCCGTTCCATTGATCATCACCGTTTCGACATGACCAAAATGAACCTTCCAGAAAAAATTGGAAAGGTGGATCACCAGATAGATTAAAACAAATCCACCCAGGATAAGCATATTCCTTGCAGGCCAGGTAGTACTGTCC
>CAYYLT010000193.1:0-6759 GCA_964472385.1 uncultured Bacteroidales bacterium
GAGGTTTTCGCAACGCAGCAGATGCCCAAAAATTGGCGCACCCGGAAAAAATGAACACCCATGTATAAACAAAAGAATATTCGTATTTTACTCATGATGTTCAAGAATTGTTTTTTACATTTTTTGTTAACAATACAGGTTAGCAGCAGACTCCAGATAATTCATTACCTTTGACGATTCAGGCAATGAAACATACAATAGAGAATCAATCCGAATGTGATAGAACCTCTATTATCCAGGTCAATAAGGGATAAATTAAAAATCCTTAGTCATGAAAGGAATATTATATCTTATACCTGCAACATTAGGAGAAACGGCTACAAATCGGATAATTCCCGAACATGTGAAAAGTATTGTTCGCATGTTGGATTTTTTGATTGTCGAAAACACGCGTACCGCCAGACGTTATATCAGAAAGCTCGTTCCGGAAAAACAGATCGACACGATCCGATTTTATGTACTCAATAAGCATATAGCCACGCAGGATCTTCCCGGATTGATCAAACCATTGGATGAAGGCAAAGACATGGGATTGATCTCCGAAGCGGGTGTACCTGGTATTGCTGATCCCGGGGAAGAAATTGTATACCTGGCACATCAGAAACAAATCAGGGTAATGCCTCTGGTAGGACCCTCTTCCATCGTTTTGGCACTTATGGGATCAGGTCTGAATGGGGAAAATTTTGCCTTTAACGGATATCTGCCTATCCAATCCGCTCAGCGCATTAAAAAGATCAAATATTTGGAGCAAAAATCCTATCGTGAAAAACAAACTCAGATATTCATGGAAACGCCCTATCGCAATAATCAGATGTTAAAAGATCTGCTGGAGACCTGTAGCGATAAAACATTGCTTTGTATTGCATCCAACCTTACCCTGGAAAAAGAGCACATAGAAACTAAAGCAATCCAGGCCTGGAAAAAAGAACCATTACCTCCACTGCATAAGCAACCTGCCATTTTCCTTATTTCATCATGTTGACCTGTGCATTGTCATATTTTCATTGACAGAAACAAAATGTGCGAAAACATGGATCCAGCCTGTCTTAGTAAAGACTGGTTCAGCCTTTTGAGCTCAACGCACAATGCTTTGCCTGAGGATGTTCTCAGCATTGGTACCTTCGTTCAGCAGAAGATCAAGGATACTCAAGTTGGGCATAAAGCCATATTTATCCTGAAATACCTGATAATAAAATGCAGGATGAAAATACCGGTCATGTTTATTCGTGCTTTTTTTAGGGTGAATAGCATTCCTGAAGTCGTCTGTTCCTGACGCAGGGTGTTTGGAAAAATGATCGGTAATACGCACAGAAATTTCAATTTCAAGCACTTCAAGCATCAGGTCCTGGAATTCCAGGTTAAAATCCAACAAATACGCATAATGCTTTTTATAGAAGGGTATTAAATCATCGATAAAAAACTCAAAGTATGGCGAAGCGCTGTAAGCAGATTCTATGGCATTCCAATGATTTTTTTGCCAGGCCAGGGTATTGTCGATACGGATGTCTTTGGTTATTACTTTCGGCTGAGCTTTCGCTACGGGAATGATAAGCGGCAATATCCCATTTGCCGACAATATTAAACAACGGTTGCGGTAACTTTGTTTTTGATAATTTTCCTGCGCCTCGACGAAAACTTTATCATACTGAAGAAACTTGGTGTAATATTGTACCGGTCCCAAATAAGCAGTAGACAAGAGCACATATTTGGATACATGGGTCATCGACGTAGGTATGCTTTTGTTTAGCCTGTATAATTTGGTATCTGCCTTATAAAGTCAGATAAGAATTAAAACATGAATAATTCAGGATAGGTATTTTTGAGAAATACGGATTAGATGGTACTAAAAAGTCTTTTCCACCTGATCCGGTTCAGAAAATCGCCGTATTTATTAATAGAAAGCCAAATAAATACGGCTTTACCCACCACGTGGTTCTCAGGCACAAAACCCCAATATCTTGAATCTGCTGAATTATGGCGGTTATCCCCCATCATGAAATAGTAGTCCATTTGAAATGTATATTGGTCAGCCGGTTCCCCATTGATATATATTGTACTATCTTTCACGACCAAATCGTTGCGTTCATAGGTATCAATGATCCGCTCATAAAGTGGCAGGTTGTTAAGAGAAATCTTAACAGTTTGGCCTTCTTCGGGGACATACAATGGTCCGAAATTATCCTCAGTCCATTCAAAGTTGGAGTCGAAGGGAAATATCTTGTTATTGGCTGCTTCCGGAGAATTATTTACGACTTTGCTCACATTCACTACATTTGAAAAACCCTTAACTTTTTTGAGGTTTTTGCGGGTAAAAGGCATTTGATAAAGGGCATTGGTGCTGGTATAGGATACATCTGTTCTATTGATTCCCATCCGTTGCAGGAGGATGGGATTAATTTTTGTACCGTTGGTTTTCACATAATAGTTGTACTGCATATGCTCAAAATGCTCTTGCTCTTCACCATTAATATATACCTGACCACCTTCGATCTTTATGGTATCACCCGAGAGGGCCACACATCGTTTAATATAATTCGTTCTTTTATCCACCGGATGGGTAGAAACATCATATTGTTCCCTGATATATCTTCTGGCTTCTTGTTTATAAAAAGAAAAGGATTTCATTTGATTCCCATTGCTGATATCTCTGTTTTTCAGCTGCTGAGCCCATTGTCGAAGGATGGAATAATAGTCCTTGTCTTGCATTTGCATAATTACAGTATCACCGGCAGGAAAGTTGAAAACAACGATATCATTGCGTTCAATAGGTTCCAGACCATCCAGCCGTTTATAAGGCCATTTAACCCATTCCACATAGGACTTGGTTGTTTGGGTAAGGGGCAGGGTATTGTGTGCAAAAGGAAAAGATATTGGCGTATTGGGCATCTTGGGGCCATAGCTGACCTTGCTGACAAACAGATAATCCCCGGCCAGAAGGGTTTTTTCCATAGAAGAGGTAGGGATGGTATAAGCTTCAATGATAAACAGGCGGATTAGGGAGGCTGCGATAACTGCAAAAATTAAAGCATCCACCCACTCTATTACTTTTCCGGGCTTTTGACCCCGTTTCTTCCAGAAAGTCCAGTTTACCTTCCCGGATATATACCAATCGAATATGATGATCAAACCCAGCAGAAACCATGCATTTGCCATCCATATAACAAATAAGATATAAATCAACGCAATGAATCCGAATTTTAAAAAACGGCTTTTTCGGAAGTCTTTAATATTCATATCTATTTTAAATATTTAATAAATCGTCCATGGAATAAATACCTTTTCGGTTGTGGATATATTCAGCGGCCATGACTGCCCCCAATGCAAAACCTTCACGGCTTTTGGCTGCATGTTTCAATTCAATATCATCAAAAGAAGAAGAATAAAGCACCCGGTGCATGCCCGGAACTTCATCTTCTCTGATCGACCTGACCGGTATCTCATCCGCATTACTGGCTTTTTCCTTTTTCCATTTATTTTTCCGTGCAATATCATTCATCAGTATTTCTGCCAGTTTTACAGCGGTTCCACTCGGGGCATCAATTTTGTGCACATGATGAGTCTCTTCAATCTCCACATCATAGTTGGTATAATGATTCATGATCTTTGCCAGATATTCATTCACTTTAAAGAACAAATTCATGCCAATATTGAAATTGGAGGCATAAAAAAAGGTTTGATGATGTTCCAGACAGTATCTTCTGATATCATAAAACCAGTCTAACCAACCAGTTGTACCTGATACTACCGGAAGATCAGCCTTAAAACAGGTCATGATATTATCAAAGGCAGCATCTGGCAGGGTAAATTCAATGGCTACATCGGCTTTTTTTAAATTTTCAGGCAAAAAATCATGCTTATTTTCCATATCAATAGTCATAAGGATTTCATGCCCCCTGTTTTCAGCAATCTGCTTTATTTCCCGGCCCATTCGGCCGTAACCTATAATTATAATCTTTAATGCATTCATGGAATTGCGATTTAACCAGCTGTTATATAGCCTAATGTACGACTTTTTTATACAAAACTTGTGAAAAACAAAAAGGGAAGCTAGGCAAGGGCTTCCCTGGATTATGATTCAATGATCATCGCTGTTGTTCGTACCACAAAATGGGATTGAGGCATTCATGCCGATTCAACTTTTAACTTCATCTACCACGGACTTGAAAGCCTGGGGATGGTTCATTGCTAAATCAGCAAGCACTTTGCGATTTAACCGGATATCATGCTGATTGATCCGGCCCATCAACTCAGAATATGACATTCCGTGAACTCTGGCCGCTGCATTAATACGCTGAATCCATAAACGCCGGAATTCTCCTTTTTTCTTTCTCCTGTCACGGTAAGCATATAACAATCCTTTTTCAACACTGTTTTTGGCGACAGTATAAACGTTTTTTCTGGCTCCAAAATATCCTTTGGCTTGTTTTAAAATCTTCTTTCTTCTCTTACGGGAAGCAACAGAATTGGTTGTTCGTGGCATAGCATTGTTCCATTTTTAAATGATCAGCGGTCTTTTCAATAAAAAGACACTTTTTCAGCTAACGCATTCTGGTTAATAAATTATTTCATCCCAAGCAATTGCTTGATATTATTCTTGTCTGCTGCATCCAAGGTTGTATAATACCCCAGATTTCTCTTTCTTTTTTTGGTTTTCTTGGTCAATAAATGGCTTTTGTAAGCATGCTTTCTGCGTATTTTACCACTGGCAGAAATCTTGAACCTTTTTTTGGCACCTGGTACTACTCTGGTTTTTTGCATAATAAAAACTACTTTTGTAAAAGATTGCTATTTTCTTTTCTTGGCTTTAGGAGCAAGGAACATGGTCATTCTTTTTCCTTCCAGCATAGGCATTTTTTCCACTTTGCCATATTCTTCCAGATCCCTGGCCAACCGCAGGAGCAAATACTCCCCTTTATCTTTAAAAAGTATCGATCTTCCCTTAAAAAAGACAAAAGCCTTCACTTTTGCTCCTTCCTGTAAGAATTTTATAGCATGATTCAACTTGAAATTATAATCATGATCATCTGTATTCGGGCCAAAGCGAATTTCCTTGGTTACTACTTTTGTAGTATTGGACTGAAGTTCTTTCTGTTTCTTTTTCTGTTGATACAGGAACTTTTGATATTCTACAATTTTACAAACCGGAGGATCCGCCTTTGGTGATACCTCTACCAAATCCAGGGCCTGCTCATCTGCCATTTTCAAGGCTTCTCCGATTGAATATAGACCCTGTTGATCAACGTTATCGCCAACAACCCTGACTTGTTTTGCCCGAATTTCATTGTTTATCCGGTAGTCAAGTTGAGGCTTCCGCTTTTTTGAACTTTTTCTTACTATACGACTGCCCTCCTTTTTATGATTTATGGTGCAAAAATAATTTATTGATTGACAAATTCAAGCTGATTATGAATTTCTTTTAAAATAAATGATTTAAATTCATTTAGCGGCATAGAACCCTGATCGCCTTCACCGTGTTTTCTAACAGAAACTAATTGATTTTCTGCTTCTTTCTCTCCCACAATGATGAGATAGGGAATTTTTTTCAATTCATTGTCCCTTATTTTTTTCCCGATTTTTTCATTACGCTCATCCATAAGGGTACGAATATCGTTATCCGTTAGGTAATTGAAAACCTTCTTGGCATAATCATTATGTTTCTCACTGATAGGCATAACAACCACCTGGTCAGGCGTCAGCCATAGTGGGAATTTCCCTCCGGTATGCTCAATTAACACGGCAACAAACCGTTCCATTGAACCAAACGGTGCGCGATGAATCATCACGGGTCTGTGCTTTTGGTTATCGGATCCGATATAATCCAATTCAAAACGTTCGGGAAGATTATAATCTACCTGTATGGTACCCAACTGCCATTCACGATTTAAGGCATCTTTAACCATAAAATCCAGCTTTGGACCATAAAAGGCTGCTTCACCGTAAACCACCTTAGCCTTTACATTTTTATCCTGTACAGCTTCCATGATGGCTTGTTCTGACTTTTCCCAGTTTTCATCGCTCCCAATATAGTCTTCCTTTTTATCCGGATCCCGCAAAGATACCTGAACCGTGTAATTTTCAAATGCAAGTGCTTTGAATATTCTGAGAATGATGTCCATCACTTTTTGAAATTCTTCTTTCAACTGGTCGGGACGGCAGAAGATATGGGCATCATCCTGTGTGAACCCTCTGACTCTGGTCAAGCCGTGAAGCTCTCCGCTCTGCTCATAACGGTAAACCGTTCCGAATTCAGCATAACGTACAGGAAGATCCTTATAAGAGTATTGTGCGCTTTTATACATTTCACAATGATGCGGACAGTTCATGGGTTTTAACAAAAACTCCTCCCCTTCTTGCGGGGTGGTAATGGGCTGAAAAGAGTCGTGTCCGTATTTGGCATAATGCCCCGAAGTAACATATAGTTCTTTCTGACCGATATGCGGAGAAATAACGGATTGGTAGCCATATGCTTTCTGTATCTTTTTCAGAAATTCTTCCAACCGTTCTCTAAGCTGAGCTCCTTTAGGCAGCCACAGCGGAAGACCCTGTCCTACTTTTTGGGAAAAAGTAAACAGCTCGAGTTGCTTACCCACCTTTCGATGATCCCGTTTTTTAGCTTCTTCAAGCATCTGAAGATATTCATCGAGCATCTTCTTTTTGGGGAAAGTAATCCCATAAATCCGGGTAAGCTGCTTATTATGCTCAGAACCCCGCCAGTAAGCTCCTGCGAGACTAAGCAACTTGATTGCCTTGATGTAACCC
>CAYYLT010000194.1:0-6744 GCA_964472385.1 uncultured Bacteroidales bacterium
CTCGGAAAAAATATATGAAAATAGAATTTTTTGAACATAATACGTAAAGTACTAAAATTATTGTGTTTATAAATTTTTATCCATTTTTTATGAATAATACAGGTTAAAGAAGATATTCGCATTAACATTGAATTGAAATAATTCTTAATTTTGGATTCATAAAATGATCATAGTATGGCATCGAATTATCAACATTTGGCCCGGATTAAATATCCCGGCGATTTAAAGAAAATTACCGAGCTAGAACTGATAGAACTCTCCCGTGAGTTGAGAGATTTTATTATAGAGGAAGCCTCTGTTAATCCGGGACATCTTGGAGCGAGTTTAGGGGTTGTCGAACTTACCGTTGCCTTGCACTACGTTTTCAACGCACCATATGATAAGATCGTATGGGATGTGGGTCATCAGGCATATGGACACAAAATTCTTACCGGGCGAAAGGAAGTTTTTCATACCAATCGTAAATATAAAGGATTGAGTGGATTTCCAAATCCTCTGGAAAGCAAATACGATGCTTTTGCTGTCGGACATGCTTCTACTTCGATATCTGCTGCACTGGGATATGCAAAATCTTCAGAATTGAAAGCATTAAACGATCGGAAAATTGTTGCTGTGATTGGTGATGGTTCTCTGACCGGAGGACTGGCTTTTGAGGGATTGAACAATGTGGGAACGGAAAAGTCTGATTTGCTGGTTATTCTGAATGATAACAACATGGCTATTGACCCTAATGTTGGTGCACTTAAAGAATATCTCCTTGATATAACCACCTCTAAAACCTATAACAAGCTTAAGGATGAAGCATGGAACCTGTTGGGCAAGATCAGCAAACTCGGGCCCAATTACCAACAATTAGCTTCTCAGCTTGAAAGTGCCATCAAAACTGCAGTATTGAAGCAGAGTAATTTTTTTGAAGCATTAAATTTCCGGTATTTTGGTCCGGTGGATGGCCATGACGTGGTTTACCTTACCAAATTGTTAACAGATCTGAAGGACATTAAGGGCCCCAAATTGTTGCATTGTATTACCAAAAAAGGAAAGGGTTTCAGGCAGGCAGAGCTGAATCAAACTACCTGGCACCGTGCACCGGGTAAATTTGATAAGGATACGGGCAAACTTTATAAAGTAAAGTCTGATAAACCGCAGCCACCCAGGTATCAGGATGTTTTTGGCCACACCCTCGTGGAGCTTGCCCGGAAAAATGATAAAATAACCGGCATTACTCCGGCTATGCCTACCGGTTCGTCTCTGAATATCATGATGGAGCAAATTCCTGAAAGGGCTTTTGATGTAGGTATTGCTGAACAGCATGCCGTAACATTTTCGGCAGGTTTAGCAGCAGATGGTATGGTACCATTTTGCAATATTTATTCCACTTTTATGCAACGGGCTTATGATCAGGTTATTCATGACGTTGCTTTCCAAAAACTGCCTGTTGTTATTTGTCTTGACCGAGCCGGACTGGTCGGATCTGACGGAGCAACGCATCATGGAGCATTTGATTTGGCTTATATGAGAACGATCCCCAATATAACGATATCAGCGCCCATGGATGAGATTGAACTCAGAAATCTGATGTACACTGCCCAATTGCCTCAAAAGGGGCCTTTTGTCATTCGGTATCCAAGAGGCAGGGGTGTTCATGTTGACTGGCAGCAACCATTCGAAGAAATACCCCTTGGTAAAGGCAGAAAAATCAGAGAGGGTGAGGATTTGGCTATAATATCCATCGGGCATGTAGGCAATACGGTGGAAGAAGCTATCCTTTCCCTTGAGAAAGCGCATGTGAAAGTGGCGCATTATGATATGCGTTTCCTTAAACCCCTTGATCATCAATTGCTTCATGAAATCGGAGCGAAATTTAAACATGTGATCACAGTAGAAGATGGTGCCATTGTAGGTGGACTGGGAAGTGCTGTAATGGAATTCATGAATGAAAATCAGTATTTTCCACGCATTAGAAGATTGGGTATCCCCGATAGGTTCATTGAACATGGTACTCAGCAGGAATTGCATAAAGAATGTGGATATGATGCACAAGGGATAATTGATGCCGTGAAAGCCAATATTAAACCTCAGGTTCTTTCTAATGCTGGATAGTGTTATAACCGCAAAGTTCTTATAGTTTAATTGCGTCTTATAATGTAGCGTTTGCCTTCTTATTAGCTTTAATTTTACTAAACGAAATTTAAGGTCACTACACGAGTATCTGACATGATAGACAGATACGAAATGCCCTGTCAGCGTAGTTGCAGCTTTTTTTTAGTGATCATATGAAGTCAATTGATTGACTTATGAAGCAGATCAGTATACATGACTTCTTTGCCTGGAGAACACATCTACCCGTTGTGGATGTTCGTTCACCCGGTGAATATCAACAAGGCCATATTCCGGGTTCCCATAATATTCCTTTATTTGATGATTCAGAAAGGGCGACGATTGGTATTGCTTATAAAAGACAGGGACGTCTTGCTGCCATTAAGGAAGGGTTGAAGATGGCGGGACCCAAAATGGCTGATCTGGTAATGGCGGCAGAATCCATTGCTGTCGGTAAAAAGTTGATCCTTCATTGTTGGAGGGGAGGAATGAGAAGCGAAAATATGGCCTGGCTATTCAGCCGGGTGGGAATTGAAAGCCATATTCTCTCGGGTGGATATAAAAGTTACAGGAATCATTGCAGAAAGCAATTCCAAATCTCTATCCCGCTGATCTTGCTTGGAGGATATACCGGGAGTGGGAAAACCGAGATTTTACAATATTTGGAGGAACGAGGGGAACAATGCCTTGATCTGGAAAAATTAGCCAGCCATAAAGGCTCTGTTTTTGGAGGTTTGGGTCAGCAGAAGCAACTACCCAACGAGCATTTTGAAAATCTTTTATTTGAAAAATGGATTGGTTTTGATCCCGACAGATCTGTTTGGGTGGAAGATGAGAGCAAGATGATCGGGAAAAATTGTGTTCCGGATGAACTATACCATAAGATGCGCTTAGCACCTGTAATTGCTCTGGAAGTCAGCCAGGAAAAACGATTAAGGCGTTTGGTTAAAGAATATGGTTGTTATGACAGGCAGCAGCTTAAGGATTCTATTCTTAAAATTCACAAACGATTGGGAGGGAAAAATACACAAGAAGCGCTGGAAGCCGTGGATAAAAATGATTTTTATACAGCGGCAAGGATTATTCTTCGTTATTACGATAAAGCATATCACCATGGGCTAAATAAACGGGAGGATTCTCGAATACATGCATTTTATATTGATAATCAAAACTTTGATAAGATAATACCGGCTATTTTGGAGAAATCCCAAGAATTGCTATATAACCAAACAAAAGTCAGAACCTGAAAAAGCACTTTTTTGTTCTTGTTTGTTTCTGAAAAAATTAACCTTGTTATCTTGGATACTGAATATTCCCTGTTGAATAAACCAAAACTAAAATACAATGAAAAAATTTTACCTCACATGTTATCTGATGGTATGGGCAGTTTTGATGGCACAGTCGCAGACTGTATTAAAGAAGCAATACCATGCAATGAATTCCGGCGATGAACATTATTTTGTTATTACGGAGAAGACCGGACAGGGGGCTGCGGGTTATGGTCAAACCTGGGATTTTTCCGGGCTTAAAGCCAAGGGAGAACTGACAAGCAAGATGTCGATTTTTTCATCAGCTAAAGGCAAGCTGAATATCCCTAAAGCCAACCTGGTACTGGAAGAAAGTGGCACTCAGTTCTATTTTGATGTAGGGGATGACCGCATAGCCTATTATGGTGCCGTTACAAAGCAGGGCGCTGTTTATGCGTATGATGAACCTTTGCTCAAGATGAAGTTTCCTTTGCGTTACGGAGAAAGCCATTCCGGTTCCTATTCTGGGGATTTGATTTATCAGAACGGAAGAAAAAGAGGATTTACCGGTCATTATTCCCTGGAGGTGGATGGGTATGGAAAGCTTATTTTACCCGGAAATGTTGAGATTGATGATGTGGTTAGGTTAAAGACCGTAAGAGAAAAACAATACAACAATTCCGGCTTTAAGTCTGTTATGGTCAGCTATAAGTGGTATGCTCAGGAAGTGAGATATCCGTTGTTATCGGTTATTCGTTCCGGCTCTCCGGATAAAACCAAACCCATTAAAACAGCCTATTATGGAGACGCCGCTTCCATCGCCCAGAAAGACAAGGATCAAAAACCGGAAGTTTCCAGTCCGCGATCTCAGATTCACGTATCCTGTTATCCCAATCCTTTCAGCAACACCTTCAAGGTTGATTATCAATTGATGGAAAAAAATGATGTGCGGGTTACGGTTTTTGACAATGCAGGCAAGAAGATCAAGGATGTGCGGTTTAAAGATCAACGGGCCGGGAAATATTCAAAAACCATTGATGCAGCCGGGGAAAGGTTTTCAAGCGGGATGTATCATATTGCGATTCAAATCGGAGACCACACGGCAAGAAAAAGTTTGTTGCGCGTTGAGTGAGGCAATAACGGAAACCGGCTTTTATCTATAATAATGGACGTTTTACAGGAGAGTGGCCAGCCAGGCTTTGAATTTGCGTTTGTTTAGCCATGCTTAACCTAACCCCGAATCAATAGTGGAAAAATGTATCGCTATTTAAGTGGCTGCTGTCATAACCGGCATATTTTTCTGCGATAAGATCGAGGAGATCATATACCTCATCGGGATCCAGTGAGGTAACGAGTTTTGTTTTCATTTCCCTGAAGTTTGGCAGCCCCTTAAAATAGGTTGTGAAATGTTTTCGCATTTCATATAATCCACGGGGATAGCCTTTCCATTCGAGTGATTTTGAAAGATGTTTTTTGGCGATTCGGGATTTTTCCTGTATGCTGGGTTCAAGGGGCCTTTCTCCTGATTTCAGGTAATATTTGATAGAATTGAATAGCCAGGGTTTACCTACAGCGGCCCGGCCAATCATGATCCCATCGACACCATAATCATCAAAGGCATTTTTTGCATCCTTTATCGTGGAAATATCGCCATTTCCTATGATGGGTATTTCAATATCCGGATGATGCTTAACTGCTGCAATACTATCCCAGTCTGCCTCTCCTTTATACATCTGGGCCCGTGTTCTGCCATGAATTGTTAAAGCCTGTATGCCGCTATCCTGGAGTATTTTTGCTGTTTCCAGAATGCTTATGTTGTCTTTATCCCAGCCTAAACGTGTTTTGGCTGTAACGGATAAGGAGGTAGCAGCTGTTATAGCCCGTGTCATATCCCGCATAAGCGGAATATTTTTAAGCATTCCCGCCCCTGCTCCTCTGGTAGCTACCTTTTTTACCGGGCAGCCAAAATTCAAATCGATAAAATCGGGGTGTACTTTTTCTGCCATGCCTATAGCTTCAATCATAGCATCAATACGGTGTCCGTAAAGCTGGATGCCAAAGGGCCTTTCAAAATCTGATATCTGCATCTTTCTTTTACTCCTTTGACAATCTCTGATCAGACCTTCAGAAGCGATAAACTCGGATATCATCACATCTGCTCCATATTCCTTGCAGATATGCCGAAAACTCTGGTCGGTAACATCTTCCATTGGAGCCAGGAATAATGGATTTTCCGGTAAATTTATCGAACCTATGCGTATCACAGTATATTTTATCTTATTTTTATTAGCAAAAATAGCAAGTTTTCAACCCCTTGGTATATGTATAATGATCTGTTTACCCATCCTTTGACAAAACTCCTTACGGTTGTGTTTATTATGATTGTTGGTTTTTTTGTGGTTTTTATTATAGGGTTTTTACTGGCATTACTGCTTTTCAACACTTCATTAACGGAATTGTCCGGTTTTTTTGCTTCCTATGATTTTTCAGGAAGGATGTATCTTTTGAAATATTTTCAGATTATTCAGACCATAGGATTATTCGTTGTACCGTCGTTTGTTTTGGCACGGATGTTTTCAAATCATCCGGCTACTTTTTTGGGTTTTTCCAGAAAACCCAGAATGATCTCATTGGTCATTGTGCTGGTATTGATATTTACCGCATTACCTTTTATCAACTTTCTTTCGCATCTCAACCAAAGCATTCCATTTCCGGAATATATGAAATCTTTGGAAGAGTGGCTTATGGATAGGGAGAAAAATGCGCAGGAGCTTACTTTTCAATTTTTGGAAGCCAAGAATTTAATGCAACTGGTTGTCAATATTGTGATGATTGCAGTTTTGCCGGCAATAGGGGAAGAGTTGTTATTCAGGGGTATTTTGCAAAAACTTTTTGCCGAGTGGATTCGCAATATACATCTGGGAATTCTGATTGCAGCGGTTTTATTTAGTGCTATGCATGTTCAGTTTTATGGTTTTATTCCCCGACTGGCATTGGGTATGTTGCTGGGATATCTGTTCTTTTGGAGTGGTTCGATTTGGCTCCCCATAATAGCTCATTTTGTCAATAATGCAAGTGCGGTGGTATATTATTTTTTTCAGGCCGATCAGCTGGAGCAGTCTTCAGACCATTATGGATCATTTGATATGTCTGGAATTATGATAGTAGCCAGTATCGCGGTGATGATCATGTGCTGTTTCCTTGTTTACCACTATGAAACCCGCATGCAGTGGCCTCAACAACAAGAACAGGATTAACATACGGGTGCCACTCTACTGGTGATATAAGCAGCGTTTATAAATTTTTATTCATTTTTTATGAATAATACAGGTTAAGCACAAACCCATAATTAGGGTCTGCTGAAAAACACAAAAAAACCTTAAAATCAATAGAATAAACA
>CAYYLT010000195.1:0-6252 GCA_964472385.1 uncultured Bacteroidales bacterium
GCCGAGCAGTCATTCCTAAATATTTTTATTTAATTTAGAACTATTCTAAATAATTAGACGGCACTCCATTGTCCGGGGTATGATTGGTTATTATAGATACTTGCAGAGGCATAACATGTTTAATCATAACATACAATTGTGAAGGGAATGTTAACTTACCCTGTATTATTCAGAAAAAAATGAAACGACCATGAACTTTATGAATCGTAAATTACTCACAGTCAATTGATTAAAAAAAAAGTTCATCGGGAGTTCCTGAATGTGCCAAAATTTTTGGCATTTTTTTAACGACAAAAATTTTAAACAGATGAATAAACTTTTGTAAGTCTATAAATATTATTGATTTTCTTGTTATTTTATTCAAATGATTTAATTGTATGCATTTTTTGTGAATAATTACTGGCTCCTGAGAAGCCAGGCTTTTTCGCATTTTTCCTATACGCAATTTCAATATAAATAACTAATTTTAAAGAAGTTACCCTTATTGTGTATAAGGATTTTGTATAAGTGGGGTTAAGGGATAAGGCCGCATGCTATTGTAGTTCCGATCTTCTGTTTTTAATTATTTCTATAATGTTTTGCTCTATTGCTTCTGTTCTTTTTCTGAGTGCATTACCCTTGGTTAGCATATCTTTTACAAATGATTGATCATCAATTATCCGGGTGTTGCTTTGGATGTTTAAAAATGCACCTTTCACGGCAGCTACTGCAGCAAAGGCTCCCACACCTGCGTCTGGCAATGCATTTGGAATACCTCTATCTACAGTGGCGCTGATGACCTCAATGGATTTGTAAGCGGTTTTCATGATCTTATAGGGAACCCTGGTGGCGTTTTTGAAAGCCTCCCGGATCGCCATTTTTCTTTTTTCTTTTTCATCAGCTGTTTGTTGGGGCATTTTTTGGGCCCTGATGATTTGCTGATAGGCTTCGCCATCTTCATCCATCAGCCGGGTTAGCTCGGTTTGCAAGGCTATCCCTTTTTCAGCCCAATTTGACAAAGCTTCCCGTTGATCCTCCCCTTCATTATTATTTGCCGAAACATTGGCCACCATGGTTCCCAGTGCAGCGCCCAAAGCGCCCAGATATGCTGTAACCGGGCCACCTCCTGGCTTAACTGAGTCAGAAGCCGTTTTATCTAAGAAATCAAATAAGGTTGTATTTCCCCATTTGTTGAATTTTTTTCGCGCAAGCTTATATTCTATAATTTTATTCTCAGGCGAGAAAGGGTAAAGATCATTTAACCCCAGCGAGCGAATGGCGATTTTGATCAGCTCTTTTTCAGGGGCGCCGGCAGATTTTTTTTGTTTTTTCAGAAAATATCTTCCTGCGTCCAGCATCGCTTCTAAGGGTATGAGGCCTACCAGTTCAGAGCCGGTTACCCTAAGGCCTCTTGATTCAGCTTTCTTGCATGCCTCCTCAAAGGCCTTGTGAACCGGTGTGATATTGAGGTTGGTCAGATTCAGGGAGACCTGAGCCATACCAAATTCTTCCAGATACCATCCCATGCCTTTAACGGCTTTTAAAGAACCGGGAATTCGCACGGGGTTACTGTCCTCATCGCTTAAGGGTTGACTGCCAGGTTTTAAACTGTCTGTTTTAATCCTGCCTTTTTCCCTGATATCGAAAGCTACCGCATTGGCTTTGCGAATCGAAGTGGTATTGAGATTGATGTTATAAGCAACCAGAAAATCTCTTGCACCTACTGCTGTAGCGCCTGATCTGGCATTAAAAGCATCCGGCCCGAAATCAGGCTTCCATTGAGGATCTGATAATTTTTCTTTTAGCCCTTCATATTCCACAGCGCGACTGTTGGCCAGATTTTTTCTTTCTTCCTTAAAAGCAGCATATTCATAGCAGTATACGGGTATTTGGAGTTCGTTGCCAATCCTCCGGGCTAAAAGACGGGCATATTCAACGGCATCATCCATGGTAAGTCCGGATACCGGCACAAGGGGACAAACATCTGTAGCCCCGAAACGGGGATGCTCGCCAATGTGCTGACGCATATCAATAAGCTGCGATGCTTTTTTTACTGCTCTGAAAGCAGCCGTTACCACTTCATCAGGCGGCCCGACAAAGGTAACAACTGTTCTGTTCGTGTCTTTTCCTGAATCTGTATCCAACAGATCTACATCTTTAACAGCTTTTATTTCCGCGGTTATGTGATGAATGATTTCCATATTTCTTCCTTCGCTAAAGTTGGGTACGCATTCCAGTAATTTTCTGCTTTCCATGAGTTTATCATTTTTAGGATGTAAAGGTTTATTCCTGTTTTGTTGAAACATACAGTCCAGAAAAGACACTTCAACATGCCGATAGCTTCATTGTGGGTTACTTGTTAAATACATATTTCTTCCACATTCCAGCCTTTTCAGTCAGGGTAAACATAAATTTGCTACGAAAATACAAAAATCATATCTTTAGGGATATTGCATATTTTTTTAACCTTTTGAGATATGAAAGCACAAAACACAATCCGGAAGCTGTATACAACTGTTATAATCTTTACTTCTATTTTTTCACAGCTTTGTGCTCAGGAAGATTCAACAAGTCATCAGGCAAAAGAGGGCTGGACTTTTGGTGCAGTTCCGGCTGTAGCTTATGATACCGACAGAGGATTTAAATATGGCGGACTGGTTAACTTTTTCAATTATGGTGATGGTAGTTTGTATCCTGATTATCTGCATTCGGTCTACCTCGAATGGTCAAGAACCACGAAAGGGAGTGGCATTAATCAGTTGCGTTTCGATGCGGAACAATTTACCAAGCGTATGCCGTTTCGGCTGACCGTTGATTTGAGTTACTTCACGGAAAGATCGATGGATTTTTATGGGTTCAACGGCTATGAGAGTGTTTATCGCCATGAATTTGAGGAAAAAGGTTCGGATGACTACATTTCCAGGATGTTTTATAAATACGAACGCAATCTTTTTCATTTTTCTGCCATCTTTCAGGATCATATATCCAACAGCCCACTAAAATGGCTGGCCGGGCTGGAAAATTTTACGCATAAGCTGGATGAATTTGATTTTGAGCGGTATAATAAACAAAGTGATCGGGAAGACCGGTTAAAGGATACGGTAACATTGTATGAAAATTATCAAAGATGGGGATTAATCACTGAAGAAGAAACCGGCGGGGGCATTGTAAACTATTTGAAAGCCGGGCTGATATACGATACAAGGGATCAGAAGGCCAATCCGATGAAAGGAATCTGGTCGGAAATATTATTATCTGCGGCTCCTGATTTTTTATGGAACAACAATCATCCATTTCTTAAATTGTCTTTTATTCACAGGCATTATTTCACAGTGATACCCGAAGATCTTAATTTGGCTTTGCGCATTGGTTACCAGGGAACTGTATTGGGGGAAGCACCTTTTTACATGCATTCCTATTTGATGAGTTCCTATACAGAAAGCGTGAATGTTGAAGGATTGGGAGGACAGAAATCCTTGCGTGGCATACGGAGAAATAGGATTGTGGGCAGTGATATAACTTACAGCAACCTTGAGCTCCGATGGAAATTCTGGAGAATGCAGGTTTTCAAGCAAGATGTATATATTGCTTTGAGTGGGTTTTGGGATAACGGGATGGTAATAGTTCCGGTTCCGGTGAAAATGAATAAAATACCCCGTAATGTAGACACACAGAAATATTTTAGCAGGGATAATGAAAAGGTTCATAGCTCCCTTGGATGGGGGATACACTTTGCCTTAAATAAAAATTTTATTGTTGCTGTGGATTATGGCAGGGCATTGGATCAAAGGGACGGTGAGGACGGTTTATATATAGGGCTTAACTTTTTGTACTGAATCGATACGATATCTGTTCGTTTATTGAACAATGACGTCAGGTTTTGGGCATATGCTGCCTTGCGAAAGCCTCGAAACAGGTGATTACCACTATGTCTTTCAACACCTTGCATCTACCCAAAACTTGACGCATGAATAATACAGGTTAGCACCACTTAACGATAACTATGACCGTTTTTCAGGCATGTCAGGTCATTATTTTTTGTGTGATTTTCTCCATTAGGCGTCTTTTCTTAGCGCCGTTCAGGGGGATGTTTGTATTGTTCATCATAACGATCTGATTGGTAAACACAGCATCTATATAATTGAGATTAATGAGTTCACGATGAGATACCCTGAAGAAATAAGCATCATTAAGGAAACTTTTCAACTCGCTTAGTCTTTCCTTTAGAAGATAATGGTTGCCATCATCAACTTCGATCAGTGTACCGACAAGATATTGTTTACAAGAGATGATCCTGTCTTTTTGGATGGTTCTATCACCTTTGATGGATGATAAGGTTATGGTTTCTTGTGTCATGGCCTTATGGAATTAGGTATATTTAAAATATATATTACAAGCAAGTTGGAAAACATATTCTATAAATGATTTCCTTTTTATCGGATCGGCAGGTAATTTTACCATCGATCAATTTAATCAACCGGTTGATGGTTTTCCAGGTTAAATAATCGTATTCGCTGGCATCCGAATCATCGTGCAGATCCGAAATTGGGTCCTGGTTTTTTGTGTCTTGACCCCTTAATCCCCTTATTTCAAGACGAATACATCTGTTGGTATAGGGTTCATATTCAATACTCACCATACCTTCTTGTATCTGGGATCTTACCAATTCAATAAAATTGGTGGTAAGGCGCTCCAGGATGAATTCGTCCTGATATACCATCAGCTCCTCTTTACCATTGTGCAGGTATATATTGATCAGATGGTCGGATTCAAGCCGGTCTTTATAACCACCAACAATACCGGATAAGAGGTGATTCAATCCGAACCGGTCCGGATTGGCTTTAATCATTCCGGATTCCAGTTCGGACAAATCGATCAGGTTTTGAAAATATTGTAAGATCTGGTACCCGCTATCCATGATCCTCTCCGCAAATTCTTTGGTTTTATCCTCAGATACCTCATGGTTTTGCAATAGTTTGGAAAATCCAATCACGGAATTCAGGGGTGTTCTTATCCGGTGAGAGACATAAGAAAGGAACTTCTCTTCAATCTCATCTTTCTTATGGTCGCTCAGTTCAAATTTTTGATTGTACAACATAACGTATAATTTTTGGCAAGGCCGGAATTGGGTATATAGTTGTCAACAAATGGACAGACCGGCCACTTTTTAATTGGTAGATATTTGTTTCAATTTTTTGGTCACTTCTTCTGCTTTATCCTTGTAATAGTTACTTTCTTCTGAGAGTTCTTCAAGGATTGCCAGGGCCTTTTCCTTGTTGTTTAATTTTATATGACACATCGACATATACCATTTGGCCTGGTGAACAAAAAGGTTATCCTTATCTTCTACCACCTCGTCAAATGATTTATTGGCCTTTTGGTATTTTTTGATCTCCATATAAGATATTCCGGAATAGAGGCTTGCAGCAACATCTTCCCGTTTTTCCAATATTTGTTGAAAAAGGTGCAGGGCAGAGGCATAATCTTGCTGTTTGTATTTTTCCAGTGCATTGGTAATCATGCCATTAAACTCATTTTCGGATCCAGAACGTACCGTAATGGTTGCTTCGTAAGGCTGATAATATTTTTGAAATATTTGATCGGTTGTAGGAGCAGCGGATTGCTGGTGGTAATAGTAACCCATACTGCCCAGACCAAGCATAAGGGTTCCCGCTGCAACAGCTATCACAGCTTTTCTTTTCAACCAATATGCAGGATTGGGGCTTTTTCGGGACATAACCTCCTGCATTTGTGTTCTGAGCTCCATGACATCATCTTCTTTAAGGGCGTCTTCAATATCTTTTCTCAGTTGATACTCCCTAAAAAGATCCATATCCTGGTCCAGGGAATCTTCAAATTTTTTGATTTCCTGTTCCTTCAGGTCACCCTGAAGATATCTTTCTATGTTTTTATGTGCTTGCATGAATATTGCGTTTTATATTATTAATGTTCGTTTAAAAATGTTGGATAAAACCGATTAATTAAACCCGTCATCCTGGTCATCGGAGTCATCGCCGAAATCATCATCATCGTCGCGACCTCCTTTGATGCAAAGCATTTCGGCATAGAATAACTGGTTTGAACTGATTGTTTCAAAAGGATTTTCATTGTGTTGTTGTGCTGTAAGTTTGTTGAATCGTTTCATGGTTGTATGTTTTTTAAGTTTTTGCATTCAGTTTGTTAATTGTTTTGATCGTGTTGAAATTTGGTGTGTTTAGTTAAACCCGTCATCCTGGTCATCGGAGTCATCGCCGAAATCATCATCATCGTCGC
>CAYYLT010000195.1:6352-6633 GCA_964472385.1 uncultured Bacteroidales bacterium
GACCTCCTTTGATACAAAGCATTTGAGCGGGTATCAAACGTTCGATGTTATGCTGATCGAACAAAGTCCAATTTTCTTGCTGTTGTGAGATTTGATTTTTTGTTTTCATGGCGTTAGTTTTTATGGGTTAATAAGTTTGGTGTTTTTTATTTTCAGATATTATTGTATATCAATCAGTTATTTTAAGTATATAAGTAATTCAACACTTCTATACCTGAATTTATATTTTATTATCAGGCTTCTTGTTCCCAATTTTGGACATGAAATTTTAACCTGTATTG
>CAYYLT010000196.1:0-6628 GCA_964472385.1 uncultured Bacteroidales bacterium
GCGCCAAATTTTTTATTTTTATGCATTTTTTCCGAGTGCGCCAATTTTTGGGCATCTGCTACGTTGCGAAAGCCTCGGAGCAGGGTTTGCTAAAAAACAAAAAAAAATCCTTAAATCAATAGGGTAAACATATCTGTTGTTTCCAAAATGAAAGGTTTTCAGCAAACCCGAAGTAGGCGACTACGTCGTGGGCTTTCGACGCCTTGCATCTACCCAAAACTTGACGCATGAATAATCCAGGTTAGGTCAGGGTAAAATCAGCGATAGTAAAACACTGAAGAAAACCTTATCAGCGTTGTTTGCGCACACTTCTATTCCCGGCGAAAAACCTTTAGTGGTAGGGGATGCAGGAATAATGTCCGTAGAAAACGTGAAGATGCTAAAAACTAAAGGCCATGTTTTTTCATTTTATTAAACAAGGTTTTCCGGCTAACCTTCAGGTAATTGGCTGTTTCGCTCCGGTTATAATTAAATTTTTGAAGGGCCTCCATAATGATGTCTTTCTCTAATTTTTCATTTTGCCGCTTTATGTTTAGGTCCAATCCATCACCGATATTTACCTCGGGTTGATCGGAAACAGCCCCTTTTATTCTTGCCGGAAGATGATCGGTTGTTATCGTCCCTGATTTAGCCAGAATCATTGCGCTTTGCAGGGCATTCTGCAAGTCCCTGATATTTCCGGGCCATGAATATTGAGATAAATATTGCATGGCTTGTGCTGAAACATTGGTTATATTCAGTTTTAACCGCTCGTTAAAATCACTTATAAACATATCTGTTAAAAGCGGAATATCCTCTTTTCTGTCCTGCAGGGGAGGAATATGAATGGTAAAAACATTAAGGCGGTATAAGAGATCGAGTCTGAATTCGCCTTGCTGCACTCTTTCTTCAAGAATTTTATTGGTGGCTGAAATAAGCCTTACATCTACCGGAATCTCATTTTTTCCGCCTAACCGTGTTATTTTACGCTCTTCTAAAACCCGTAACAGTTTTACCTGGGCCTCCAACGGCAATTCACCGAGTTCATCTAAAAAAAGGGTTCCTCCATTGGCCTGTTCAAACCGTCCTGATTTCGTTTCTTTGGCATCGGTAAAAGCGCCCTTCTCGTGACCAAATAATTCACTTTCAATAAGAGTAACAGGGATAGCGCCACAATTAATTGCCACCAGCGGATGTGTCTTTCTCGGACTTGCATTGTGTATTGCGCGGGTAATAATTTCCTTCCCTACACCACTTTCTCCGGTTACCAGTACCGATGCATCGGTTTCACTAACCGAACGGGCCTGTTCAACCACCTTTTTCATTGCCTGGCTCATAGCCACAATACCATCAAAACTGTTGTTTCTTGAAATTTTATTTTTTATTGTACTTAATTCGTGCTGCAAACAGTAATGATGCGATGCCCGGTTCAGAAGCAATACGAGCCGGTCGTTATCTACCGGTTTTTCGATGTAATCAAAAGCTCCTTTTTTTATGGCATCCACGGCTAATGATACTTCACCGTGGGCAGTGATGATGATGACCAACAAATCCGGATCAATCTCTTTCATTTGCAGCAAGGCTTCGATACCGTTCATACCCGGCATGTTTTGATCCAACAAAACAATATGCGGCTGAAACTGCCTGATCTGCTGAATACCTTTCAACCCATTTTCGGCACTTGTATACTGGTAGCCTTCATCGGAGAGAATTTTTGCAAAAATCTTTCTTATTTTCCCTTCATCATCTACTATTAAAACTTTATCGGCAATCATTTTTTGTGTACGGGTTTTTTAGGTAATTTGATAATCACTTTTGTTCCAACGCCAACTGCGCTTTTAATTTCAACATCGCCGCCATGCTTTTGAATGATCCCATACGAAATAGATAACCCAAGTCCCGTACCTTCGGGTTTGGTGGTATAAAACGGATCAAACAGCCGTTCTATCTCTTTATCGTCAATGCCTTTCCCGTTGTCTTCAACTTCAATAAGATAATAAGGCAATGGGTTTTCGTTTCCAATTTCTGAGGATCCGCGCGACAACACTACCGAAACCTGAATTGATCCGGATTCCTTAGTAATGGCTTGAATTGCATTCATCAATACATTAATAATCACTTGTTTTAACTGACTCTGATCCACGTAGATTATTTCATCGTCAGAGGCATAGTTCACCTGTAAATCAATCTTTTTCTTTTTTGCGGCATTGTTTACAAGTTTAAGCACCTGGCTTAAAATTTCCTTTAAATTCACCTCTTCGTGATGCACTTTCTCGTTACGGGAAAAGGATAACATCCCGTTAATTATTTCATTTATCCGGTCTACCTCTCCAAGTAAATCCGAAACCATTTCCTTATCATCCTTATCCCCTGTTTTTTTTGCCAGGTACTGAATGGTACTTCGGATGGATGTTAAGGGATTTCTGATTTCATGAGCTGCACCGGCTGCCAGTTCACCCAGTGTCGCCAGCCTGTCGGCCCGGTACATCTTCCGTACTCGTTCGCGCTGTTGATGATTGAGCAAGGCATTCTCAAAAGCAAAAGCCGACTGCCCTAAAAAAGTATTTAGCACCTCCGTTTCATCAATGGTAAACGAACTGCCATCTGTTTTTTTTCCCAGTAATACTAACCCTTTTACTTTATTCATCACAATAAAAGGATAGATATAATGTATCTGGTTCTTGTAGATTAATTCCCGCTCATGGTCATCCAAAAAACTTAAAACCTCCCGGGCCGAATCAACCAACAGATGAGTGCGATTTACCTCTAACCAAAAAATTAATTTATCGTGATAATTGAAAGTAATGGAAGGAATATCTGTTGAATTTACTGAATTAGTGATATAGGGTTGAAACTGACCATGATCCGGCTCACCGAGCAGCACAAGAACCTTTTCTACAGCAACCAACTCTTTTATCCTGGCTTTAAAATTCTGATTCAGCTGTTTAATATCTGAAATAAGGGCTAAAGACTTGTTATACTCAGAAAAGATCTGTGGCCAACTATGTTGATTCTCTTTTTTCTTTTTAAATAACATGTATACCTGATATTGCAAACAAAACTACAAAACCAACCGATAATTCCAAAGTAACCGGGTAAAGTTTTCCCCAAATCGGGTTAACTTATTCTCGATTTAATGACCATAATCATACGCTACAAACGCTACAAAATTCTAATAATAAATAATTTAACATATTTTGGCACAAATAATGATAAGAGGTTTATAAAATTACAACATCAACGAAAAAATTTATGTCAAAACAAACCCTGTTAATCCTGCTGTTTCAATGGATGAGTATTTGTCTTTTTAGTCAGCCGGGTGATACCCTTGAGTTAAATTATGATGAAGCCATAACCCTGGCATTAAACGAAAGCTTTACGATAAAAAGCCACTTGAAACAAAAACAAGCCAGCGAACATTATTTCCGGTATTATAAAGCCATGTTTAAACCCCGGCTGGATTTAAGCCTTGATGTTCCTTTGTGGTCGGAGAGCGTGTCGAGCATAGAACGCGCTGACGGACTGCCGGTATACAACTCCAATGGAACATTACAGGTCGGAGGGAACATGAGTTTTCAATATATATTACCATCCGGCGGAAACATTGCCTTGTCATCCAACTTGTTTCGACAAAATTTAACCACAATCCTTGCCTCGAACAGCGAAGAACTTACCACCAATCAATTCTACAGTAAATTTTGGGTGAGCATTAATCAGCCCGTGTTTACAAAAAACCGGCTCAGAGAAAACCTGCTCGAAGCAGAATTACAATTTCAGCAATCGACCTATTATTTTACACGCAGCCAGATGGATATTGTTTACCGGGTTACCCAGGGTTTTTATCGCCTGTATAAAGCATCCATGGAAGTTAGCATTACAAAAGAAAAACTTCAGAATTCAAAGGAATCATTTCGTATTGCACGTTTAAAATCCGAATCGGGCCGCATACCCAAAGGCGATGTACTTAATGCCGAAGTTTCGGTTGCCAGAGACCTGGCCAACCTGCTAAAAGTAGAAAACCAACGAAACAATGAGGAAGACAATTTTAAGCATTTGATAGGACTGGACATCAACATCCCCATAAAAATAAACACCAATCTGCAATACCCTGTTTTTGAAATAGATGAATCAAAAGCTGTTGAAGAAGCGTTAAGCAACCGCCTTGAGATTAAAGAAGATAACGTTTCTATCAACCTACAGCACATTGAGGTGGATCGTGCCACGCGTGAACGGGAAATTCGCGGTGATTTTTCAGCCTACTATGATTTAACCGGAATAAGTACCCTTGAAACAAACAATACGATGCATCTTGCTGAATCGTCTATAAAAAACATTGCCGACCGACCACATAACCGGGGCGTGATTTTTACCCTTTCTTTTCCGATATACGACTGGGGGCGCGGGCGCGAAAGAGTTGAGCAGGCCAAACTAATCCTGGAGGAAAAAAAACTGGGCCTGGAGGAGACCAAAAAATCTATTGTGCTGGAGGTACGTGAAATAATCCGGACGGTACGTGAAAGTCATCAGCAGATTACCATTCACGAAAAAAACCTAAAACTGGCGCGGCGTACCTATGAAATAAGCAAAATGCGGTTTGAAAACGGAGATATTTCCAGTCAGGAACTGGCACTGGACCGCGAGCAATTGGCTAATATACAATTGGATTACCTGAATGCTTTCATTACCTACCAGATGGCTATTGCCGATTTGAAACGAAAAACCATGTGGGATTTTGAGCACGGGAGGAGCTATTTGTTGGTGGAGGAATGATTTTCGATTTGGGAGTTGCGATTTGTGATTTGCGTATGGTGAAGATTGATTTTCAATTAGTTTGCAGCAACAACCTTCCAGCGTCTGCTGACCTGGAAGTGTCTAAAAATAAACGAATTGTAAAGATATATTAATAAAATTAATACAATAAAAATAATATGACTACAAGATTAAACAAACCTATGGCGTGTGAGCTGACTTTCGGGTATTTAATTAAAGCTTTCATGGTTGTTGTAATGTTAGGTGCCTCTTACTCGAATACCAACGCCCAGGACGATCAGGCTTCATTGATACTCGATCTGCGAAAAGCCAGAGCGGCTTACGAAATCGCCAGACAAAACCTGGAAACCGACGAAAAGCTTTTAGAAGAAGAAGCCATCTCAAACAACGAATTTAACAATTCGAAAAATGAGCTGCTCAGTCGGGAGGTTGACTATCAGAAGCTTATCCTTCGGCTGATCGCGCAACAATCGTATATTATTGTTGAAAATGCCACCAAATATCAGACAAAAAATGGCGACAGAAGGGTAAAAATAGTTTTGCGAAGCACCATGGAAGGCAATCAGGAATACCTTGATCAGTTTAGCGAGCACTTTGATGTATTCTCACCGGAGATGCGCTCTGACAAAACCTACAACATATTCGTTTCACTTGAAAACATTGAAGATAAAACCATCATAAGCAGTCCGTACGAATTGCGAATACCCACGATAAAGCTTGGAGGAACCGGTATTGCCGACTTTGGTTTATTACGTGATGTGGAAAGTCTGAAGGTGAACCTTAACTACAGCGGACGAAAAGATGAAAAAAACATTTACCTTGAAAAAGATGCCTCAGCCAATGTCGTGGATATTATTTCTACCCAGTTCTCGCAGGAATCCGACCTGGGTTCAAAGGCCACATACGACCTTAGTCTTGAACGTTTTTCAACTTCCGATGATGTCTACCGTTTATTGGTGCTTAATTTGCCACAACAGATAAGCTACGATTTTACTGATAGCGACACCCGGGCCAGGCTCTCGCAAATAAAATTTACACAAGGGGTGAATATTAAAAATCTGTCGCTACGGGTATACCTGCCTGATCGCAATGATGAGCAGGTTGTGATTGATAAACCCCTGACATTTTATGCCATGGTTGTCACCAATGAACAATTCAAAAACATGGATCTGGATGCCTCAAAATCATACGCCGAAGAAGAAATTAATGAAATAACCGGTGGCAAAGTAAAACTTGAATTAATTCCACGAGGCGTTGGCCGGATTGAAGTTCGCGTACCAAATCTTTATCATGAGATAGTGGCGGGCGAACAGGTAGCTATGGATATCACTGTGCGGAATGGTGGTACGCGCAGGCTTGATAACATAAAGATATCTACCGATAATCCACTGCACTGGAAAGCAGTGATTGAACCCGACCTTATTCGTTCGCTGGCTCCTGAAGAAGAACAAATTGTAAAACTCAACATCCATCCGCCTGATGATGTTGGTGTTGGCGCCCAGGAGGTTAAAATACGCACACAGGCCATGGCCGATAACCGCCGCGTAGGAACCGAAGACAAAACCTTGCGCATACAGGTTGAGGCCAAAACCCCGGTACTGTGGACTATCTTCCTGGTACTTCTGCTCATTGGATTAGTTGTTGGAATTGTGGTGTTTGGGATTAAAATCAGTAAACGATAACGAACTAAAGTGAACTGATATTTAATAACACGTAATCATTAAATAATAATACCATGCTCTGGGAAATCGCTCTGCGTGAGTTTAAAGAAAACATTATTTCCATCCGGTTTAAGGTGGCCCTTGGTCTTTGCCTGCTGCTTATTCCAATGTCGGTATTGGTAAGCATTAAAAACTTCGAAGGAAAACAACGGGTTTAT
>CAYYLT010000197.1:0-6628 GCA_964472385.1 uncultured Bacteroidales bacterium
TACCATGACAAAATAATCATTTCCTTTTGTGATATTAATGATTATTTTGTCATGGTAAGTTTCATATCTTCAACATAACGATAACCTGCATTATAATTATAATTGTTAACAGATACAGGATTATTTTAACCAAAGAAGCATGATGGTTAAAGGCTGTCTCCAAAATCTTTTTTAAATCTGGCGATAAGTTTTTGCGGCCAATCACTTTTGGGTTCCAGTCTACCCATAAAGAAACGCAACACGGGTGGCTCTTCCACAAATTTTAACCCTCCAACCAGATCGCGATTGTGATATAGCCAGTTCAACCGGTCGATAACAAATTCAGTCTGGGACAAGGTAAAGACCCTTCTGGGAAAAGCCAGCCGAAGCAGTTCGACATCTGCCAGTATATCGTTGCCATTGTCATCGCGGACACTGGAAATGGTTCCTCTTTCCATTCCCCTTACTCCCGAGATAATAAACAATGCAGCCGCCAGAGCTCCGGCAGGATATTCATGCTGAGGCACATGAGGAAGGAAACCCATTGAATCCACGTGACATCCGAGGGCCCCGGGGGGTGTTATTACTGGTATACCAAGATCATCCAGGGCATTAACGGCGTAATCAATGAAGGCAGGCGACTGACTGATGACAGTTTCATCCATTGTTTCTTCCAAACCTACAGCCATTGCTTCAATCTCTCGAACTGACATACCACCGTATGTCAGGAAACCTTCATATAAGGGTACCAGATCGCGCATCTTCAGATACAATTCTTCTGAATCTGTGCATATACCACCTCCTCTTGTAGAACTTACCTTGCGGCTGGAAAAATATACGATATCCGACAAGGCACACATCTCCAGTAAAATATCATGTATAGAACTGTTCACAAATTCCTTCTCCCGTTTCTTGATAAAATAAGCATTTTCCCCTATTAAACTGGCATCCAGTACAAACATAATACCATGTTCATCAGCAATTTTCTTTACTGCACGCATATTTTGCATAGAAAATGGTTGACCCCCAATTAAATTGGTAGATGCCTCCATACGTACAAAAGGAATATGTTCCTTTCCATATTGTTTGATTATTGCCTTAAATTTATCAATATCGATATTTCCTTTAAAAGGATCGTCGCTTTTGATTTTGATTGCTTCATTTCCATATATTTCAAATATTTTCCCACCGTTGATCTCCATATGTTCCTTGGTGGTTGTGAAATGATAATTCATGGGTATAACATCCCCTTCCTTGATGAACACTTTGGAGATAATATTTTCGGCCGCCCGGCCCTGATGAGCAGGTAGAATATATTTTTTCCCAAATACTTTTTGTAAAGCATCTTCCATTCGATAAAAACTGGCAGAGCCGGCATAGGCATCATCAGCCTGTAACATGGATGAAACCTGGTTGTCGCTCATGGCATTGGTTCCGCTGTCTGTTAACATATCAAGGAAAATGTCCCTGGTCTTTAGTAAAAATGTATTGTAACCTCCTTGCTGTATAGCCTGCAGTCTTTCCTGAATTGGTTTTAAATGCAGTTTTTGTACAACACGTACTTTGTGTAATTCAAGGGGCATCTTTTTCCCGTTGAAAAATTTAACTTCTGTTAATGCATTTGACTTCATCTCTAAATAGTTAAAAATTATTGTTTTAAATAGGGTTTGTCTATAAAATCCAACTTCTTCGTTGTTGCTCAAAATCTAAATAATTCGCAAGGCTCATGAAATCGCTTCGCTAAGATCTCAAATACATCATTATTCTGCGGTTTAGAGTTTTCACACGCCTCGAATTTGAACTTTATAGAACAAATACTTGAGTTTATAGACCAACGCTAAATAATCTCCTGGGCGAAAATAGAAAAAAACCAGAAATTTTGGTTTAAAAAAGATCTTTAATTTCAGGATAAAAAAAGTACAAGGGAATTAAAATCTATTGGGCTTTAAGGACAAACACTATCCCGAATTATTCACAAAGAATTCGGGATAAATAAAAGGTTCAAGCGTTTATTGACATTCTGATATATTTATTTTAATTTGGCCACCAGGTTGCTAACCTGTATTATTCATGCGTCAAGTTTTGGGTAGATGCAAGGCGTCGAAAGCCCACGACGTAGTCGCCTACTTCGGGTTTGTTAGCCTTTGGCACATCATCTACTTTGTTGGCTTCAGCTCGCAGTATTCATATACAGCTTCGCTTTGCCGCCTCGTAGCTGATGTACTAAAGACTTTTTCAGCAAACCCTACTTCGAGGTTTTCGCAACGTAGCAGATGCCCAAAAATTGGCGCACTCGGAAAAAATGTTTAAAAATTAAAATTTTTGAGCATCATAAGTAAAGCATGTATATTCTTTTGTTTATAACTGTTTTTCCATTTTTTATGAATAATACAGGCTAAAAGTATGGACGGAGTATGGGTTATCTAAAACCATTATTAGCTGGTGCTGCAATGTTTTTTCTGATCCCTTATTTGAGTGTTCATGGACAGGAACCTCTTATGGTAAGGGGAAAAATCGTTGATGAATCCGGTCCTTTAAGCAATGCTCATATACAAATTACAAGGGATAGTACCGAAACGGATGTTTATAAAACGAACCCATCGGGCGAATTTGTATTTTTCCTTGATTATGAAAACCAATATGTAGTTGATTTTAGCAAAGAAGGTTATTTTACCAAAACCATCAGGGTAGATACAAGACTTCCTGAAAAACAGGATCCTAATAAAAAACAATTGGTTTCTCTTGATCTGGAGTTGATTGTCAATGTTTCCAGCAATGATAAAACTACTCCTACACTTGGAGAGATCTTTTATGACAGAACAACCAAGGAGTTTAGCTACAGATCAAAATATGAGAAGAATGTTGTTACCAATATAAAAATGTCCGGATTTGATTATTATAACGGGCCCTCAGAAGAAACCATTGAGGAAACTACAGATAATGCAGCCAAACCAAAGAAATCCAGTTTAAATGAGCTGGAAGCAAGAAAAGTCGAGTTTTACAACAAAATTAAAAACCGAAGAGCTTCGATGTTGAAAGACAACCAGCAACTGGGTCAACAGCCTGAATATACTCCTGATGACATTCATGATCCGGGTGTAATGAAGGATACTACCCTATACAGGTATTCCCATCATGGGATGCATGTGACCGAGGTTATCATTACGACAAAAAAGATTTTGAAAGTATATCATAAGGTCAGGCATTACTGGGGAGGAGTTTTTTATTTCAGGAATTACCGCCCTATAACTAAAAGCCTCTTTCAACTGGAAACTAAATAGCGTCTGTCTATAAACTCAAGTGTTTGTTCTATAAAGTTCAAATTCGAGGCGTGTGAAAAACCGACATGTATCATCAAAGGGTTCAAATCAAAAGGAAATCATTTGATAGCCATATCTGGTTCTCAGATAATTTCTTAAAATCCTGTATATTTCCTGATTATCAGGATAAGGTTGTACAATATCATGTAATATATTGATATCTTGTATATCCATATCAATATCAATATATCCGTATCCCACATAGCGGCTGTTTTCTATTTTCACAACGGCCTTTTCACCTTTAGATCTGCCAGGTTCCAGGATAAACACATTTTCGTGGTCAAGGCTCAACATATCAATAACCCCAGATACTCTTTGATTATAGGAATCCGATGTTTCTTCATTTATGCAGGCGCCCCGGCATCCATTCACATGATAATAAAAACAAGCGCCATCGGACTTATATAAACCGCAAAGCTTTTGGCAAAGCTCATGTCGCTCACAGAGATCAAAAAGATAGTTCCGGGCTTTTTTATATGTATTGAATGAAGTCAGCAGGTTGGATGATTCATCAAGTTTCTTTATCTGGAACCGTATATATCCAAGCGGATCTTCATCGTAGTAGATGCCAAAATCAGAGGAAGCCCGCCGCTGTTTGCGGTTAAAAACCGGTTGTTCTATTTTTATCTCATATGACTCTTTAAGCAATGCTACCAGCTCGCTCCCTGTCACTTCAAAAGAGATATCCATAATTTGTTCAAGCATTTTATTCGTCCTCCGGGAATGAGCGTCCTGAAAATGATTTATAACTCTGGCTTTAATATTTTTGCTTTTACCAATATAAATGATCTCTCTTTGGTCATTCATAAAATAATAAACTCCGGTTTCTTCCGGAAGATTTTGAAATAGCGATATTTTGGAAAAAGGAGCATTTTTTTTATGATCTTTATAGCTTTCATTTTTCTCTATAAGGTATTGAAGGAGCATAACAGTGGCCCTGGCATCTCCGTAAGCGCGATGCCGGTGCGCTATAGAGAAACCCAAATCCTTGCATAAATTACCCAGACTATATGATTTCTGCCCGGGTATGGTTTTTCTGCTTAGTTGAAGGGTGCACAGTTTTTCTCTTCTATAATCATAGCCCAGCTCGGCAAACTCCTTGCGAACAAAACGGTAATCAAAATGAGCGTTATGGGCTACAAAAATTTTATTTTCAGTTAATAATACAATATCTTTGGCGATCTCCCAAAATTTCGGAGCATCCTGAACCATCTCATTGGTTATGCCTGTCATTCGTGCAATATGACCGGTAATGGATTTTTCCGGATTAATCAGCGTAGAAAATTCCTTGGTTATTTTCTTTCCATCATGAATTAAAATGGCTATCTCGATGATCTTTTCCCTTGCGCTGCTTAATCCGGTGGTTTCAATATCTACAATGGCATACATGCTTCGATCTTATCTGCTTGATCTTTCCGTTTCAATTTGTCCTATTCACTACTGTTAATACAAGTATTATGGCAACCTCATCATTCAAATCAACAAAAATAAATTGAATTTCTTATCATTACATGATCAATTACCCATAAAAATCTGGCCAAAAATATAACCATTTATCAAGCGTATTCGTATGTTCCAATATCTTACTGCTTTTTGACCGGCATAAATTTGTTTTCAGGCAATATGACCATAGGTACAGTGGAGGTGTAAATCAGATTATATGAGGAATTTTGAATAATCTTTGAAAAATTGTATTTTTAATCCATCAATGAAACCTGTATTATATAGCTAAAAACCGTTTGATCAAATCATTTATAAATATTTCAATCATGGATAACAAAAAGATTCGTTTGTACATCAGCCTGATTTTAGGCATTGCGGTACTTTCATTTTCAGGATGCAAAAATAACAAGAAAGATATAGGTAAGGATAACGGGCAGGAGAAAGTTGTTACAGTTGATTCTATCGATCGGCAGGTGGTTGAAGATGTTAAATCGGTAAAGGAGATGTTTTACTCCATGCCATCGCCACTTGAAGTAGCCATGATCCTGAAACAGGCCAATTCACCCTATAACCAGGAGGTACTGAATCCGGTTAAAAATACTTCCCGATATGTCACCACAAAAAGTATGGCATTAAATCTGGGTATATATACAACAGACCTGAGTTATTCGAGTTTATATGATCAAACCCAAACCACTATCGATTATATCAACGCTGCGAAAGATATGGCTGATGGGCTAGGAATACTCAACGCCATAGATAAAAAAACGGTTCAGCGATTGGAGGCCAACGTTAACAACCGGGATGTAATACTGGATATTATTTCGGAAACCATCATGAATTCAAATTCCTTTTTCAAAGAAAACGACCAGAAAGCCATTTCCACTATTGTTCTCATTGGAGGTTGGATTGAAGGTTTATACATAGCAACAAAGCTGGTAGAGGGTAGTCCTTCCCAACAGGAGATCAATAACAACGAATTAATTACCAGGATTGTCGATCAGAAACTTGCTCTGAATACTATTGAGAAACTGGTAGAAGAAGAAAAGGATAATGAACATTTGGCTTCTGTAAATGCTCAGATCAAGGAATTGAAAGACGTTTACGATCAGATAAAAATTAATTCCTCCAAGGTGATTCCTGTCAAGGATAGTACAACCAATGTGACCACCTTAAAGTCGCAAACTTCCATATCCATGACACCTGAAATCTATAAGCAACTTAAAGAAAAAATTCACGTAGTAAGGAATAAATTTACATCATAATTATCCATTCAAAAACGCATTTCTGTTATGAAAAAATTATTTACGTTAACACCTTTGTTTTTTCTTTTCATGTCTATATCAATCGTTGGTGTAAGTCAATGTAAGCATTTTGCCAAGCAGGTATGCAAAAAAGATCTTGCTCCATATATTCATAACGGTAATTATAATGCTGCCATTCTCACCGAAGGAGAAACAGCAGAGATGTACAAAACTTTCTATGCAAAGCAGAATTACCGCGTCTATATATGTGGCTCATCTTCCATGCCCCGTATACACTTTCAGGTACTGGATGTAAATCGCAACGTTCTCTATGATAACAAAAATAACGGTTTTAAAATGGTTTGGGATTTTATTCCCGAAGCCAGCCAGCAATTGATCATTTCCCTAAAAGTAACCGGCAACGATTCAGTAAATTCAGAACCTTCCAGTGGTTGTGTAGCTATAATGATCGGCATCAAAGAGCAATCAGGTAATTCGGGATAGTCTGTCACTGGGGCATGCACTATAGTATTACCCAAAGAATCACAGGGCCATCTCGCATGAATTATTCAGGATAAAGTTTATATTGTCATGAATTGAAGTATTCAGCCTAACCCGAATTATTCATAAGGGATTCAATAT
>CAYYLT010000198.1:0-6586 GCA_964472385.1 uncultured Bacteroidales bacterium
TTAGAATGATGATCTGCATGTCAGATAACCGGAATGGCATTGAGCAATTTCTTCGTGTACTCTGACTCCGGCGCATCAAAGATATTACCTGTTGCCCCTACCTCTAACACATTGCCCTCCTTCATAATGGCAACCCTGTCAGACATGAACCGCACCACCGAAAAATCATGGGTAATAAAAACAAGGGTAAGATCATAATGCTTCTTCAGATCCTGCAGAAGGTTAAGAATCTCTGCCTGTATCGACACATCCAGTGCCGAGACAGCCTCATCACAAACAATAAACTCCGGATTTAAAGCCAAAACTCTGGCTATGGCTACCCGTTGCCGCTGACCACCGGACAATTCATGGGGATACCGGTTGTAATAGGTCTCATCCAGTCGCACATCATCCAGCAATTTCAGGCAATGTTCCCTTCTACTTTTTTGATTTTTATCATATCCATAGTATTGTAAAGGTTCAGAGATCATTTTAGCTACTGATAGCCTGGGATTAAGCGTAGAATAAGGATCCTGAAAAATAATCTGTGCTTTTTGCCTGAAAAACCGGAGATCCTGCCGGCTGAAAGCGCGAAAATCCCGGCCTTTATAGAAAATATCGCCCCGGTCATAAGAAAGAAGCTTCAGAAAAATGCGCGCCAGCGTCGACTTACCGGAACCCGATTCGCCTACCAAACCCAGGGTCTCTCCCTGAAATATGGATAAACTTACCTGCTTGACAGCAGGGAGACTTTCGCGGGTGTGTCCAAAAAAATTTTTCCTCAGGGAAAAAGATTTGCACAACCCCTTAAGATTAAAAAGGACAGACCGATCCTTTTCAGATTTCTGGGCGGGAGTGACCGTTTTAATAATCCTTTGCGCCTTATTTTTCTCCTTGGCCTTGGCTGATCCCAAAAAATCATCCATGGTGTAGAGCCTTTCGGGTTTTCGATCTAAAGGAGGTTTACATGCCATTAATCCCTTGGTATAGTTATGTCCGGGTGAATGGATAATCTGTTGCTTCCTTCCCTTTTCTGCTATTCGCCCCTTGTGCATAACCACAATTTCATCGGCTACTTTTGATACTACAGCCAAATCATGCGAAATGAATATCAGGCTCATCCCGTATCGCTGTTTCAAACCCTGTAGCAGCTTAAGAATAGACTGCTGTATGGTTACGTCCAGGGCCGTTGTCGGCTCATCGGCAATCAGCAATTTCGGATCACAGGCAATAGCCATGGCAATCATTACCCGTTGCCGCTGGCCCCCGGAAAGCTCATGCGGGTAACTATGAAATATTCGACCGGGTTGAGGCAACTCCACCTCATCAAAGAGACCAACAGCTTTTTCTTTGGCTTGTCGCCGTGAAACCTTCAAATGCCTGATCATAATCTCTGAAACCTGATCCCCACACGTATATACCGGATTAAGCGATGTCATCGGTTCCTGAAATATCATGGCCAGATGTCTTCCCCGTATAGCGCTGATGGTTCTCGATCGGGCACGGAGCATATCTATCCAGTAACCCTCATGCATTTGGTAATTGATAGATCCTTGTGCAATCGCATTGGGAGGCAATAAATTCAACACGGAAAGGGCGGTGATCGACTTGCCGGAACCCGATTCTCCCACAATACCCACCGATTGACCATAATGCACATCAAAAGATATATCTTCTAAAGCTTGAAACGCTCCATCACGGGAAGGAAAACGGATATCCAGATGATCGATGGAAAGGATTTTAGGGTTCATGCGAAAATAGCTGTTTGTATAAAGCTGTGATGGTATTCACATATTCCAGGGTAATCTTAACCTGTTTGTTTTCAATATTATTGTATCCGGAAAGATACATTTTTCGGTACCCCAGTTTTTCAGCTTCCTGCACACGTTTTTCTATTTGGCTTACAGCCCGTATTTCGCCCGACAGGCCAACTTCTCCTGCAAAACAAACTTTCATATCCACAGGTTGATCAAAAAAAGAGGATAAAATGGAAGTAACAATAGCCAGGTCAATAGCAGGATCTGTGACTTTGATCCCTCCGGCAAGATTGAGAAACACATCCTGATTGAATAGCTTCAGTTTGGCACGTTTTTCCAGCACAGCAAGGAGCATCGATAACCTCCTGATATCAAACCCAGTGCTTGTACGCTGGGGAGTACCATATGAAGCCGGGCTCACCAGCGACTGGATCTCAACCATGAAGGGCCTGATACCATCGATGGTAGAGGCAATGGCAATACCGCTCATCTTCTCATGGTGCTGATTAACCAACAACTGGGATGGATTGAGCACTTCTTCCAACCCGGAATGAAGCATTTCGAATATTCCCAGTTCATTGGTGGAGCCAAAGCGGTTTTTGAGAGACCTCAATACCCTGAAAAGATAGCGGTGATCCCCTTCAAATTGTAAAACCACATCTACAATGTGTTCGAGCGCTTTGGGCCCGGCAATACTCCCCTCCTTATTGATATGCCCGATGATAAGCACGGGCACAGATGATGATTTAGCGTAATAAAGCAAACGTGTGGCTGATTCTCTGACCTGGGTAATAGTACCCGGTGCAGAATCAAGATTTTCCGAATAAAGGGTTTGTATAGAATCCACAATCAACAAGGCGGGGTCAAACTTTTTCAACTGATCAAGCACCTGCTCCAGGTTAGTCTCATTAAGCAAATAAATCTCTTTATCTCCTGCCTTAAGCCGCTCAGAACGAAGCTTGAGCTGTTTCAAACTCTCTTCACCCGATAAATAGAGCACCCTGTTTTCATTGGATTTTAGAGCTATTTGTAAAGCCAGGGTAGATTTCCCGATACCCGGTTCTCCCCCGATCAAAACCAGGGAACCCGGCACCAAACCTCCACCCAAAACCCGGTCTACTTCTGCATAATAAGTGGACAGGCGCTTCTCTTTTTCAAGGGATATGGATGACAACGGCTGAATGGCATTGGAATATACGCCAAGATCCCGTGTGCTGCCACGACTGGAAATGGTTTGCTCTGTATAGGTATTCCATTCATTGCAAGAAGGACAACGACCAAGCCATTTGGAAGATTCAGCGCCACAATGCTGGCAGACATATACTGTTTTGTTCTTTGACATAACCGTGATCAATCAATGGTAGATCGTAGCAATCTATTTAGCCGGTATCGACAAACTTTATTCCTAACGACCTGCATCTTGCAATTTGTTGATAATGCTACTGGTAGAAAATCCATCCAGAAAATCTATGGCGACCACCTCGCCCCCGTTTTTCCTGACGATATCCGATCCCACAATGCTGTCTACAGCCCAATCTCCTCCCTTAACCAAAACATCGGGTTTAATCTGAGCAATCAGATTATAAGGGGTGTCTTCATCAAAAAGACAAACACCGGTAACCTGCTTTAGAGAAGCGAGGATCAATGCCCGGGAATATTCATCCTGTATCGGTCGCTTATTGCCTTTGAGACGTTTTACGGAGCGGTCAGTGTTTAATCCTACAACAACCACATCACCCAAAGCTGCTGTTTTGGATAAATATGCTATATGTCCGCGGTGGAGAATATCAAAACATCCGTTGGTGAAGACAATCCGGGTATCTTTCAGTCGCCAGTATATTAAAAGAGATTCAAGATTTTCCGATGAGATGATTTTTTGTTTGATTATTTCCAAATAATCCATAATTTATGATTTATGAGTAATTTCTGCTTTACTTTTTTGTACCAGTAGCATAATAAAAGAAAACGCACCCAAAAGGATGGCAAATATAGATTGAGATTCATGAGAAAGGGTGGCATAAGCTACACCATCGGCTTTTGATACACCATAAAGGGATAAACCGAGAGAAACGATCCAATGAAATGCACCTATTCCTCCCTGAACGGGAGCGGACATGCCCAACCCTCCAATGACCATCAAAAACAATCCGTCCAGTGGTCCAAGGTGAGCTGTGGCCGTAAAAGCGAAAACCAAAACATAGGTCATCAAAAAATACATCAGCCATATGACAAGGGTTAAAAAAACAAAGGTCCATCTATCTTTCATTTTGCTAATGGTTTTCAGACCCAGTACCACTCCGCGAATCAATTCTCTTATCTTTTTTATAACAGGAGATTTGGAGAATCTGGAGTTTAAATAACGGATCAGTATAATCAGGACAAACACGGCAATGATTGCAATAATCCAGTTTATAACTGCCATATTTAAGATGGAACTTGCCTGGTTGACAAAGGGTTTAAAAATATTTTTTGAGAAGAAGGCCCCAAAAAAACCAATTTTACTAAAAAAAACAAAAAACAAAACAAAAAGAAGGACGACCAGGTCAATGGCTCTTTCAATGATCACAGTTCCCAGAAGGGAATCGACCGGAATATTGTCGCTCCGCCGTAAGGTTCCGCACCGGGTAATTTCCCCTATCCTTGGGAAGGCAAAGTTGGCCGTATAGCCGATCATTAGTGCATAAAAAACATTTTGCAGTGGTGGATCATGGTTTAAAGGTTTTATCAGCAATCTCCACCGGTATGCGCGGCATAAATATCCAATAAAAGCAAAGAACAAAGCAAATGCCACCCATTTGAAATCGGCAATAGCCAGGCTGTTAACCAGCTCTTCAAAGGTGACCCCCCGGAAAGCGTAATAGAGCAAAATCAGCCCTATCACCAGGAAAAATGAAAACTGTAGTACTGTAAAAGCTGTTCGTTTCAAGAATTATGATGCAATTTATTGGTTTTGGTTTCGGGGAATACCAAACTGGGCTGATACCGACTGGCTTCTTCCTGCTCCATAAAAGCATAAGCAATGATAATAATCTGATCACCTGTCATAAACCTGCGGGCAGCAGGCCCATTCATACAGATCTCTCCTGTACCTTTGCCCCCTTTAATGACATAGGTCTCCAATCGCTCTCCATTGTTGATATTGAGTACCTGCACCTTTTCATTTTCCATGATGCCTGCAGCCTCCATCAACTGCTCATCAATGGTGATGCTCCCGTCGTACTGCAGGTTGGCTTCCGTTACGGTTACCCGATGTATTTTGGACTTCAATACCTCTATATTCATAATATACCGCTTAGTCAACTGCTTTTAAGTTATTGATTTTGAAACCACATACATATAAATTTATATACGCTTTGATGTATGGGTCATACAAAATTAAAAATAATATTTGACATTATCGATCAACCGGACATCTCCCACCCAGGCAGCAACAAAAACCCTTTTATAATAAGTGTCGTCCCATTGTTGAACAGGCTTCAGGGTTCTGTCATCCATGATCTCCAAATATTCTACACGAATATACGGATCCCTGTTCAGTTGCTCCTTTGCCCGGTTTTTTAGCTCCTCAACCGTATAGGTGCCTGACTTTTCAATCCCGGCAAAAAGTATTTTGGAAATATGGGCAGCGTGTTCCCTTTGAACGGGTGTTAAACGATTGTTCCGCGAGCTTTTCGCCAGCCCATCCGGTTCTCTTACAATGGGACAGGCCACAATGTCAATGTCCATCTTCAACTGACGGGCCAGCTCACGAATGATCATCAGTTGCTGGTAATCTTTTTCCCCGAAATAGGCATTATGGGGCTGGACAATAGCAAACAAACGGCTTACCACCTGGGCCACCCCGTTAAAATGGCCTGGACGGTGTTTACCTTCCATAATTTGATCAAAATAACCGAAATCAAATATCCGGTCGTCTTTTTCCGGATAGATCTCTTCTTCAGACGGATTAAAAACAATATCAATACCGGCTTGGGCAAGATCATGCAAATCTCTGTTCAAATCACGGGGATAATGCTCATAATCCTCTTTCTGATTGAACTGGGTAGGATTCACAAAAATGCTCACCACAGATACATCATTTTCCTGCAAGCAATAACGCGTTAATGAAAGGTGCCCTTCATGAAGGGCGCCCATGGTAGGTACAAATCCGATACTTTGACCATTCATCCGGTACCGATCAACAGCGCTTTGTATATCCGAAGCATTGTGATAAACATCCATTGGCACGAAACTAAATATTAAAAAACGCGGTCGCAAAGATATATATTATCCCAATAAATTCATGAAAAGCCTAAGAATAAGGCGCACAAATGTATATAATTGGTTAATTACGATTATTGTATGCCCCGGAAATAAAAAACAGTTAAAATGAAGTTAAGAGATCTCCCCTTTATCATAAGGCATTTAGCCTGTATTATTCATGCTTCAGGTTTTGGTCAGATGCAAGGCGTCGAAAGCCAATGAATTAGTTGCCTGCTTCAATGCTTTGTTAAAAAAATTTTCGAACGTGCAAAAAATATATTATTTTTGTGCATGCAAATGAATGGGGACTTAGCTCAGTTGGCTAGAGCGTTTGACTGGCAGTCAAGAGGTCACGGGTTCGAGCCCCGTAGTCTCCACTCCTTCCTTTTCTAATGTTATAAAGGAATACATATATTAAGGCATATGAACTTCGTGTTCTTGAGGATCAACTTCACGATTCCTGCTTAAATAGGGTTTGTCGAAGCAGGTGACTAACTCGTGGGCTTTCGACGCCTTGCATCTGACCAAAACCTGAAGCATGAATAATTCAGGCTATTACAAATCAAAAATCAATCTTATGAACAGAAAAATCAGAATGGGGATGGTAG
>CAYYLT010000199.1:0-6497 GCA_964472385.1 uncultured Bacteroidales bacterium
TTGGGTACTATTCATTTTAATTTATCTGTTTTTGTTCTGTTTCATTTTGCTGTTGAGTCTCGCTCCAATGAACGCCATAAAAATAGCTATGACCATATTTTTTTTATAATTCAATGTTTTATTTTAAAAACTCCCCGGAGTCTTTCGAAAACGGATGGCGTTTATCGAATTCTCCTGACAGTATTATGCTCATAATTCATTGAATCCTCGTTACCCTTCGATTTTGTCCATCCATCTTTCAATACCACTGGGGAAGTCCATTTTGATTGAGAATGAAACTTCATTGGACCTTTAGATTGAACGGAACCTTCATCAACCGAAATTTTGAAATCTACATTGCCATTTATTTCCATGTCAGTTTGACCTGGGGCCTGTGGGGAATTTATCCGGTTTGTAATCTTCATTTGCATTTTGAGGTTCCAGGGAGTCGGATAATAATCCCGGGATTGTTTCTTTGCGGTATTTTTTGTAATAGATCCGTTGAGCTTTGAAATCGAAAAATTTGATATACCTTTAAAAAATGAACCCTTTACCTTACTATTGGATACAGAACCTTGCTTGTATGGTATAGTGTTATTGGCTGAGGTAATATAGGAAGGATCAAAAGGTTCTTCACTGCTTTTCACTTCTTTTCCTTTAGGTGTATAAAAAATAATCTTTCCCTTACACATAATTTCTCCAGGTTCTATAGTAAAGTAAAGAAGATTACCTCTGACCTCTCCCTTGAAAGATATCTTTCCTGAACCATGATGGGGTCTATAGGAAACAGAGGGATTGGAAAAGTTAGTATTTTGCATAACGGAAACATGACCAGTGCCGAATATATCACCATTTTCGTTTATGTTTAGTTTTCCGTCACCCTAGGCCACAATTTTGACCTCTATCTGACTGTTTGATGTACTTTTTTGACATTTTAGCTCCGAATTAAAACTAATGTTGCAGGATGCATTATTTTGAGCGGATATATTGAACACGTGAATCAGAAAGAGCCCAATGGTTATAAGTATGATCCGGTTGTTGAGATAAATCAAAGTTTTCATATCATTTATAATTTAGTTGGTTTTTATTATACCCTTTATTATACCTGTCTCAGCTGTAGCTACGACTGAGACAGGTATAATCCGGGTCTGATGCAGTTTAAAAATCTTCAAACTTTATGTAATACAACCTACCATTACATTCGTTTTTTTGAATTATATCCAACTATTTTATTTATCACTTGTGGATAATCTTGATTGTAAACAACCCCCCGTCACTTTGTATCCGAAGAATATAAACCCCAGTAGCCAATCCTGTAAGGTCGATTGTTTCATGGGATTCAACCTGCGTTTTCACAATCACCTCTTTGCCGCTTAAGGAGGTTAAAGTCAATTGTTTTATCCGGGTTTCGCCCGATTCGATCTGTAACTTACCATCCGTGGGATTGGGATATACTTTGATACCTGCTTCATTCATTCCTGTTATACTGGTATATTCGCTCACTACTAAATCAAAGCTGCAGGTCTGAGTATTGCCCGAGGCATCAATCACTTCCCAGTTCATATCGTGATTACCTACTGGTATTTTTGCATCTGCCAGGGTTTGAGATTCATTAAAGTCATTGGTTATACGGGTTATGCTGCAGTTGTCTTCATAGGACTCCAGATCAAGCTCATCGCCTTGTACCGTATAAGTACCCGAATCATCTGCATCTACGGTCTGATCTGACGGACAAGAGAGCGTAGGCTTAATGGTATCTTTCACTATAACACCAAGCCTTTGCGTATCACTATTATTACTGATATCTTTTACCGTAACTGTAATGGTGGTCTGTCCTGTATCACTACAAGTAAAAGATGACTGACTCAATACCGTATCTGCCAGGGCACAGTTATCCGTGACGCCGGTTACCACTTCACCAGGTTTCAATGAGGCCTGACCGGAGGTATCAATATATAAAGTGGTATCACTAATAGAAAATACAGGACTTATCGTATCTTTAACCGTGACATCTGCCGTTTGAATACTGCTGTTTCCATTTACATCATTAACCGTTACATTAATCGTTGTTTTACCTGTGTCGCTGCAAGCAAAAAACATCTGGCTTAACAGGGTATCCAGTATTTCACAATTATCAGAGGCGGCCGAGATAACATCAGACTGCCGGATACCTGCGTTACCGGCAGCATCAAGACATATCGTGGTATCACGGGTGGTCAGTGCAGGACGGGTGGTATCCTCTACAAAAACATCTGCCTGACGGGTTGTTTTGTTACCGCTGGAATCGTTTACTGTTATATCAATCGTCACTACTCCCAGGTCATCGCAGCTAAATAATGACTGGCTCAGGGTGGTATCTGTCAAAGTGCAGTTGTCCGTTGCGCCGGATACCACATCTTCCGGATATACAGCGGCTCCACCCTGGGCATCTATATACACGGTGGTATCATGGGTGGTAAGCTCAGGTGTTATGGCGTCTTCCACTGTCACATCCGCTGTCTGGGTATCGGTATTACCCGCCCCGTCGGCAACCGTGACATTAATGGTGACAGTACCCATATCGCTGCAGCTAAAAGCCGACTGGCTCAACGTAGTATCTGACACCCCGCAATTGTCTGAGGCATTAGATACTACATCAGCCGGGGTGATTGAACAAGTTCCGCTTGCATTCAACGATACCACCGCGTTTTGGGTGGTAATACTCGGGGCCTGCTGATCCGTGGTTAGACGTACTGTATCAGAATAAAAGCGTTTTAAATGATTGGATACCAGAGCCGGATAATTGGCATTCGTTACCTTGCAGCGGTATTTGTAACTATTCAGACTTTGGTCTACCGTAACCGTAAGGGTATCGTTCTGTACTCCGCTATACACGTTACCATTGGAGATATTCGAAAAACTACTTCCTCCATCGGTACTGACCTGCCACTTGTAGTTGTCGATATCCGAACCGGTCAGACTGTATTCAGCAGTGCTTCCGCTACACATGTTGGTCTGGTGTACAGGCTGGGAGGTGACGGTTGGCATGGACGGACCGAAAATATAGGCTGAACCGGAATTGGTGCCGTTGTCATCATCTACATAAGCTCCTACAGTTGCATAATTGCCGGAAATACTAACCGACTCTCCAAAAGAATCATCAGCAGCGCCATCAGAGGCGGTGATTTTCTTTACCTCTCCCCAGTTACCAGTTCCTCCCCGGTCTTTATAATAAATATAGGCAGATCCGGACTCATTGCCGTTGTCATCATCTCCCATAGCTCCTACTATCGCGTAATTTCCTGAAATACTTACTGAATGGCCGAATACATCGTCGGCAGCCCCATCGCTGGCCAAAAGTTTCTGTATTTGTTCATCTGTTACTTGCGCGCTTATTGTAAGCGGCAATAAGAAGATTAAAGAAAGTAGTAAATGTTTCATGGTTATAAATTATAAATTGAATAATAAGCTTTCACGCGAAATCAAACTACACCATGAATTAGCAATTCAAATCCATTTTGTATTTGATTCACCTATAACCACGAAATTGTCGAAAAAAAAGGGGAGCCTATTGGAGTATTTATTAAACGGATAGAATCATTTATGCATGAGTAGAAAAAAACATGTAGCTATTATGCATTTATGTTTTAGAAAAATAACATAAAACACTTATTTTAAGTAAATTTTGTATTGTACACAGGGATTATGAATGCTTTATCTCGGAAGGCGAATAGCCATATTCTTCTTTAAAAATACGACTAAACCAGGCAGGATCATTGAAACCACAAGCATAGGCCGTTTCGGCAATATTGAAGTCAGCATCTTTCAGTTTTTCTTTGGCATGTTGCAGACGAACGGAACGGATATAAACAGCAGTTGATTTTCCAGTTATGGCTTTGATTTTTCTATAGAGTTGTGATTCGCTTAGGTTTAAGGCAAAAGCCAGGTCGGCAGCCTTAAACTCCGGATTGTGAATCTCTTTTTCAATCGACTTAATAGCCTTTGTTAAGAAAGACTCATCAGGAGAATCGATTCCCTGAGGCTGAGCAACATAATCCTGAAATTTTGTTCTTAATTTTTCTCTTAGTTGGATCAGCTTCTCCATACGTACCATCAGTTCGGCTTTATTGAAAGGTTTAATAAGGTATGCATCCGCCCCACCGGCAATTCCTTTTATCTTATCTGTTTCGGTAGCACGCGCAGTAAGGATTATTAATGGGATATGGCTGGTCCGTTCATCATTTTTCAAGTTCCTGCAGACTTCAAATCCATCCATGCGGGGCATCATAACATCAGTGATGATCAAATCGGGAATAATCTCAAAGGCTTTTTTAACACCACTTTCTTCGTCAAAAACTTTAACTATTTCATATTGATTTTCAATACATGATTCAATAAAGCGTGAGACATCAGCGTTATCTTCAATAAGCAAAACAAGGAGCTTATCATCCTCACCAGTTGAATATATCTCTTTGGATTGACTGCCTTCAGAATATTGTTTCACTTCTGGCCAAACAGGATGTGGTTTTACGATTTGTTCCGACTTTTCAGCCTTATTGGAAACCGGAAGCTTCACCATAAAAACCGTCCCTTTGTCGCTGCTTTGCACATGAATGCTTCCGTTCATTAATTCGGTCAGTTCTTTGGTAAGAGCCAGCCCTATTCCGGTTCCTTTATCAGTTTTTGTATCGGATACTACATAAAACCTAATAAAAATATAAGGCAACTTATCCGGGGCAATCCCGGGTACGGAATCAGCTACCTTCAAAACAAGTTGTCTTTTAGTTTGATCATAACGGATATGAAACACGATTTCTCCGTTTACTTTACTATACTTCAAAGCATTAGATAATAAATTGGAAACAACTTTATACAACTGCTCAGGATCAAAATCCATTTCCAGGGTATCTACTTCTTTATAGATATAATACTGTACATTTTTGCTTTCGGCAATAGACTGAAAACATTCAAAAACATATTGCAGGTAAGGGATCAGATCAGCCTGAACAAAATGAAGTTTAAGGTTTAAACGGTCAATACGGGCAAGATCAAGCATTTGATTAACCAAATGCAGCAAATTATTTCCGTTTCGCTCAATCATTTCAGCTTCCTGTTGAAGCTTTTGTTTGCCAATATCCGGTTGATCTTTAATTTTCTCTGCTATGCCATTAATGACAGTAAGAGGTGTCCTGAAATCATGCGTGATATCCACAAAAAATTTATTTTTTAATTCATCGACTACCTTAAGCTTTTGATTGTTTTTATGGTTGACATAAAAAACATTGATCATTTTATTGGTGAAAATATACATACCCAGGGTAAAACTATATAATATTAAGGCATATACGGGTGGAAATACAAAAGATGCTTTAAAAGGATAAAACAATGCGGCCAATAATACAAAAGTAGAGTTAGGGTTCAACCGTTTTATAACAATAAAAATAAGGAAATAACAAAACAGCCTAAAGTCTATTTTTTGGATACCGGGTTGAGAAACGCTGTCGTTAATAGTTTTCGGACCGAAGCTGAAGGCATGCTGTTTGAGAATTATGTACTTACCGAATTGATAAAGAACGGGTTGGAAGTCAAATTTTGGAGAAACAAATCAAAGGCAGAAGTTGATTTTATTATAGAGGTGAGGGGAGAAATCATCCCGGTTGAAGTGAAGCTTTCTTCTACTAAGATTTCCCGAAGCTTACAGGCTTTCATAAAGATGTATTCGCCGAAACGATGTTTTGTGGTTAACTATGAAGGCAAGAAACGAACTGCAGACTATGAAGACACAAAGATAGAGTTTCTTGATATCAAAACCCTGTTGGATCGCGTGTGAATAGGTTTAACCTGTCATCTTACCAAATCATGGTGCCAACCTGACAAATTGATCGGGAATACGCTATTCATTGAATATCGTTGCCTTCAAATAATCTAAAAAATCTTTTAGGCTCCCTTCCAGCGACATGGAAAATTCCTCCATTTTCCACATTTTCACAATCAGGCGAAAAGTTCCCAGGATGCTGCTTACCATCATCTGATCGTCCAGATCTCTCCTCAGTTCTCCGTTCGCTTTTCCTTCCTGAATCAAGGTAAGCATAAATTCCTGGTTCTCCTTGATCAATTCTGCAATCCTCTCGGAAAGTTCGTGGTCATTCTGAAAAATCTCCTCGGCAAAGATGACCGAAACAATCGCCGGATTGGCCTCAAAAAATTCAACTAAATTGTTTAGAGTGACCTGTATCTTATCATAGGCAGTCTTGTCTGCTGAACGGGCTGATGCCTGGAAGGCTTTCATTTTTTCCCGGAACATATCAAGAATTGAACAGAGGATCTGTTTCTTGTTTTCAAAATGCCGGTAGATAGCTCCTTCCGTAACCCCCGTTTCCTTTGCCAGATTTTTTATGGTAAGTCCTTGTATTCCTTTTTGATCAATAAGCTTTATGGCTTTATCAATTATCTCTTCCTGTCGTTGGGTAAGTTCTGCCATACAAGCGTATTTATCGCAAAATTACATTTTATGGAGAAAAAAAGAAAATTTATCCGGT
>CAYYLT010000200.1:0-6484 GCA_964472385.1 uncultured Bacteroidales bacterium
GAAAAGCGGGTTTTCGCTCTATCCTATTGATTTTAAGGATTTTTTTGTGTTTTTCAGCATACCCTGCTTATAATCAACAGGATGCATGTATTTAAGGTTTGCCATGAGTAAATTAATGGACGCATGTAATAAGGCTATGCTGAATACTGAATGCCAAAAACCAGCTGCGTTAAATTCATGGTAAAACCGATTTTTTTTTGCTATATCCTTGCTAATAAAAAAAAAATCAATAATTTTGCCCTTTTCAATTGAGATGGATCAATACCGCAAATATTACGCCTTATGAGCTTAACATCAGAACAAAAGAAAAAAATATTCCAGGAATACGGAGAAAATGAGCAAGATACAGGCTCTCCGGAAAGTCAAATTGCTTTGTTTACACAAAGAATTACGGATTTAACCAAACATTTGAAGACCCATAAAAAGGATTTTAGCACGCAGAGAGCGCTACTTCGATTGGTTGGTAAAAGGAGAAGACTGCTGAATTATATAAAAAGAAAAGATATTGAAAGCTATCGTTCGATAGTGAAAAAACTGAATTTACGTAAATAACAAAGCAATTTTTCGGAAAGATCTGACATATGAATAAAAGCGTTGTACAAAAATCCATTGACCTGGGAGAAGGCAGAGAAATTATCCTGGAAACCGGAAAAATGGCCAATCTGGCAGATGGAGCAGTGGTGGTTAAGATGGGCAAAACCATGCTCCTGGCTACTGTAGTATCAGCCAAAGAAGGTAAAGAAGATGCAGATTTTATGCCTCTTACCGTTGAATATAAAGAGAAGTTTGCTTCTTTTGGCAGGTTCCCAGGTGGATTCCTTAAACGCGAAGCCCGTCCTTCCAATCACGAAATTCTGATTGCCAGACTGGTTGACAGAGTACTAAGACCTTTATTCCCCGAAGATTATCATGCTGAAACATTTGTTACCATCAACCTGATCTCAGCAGATAAAGATATTACCCCCGATGCTTTAGCAGGGCTGGCTGCCTCAGCAGCTTTATCTGTCTCAGAAGTACCCTTCAACGGTCCCATTTCGGAAGTTAGGGTGGCACGAATTGACGGCCATTTAAAGGTCAATCCCACTTTTGCTGAACTGGAAAAGGCAGATATGGACATCATCGTTGGTGCCAATCTGGAGCACGTGATGATGGTAGAAGGAGAAATGTCTGAGGTTTCTGAAAAAGAAATGCTCGAAGCCATTAAATTCGGACATGAAGCCATTAAAATGCACTGCATTGCCCAAAATGAGCTGGCCGAAGGACTTAAAATAAGCAAAAGGGAATACCACCATGAAGAACATGATGAAACTTTGAGGCAACAAGTCCATGATGCATTATACGATAAGATTTATCAAGCAGTCAAAACAAATCCCGGAAAAAAAGAAAGGCATGAAGGGCTTGATAAGATCAAAGAAGACTTTACCAGTGCTTTAGAAGAGGAAGCAACCGGTAATGAAGAAGAAATCAATACAACTTTAATTAAAAGATATTTTCATGAAGTTGAAAAAGAGGCTGTCCGAAGGCTCATTATAGATGAAGGCATTCGGGTAGATGGGCGGAAAAATGATGAAATACGCTCTATATGGTGTGAAGTAGATTGTTTGCCCGCTGCTCATGGATCTGCCCTTTTTACTAGGGGTGAAACCCAATCCTTGACAACTGTAACCCTCGGAACCAAACTCGATGAACAGATTATTGATGAAGTATTGTTACAGGGTAGCGAAAAATTTGTGCTCCATTATAACTTCCCTCCATTTTCAACCGGTGATGCCAGACCCGTAAGAGGGGTCAGCCGAAGAGAAGTAGGTCATGGTAAACTTGCACACCGCGCATTGAAAAGAATGGTGCCGCTGGATGATAACAACCCCTATGCCATTCGGGTTGTTTCTGATATACTGGAATCCAATGGTTCATCTTCTATGGCTACCGTCTGTGCAGGAACACTTGCATTGATGGACTCCGGTATTAAAATGAAAAAACCTGTTTCCGGAATTGCCATGGGACTTATCGCAGATCAATCTTCCGGGAAATCTGCCATCCTTTCAGATATTCTTGGAGATGAAGATCATCTGGGTGATATGGACTTTAAGGTCACCGGTACCCAGGATGGGATTACTGCCTGTCAAATGGATATTAAAATTTCCGGCCTTTCTTATGATATACTTAATAAAGCGCTGGAGCAATCCAGAGAAGGCAGACTTTACATCCTCGATAAAATGAAGGAAACCCTTGCTGAACCGCGTCCTGACTATAAACCCCATACCCCAAGATTTGAACAACTTAAGATTCCAAAAGATATGATCGGTGCCCTTATTGGACCCGGAGGGAAAATTGTCCAGCAAATTCAGCATGATACAGAATCAACCATTACCATTGAAGGTGAAGGAGAATATGGCATTGTGGATGTTTTTGCCGAAAACAAAGATCAGGTTGATGCTGCTGTAGAACAGATAAACCGCATTGTCGAAGTACCTGAAATCGGTAAGGTCTATAATGGCATTGTTAAATCAATTGTCTCTTTTGGCGCTTTTATAGAAATTATTCCCGGTAAAGAAGGACTGCTTCATATCTCAGAAATTGACTGGAAAAGAATTGAAAGCGTTGAAAGTGTGCTCAAAGAAGGACAGGAAATTCAGGTTAAACTCATTGATATAGACAAACAATCAGGTAATTTAAGGCTTTCAAGAAAAGCTTTATTACCCAAACCCGAGAGAAGTGAACACCGAAACAAAAGATAAATCCCGCTGCATAACATTTTTGACCTGCGGGTAAAGTATAACCTTTAACTGATCATACCAATCTGCCTGTGCGGTATGATGTCATACCCAAAATAGCCAGGGTCCGCTGAAAAACACAAAAATCCCTTAAAATCAATAGGATAAACATATCTGTTGTTTCCAAAATGCAATGTTTTTAGCAAATATCCGTAAAAAAACTTGCATTTTGAAAATTGATATTTTTTGTTAGCCTTTAGCACATCATCTGCTTCCTCGGCTTCAGCCCGCATTAATCATATACAGCTTCGCTTTCCCGCCTCGTAGCTGATGTACTAAAGACTTTTTCAGCAAACCCTATATAAAAAACATTGGCAGAACGATTTCCCTTGAAGATTGTTAATTTATTGTATAGCAATACATTGCCGTTACTTTCTCTTGTAATAATCAATATATGTGGATGGGTTTTACATTTTTTTTATCTCCAATTAACATAATTTTACCCAAATTATTTTTATTTTAATCAAAACATTATTAAGTTTGTACTTAAAACATTTACAATTTAGGGTAAATTAAATTCATAAACAAATAATTAGAAACTATTATGAAAAAATTAAATTATTTAGCGTCTTTCTTAATAGCAGCAATTATATTAAGTAGCTGCGGTGGAATTGATAAGATGAAAGAGGAATATGGTACACTAAGGTTTACCACAAGTCCTAAAGTTTTGGAAATGCATGGAGGTGAGGTTGAATATAGCATTACTGGCGAAATTCCTCCTGAATGGTTTAACCAGGATGCAGTTGTTGAATTTACACCGGTGCTGACTTATGAAGGTGGTGAAAAGGAATTTGATTCCAAAACATTCCAGGGAGAAGATGTAGAAGCCAATAATAAGGTGATTTCTAAAGAAACAGGTGGTTCGATTGAATTTAATGGCACCGTTGCATATGAAGAAGCCATGAGACAATCCCAGCTTGTCATGAGAGGTGAAGCAAGTGTTGCAGATGGAGATGAATCAATACCCCTGCCGGAAAGGCAAATCGGAAAAGGTGTCATTGCAACCCCGAACCTGGTTCAGATAGACCCCAAGCCTGTATTAATGGCCGATAAGTTTAAACGGATAACGCAGCATGATCAAAACGCAGACATCCATTATGTTATCCAAAGAACCAATGTAAGAGACTCCGAACTGGAAAAAGCGGACATCAAAAATTTGGAAAAATTCGTTATGGATGTACAAAAAGCCGCAAACAAAAAGTATCAGGTCATTTCCTTACATGGTTATGCTTCCCCCGACGGACCGGTAGACTTGAATGAAAGACTCGCCGAAGGAAGAAAAGCCAGCGCCAACAAATATCTGAATAATATAATGGATGAAGAGGTTTTGAGTGAAGACCAGGCCCAAAGAATTTATGAAGGTAAAGCCACAACGGAAGACTGGGAAGGTTTTAAAACCCTGGTTCAGGAATCCAACATTCAAGACAAAGACTTGATCCTCAGGGTGCTTTCTATGTATTCTGATCCCGAAGTCAGGGAAAAAGAACTGAAAAACATGACTGAAACCTTTGAAATTCTTGCTGAAAAAATCCTTCCCATGCTGAGAAGAACAGAAATTGATGTGCAGATTGAAAAAGAAGGATTTGAGGATGCTGAAATCAAAAACCTTATCTACTCCAAACCCGATACCCTAAATTTGGAAGAAGCCCTCTACGCCGGAAATAAACTTTTCAAAGATCTCACGCAACAAGCCATGGCATTTGAACTGGCTATCGAAAAAGAATCCAACTGCCTGAGAGCTTACAATAACCTGGCTGCTATTCATATAAAACAGGGTAATCTGGATAAAGCAAAAGATGCGCTTGAAAAAGCCAATGACATTAAAGAAGGTAATGCCTATGTTCTGAATAACCTGGGCGCCATTGAATTGCAACAGGGAAATGTGGAAGACGCTAAAGAATATTTTCTGGATGCTACCGATGCCGGTGATGAAGTAGATTACAATCTCGGAATTATCAACATTATCCAGGGTGATTATGAAGCTGCATTGAATTACCTGCAAAACAAAGAATCCTTCAATACAGCCCTTGTCATGTTGTTAAGCGGAGATGCAGGAGAAGCAGAAGTAATGCTCGGACAGGTAGACCAAAAAGATGCGCATAATAATTATTTACAAGCGGTTATAGCTGCAAGAAACAACGATCAGGAAGGTGTATTCAGCAATCTGAGAACGGCCATCAACCAGGATAATTCACTGAAAGACATGGCAGCCACTGATATGGAATTTGTTGAGTATATGGAAAATGAAACCTTCAACGCCATTGTTCAATAGCATCGCTATGGTCTGTATAAATTATGCAGACAAGCATAACAATTAATGATAAAAAAGCATCCCTTCATATGAAGTTGGGATGCTTTTTTAGGGTCTGCTGAAAAACACAAAAAATACTTAAAATCAATAGACTTTTTCAGCAAACCCTTTTTATTTGCCAATATCCGGTTTTCCTATTGTCTCTGAACCATTCATTTATCAAACCAATGCGCGTAATAATGCCGGAAAAAATGATACAACACAATACCCACACCTACAGAAATGTTAAAAGAATGTTTGGTTCCGCATTGCGGAATCTCGATACAACCATCACTTTGATTTACTATATCCTGATGGACACCTTTTACTTCATGGCCGAAAACCAGCGCGTATTGATCATGCTTACGCGGTATAAAATCGGGTAGACTTAAACTGTTTTCAGTTTGTTCAATCGAAAAAATCAGATAACCTTCTTTTCTGAGCATGCGCACAGCATCCATAGTATTTTTAAAATATTCCCAGTCTACCGAATCAGTTGCCCCCAATGCCGTTTTATGAATTTCTCGATGGGGAGGTTGGGCAGTTATACCGCAGAGACAAACGCGATCAACCAAAAAGGCATCGGAGGTGCGAAAAACTGAACCCACATTATTCAAGCTTCTCACGTTATCAAGGATGACCACAACAGGATGTTTGGGCGTTCTCTTGAATTCCTCCACGGATTTACGCGTTAACTCACTGTTCTTTAACTTTCTCATATTTACGCTCTATCAGTCAGGTCTATATTTGACTTTTTCCATTTGATCAAAATATGTTTTGGTTTCTTTCATGACAACAGGTGCCAGTAACAATAGAGCGATCAGGTTGGGAATGGTCATAAAGGTGATCACCATATCTACAAAATGCCATACCAGGTCAATCCCCCATACAGATCCCAGGAAAACAAAAATTCCAAATACATAACTATAAGGTTTAATGGCTTTTTCTCCCATCAAATAATTTGCAGCTCTGGATCCGTAGTATGACCAGCTAATCATGGTAGAGAAAGCAAAGAGTAAGAGGCCGACACCTACAATATGCCTCCCGGTATATTCAATTCCCAAACGCGTTAATCCTTTTGAAAGGCCCAAAATGGTCATGCCCACCCCTTTTTCTCCCGAATCCCAGCTACCTGTAACAATGATCAATAAGGCCGTCAATGTACATATGATTAAGGTATCAACCAGGGGACCTACCGATGCAACTAACCCCTCACGTGCAGGATAACGTGTTTTAGCAGCAGCATGGGCAATAGCAGCAGATCCCTGGCCTGCTTCATTGGAAAACAAACCCCTCCTGACACCCCATATCAGAGTCATGATAAAGGCTGATCCAATAAAACCACCCGTTGCTGCGGTACCGGTAAATGCATCATGAAAAATAAGGTAAAATGCCTGGGGAACATCATGGTAATTGGCTA
>CAYYLT010000201.1:0-6474 GCA_964472385.1 uncultured Bacteroidales bacterium
GGAAAATCTTATTAAAGTATTTCGCACGGATGAGATAGAAACCACCGCTTTAAACCGGGTTGACCTGGTCATTGAGGAAGGTGAGTTTACGGCCATTATGGGGCCTTCGGGTTGCGGTAAGTCTACCTTGCTGAATATTATCGGATTGCTCGACAATACTACCGCCGGCCGGTTGTATTTTATGGATCATGAGGTTTCCCCGTTAAAGGAAAAGAGACGCACCAACCTGCGCAAGGGAAATATTGGTTTTGTATTTCAGAGTTTTAACCTGATAGACGAACTAAACGTATATGAAAATGTGGAATTGCCGCTTTTATATCTAAAGTTCCCCGGATCGGAAAGAAAAAAGAAGGTGAATGATGTGTTGGAAAGGATGAAAATGACGCACCGGCGGAAGCATTTTCCGCAGCAGCTTTCCGGAGGTCAACAGCAAAGAGTGGCCGTGGCCCGTGCATTGGTTGCCAGCCCTAAGCTGATACTGGCGGATGAACCCACAGGGAATCTCGATTCAGCGCATGGTGAAGAAGTGATGGATTTGCTTAAAGAACTGAATGATGAAGGCACAACCATTGTTATGGTAACCCATTCTCCTTCGGATGCAGAATTTGCCCGAAGGATCGTGCATCTTTTTGATGGTCATGTCGTGTCGGAGAATGTGACAAAGCTCTTATAGCGGAGGTTGATTTAAAGATTTTTTGTGTTTTTCAGCAAACCCTGCTTCGAGGTTTTCGCCACTTAGAAGATACCCAAAAATTGGCGCACTCGGGAAAAATATTTAAAAATAAAAATTTCTGGGCATAATAAGTAAAGCACTAATATATTTTTGTTGTGTATAAGGGAGGTTAGATGGAAAAATAGTAAAAGCATACCAAGAACCAGCTATATTAAATTTATGGTAGAACCATTTTTTATCCGTTTTACCGGATATTTCACACAATATACAACCCTCAAAAAAAGGAAATTTATGGCTGTTATGAGAAGATGGATTTTGGGAATATTAGCCGGCTTGTTGCCGTTTCTGGGTATGGCTCAGAATATAGAAGACCGGAGTGTGGGCGATTATGATCAGATCAGGATCTTTGGCAAGCTGTCGGTTGAAATGGTTCCCGGCGTCCAAAACAAAATACATATTGAAAGCCGAAACGTCAGGTTGGATAAAATTGAGACCAAGGTAGAGGAGGGAGAGCTGAAGATTAAAATGACCTCCAGCCTGCTAAAGAGTGAAAGGCCGGATGTATTGCTCCGGGTTACCTACAACGATCTGAAAGGCATCACCACGCTGGGGGACGCGGAAGTGAGGTTTGACAAACCTGTTGTTCAGGATGTTTTTGCCATAAAAGCTACATCCGGATCCTATATTAGGTTATCTATTGATGCACAGGAGCTTGATCTGCAAGCGTACCAGGGCGGACAGGTTCATATTGATGGTCAGGCCGATAGCCTGGTGGCTTTAGTTAATACAGGAGGTATACTTTCGGGAACCGGGCTGGTCTGTCAAAAGGTGAATATCAAGCTTAATACGGGGGGTAACGGGGAACTGACGGTTCAAAAAGAACTGGAGGCCAATGTGAATACGGGTTCGGATTTCAGTTATTTTGGCCATCCGGAGGCTACGGATATCCAAACCGCTTTTGGGGGCTCGGTATCAGCCTGGGATAAAGAATAGCTTATGGTTTTGGCGTCAGCAGCATGAAAGGGCAGGCCTTTTATGCTTCGGTTTCCACCAGCTTGTAGAGTTTATCCTGGCGTCGTACTAGTTTGGGTAGGGGGAAAGAACATTTGATGCTTCGGGATGCTTCATGGACTTTCTGATCTTCAATGCGGATTTCCGGGACGGTCGACTGTACCACACCTGTGGTCGGCCCGATAATAATGATTTCATCATTAACTTGTATCGTTTCGGCTTCGGGATACAATTCAACAATCTCTGCCTTTTTGAAATAATTGGTGATCCTGCCCACATAAATTTTTCTTTTGGTAGCCTGTGAGCCGTAGGTATGACTCCATTCTCCCGTGTTTTGACCCAGGTAATATCCGTCCCAGAAACCCCGGTTAAAAACAGTCGACAATTGTTTTTGCCAGTGATGGATCTTATCCTGTGTAAAATCTCCCTGTTTGTATGCTTCCACTGCCTGACGGTAGCAATGGGTTACGGTTTTTACATATTCCGGACTTCTTGCCCGTCCTTCGATCTTTAAGACGGTTACCCCTGCATCCAGGATTTTGTTAAGAAAACTTATGGTGGATAGATCTTTCGGAGACATGATATATGCATTGTCTATTTCCAGTTCATTTCCGGATTCTTTATCCTTTACGATGTAGGATCTTCGGCATATTTGGAGGCAACGCCCCCGGTTGGCAGAATGGTTTTTTTCGTGCAGGCTGAGGTAGCACTTTCCGGATACAGCCATACAAAGGGCGCCATGAATGAATAGTTCAATCTTGATGAGTTGCCCGGAAGGTCCGGTGATTTGTTCCTTCTGGATGGTTTGGTTGATACTTTGGATCTGCTCCAGCGTCAATTCTCTGGCCAGAACGATAACATCTGCAAACTGCGCGTAAAAGCGAAGACTTTCAATGTTGCTGATGTTGAGCTGGGTAGAAATGTGTACTTTCATCCCCATTTGATGCGCATAAATGATGGCTGCCATGTCACTTGCGATGATAGCTGAAATGCCAATCTCAAAGGCTTTGCAGATCATTTCCCGCATGGCATCCAAATCGTTGTTGTACAAAACGGTGTTGACCGTCAGATAAGTATTGATATGATGCTTTTGTGCCTGTTCAACGATGGTTTTCAGATCGTCAGCTTTGAAATTGAAGGAAGACCTGGACCGCATGTTCAGATGACCGGCACCAAAATATACGGCATCCGCACCGCCCTGTAAAGCAGCCTGAAGAGATGCATGGGATCCGACAGGCGCCATGATTTCAATATTTTGTTTGTTTTTGGTCATATCTTCCCCCGGTTTCGATGCAAAATTAACCAAAATTCTTCTTTTTTCCGTCGACTCCGGATCTTCAGGTATTTTCAGCAATAGCATTTATCCAGGAATATTCATTTTTTGTGAATAATACAGGATAGATCATTCTGATGCTATTTGACTGAATATTTGACATGGTAGAGATATTTTCCTATATTGGATCCATAAACCTTTTAATGATATGAAAGCATCCGGAGCCAGCATTGAAGTTACGGGATATATTAAGAAGGAAGAACAGCTAACAGCGCTTTCCGGGAATATACTTTCCCACACCTGCGTACTGGAAAATTCACATCCTTTTCCCGGCTACCATGGATATAATCTTCCGGATATGGAAAAACCCCGTTCGCTTTTTTTTCCTATCATAAACTCCTATACCTTTGAAGATATTGCCAGGATTTCCAAAAGGATTGATATGCGTATAGGCCACGATTTTAATGCAGCTGTCGGTACGTTATTTATACAACCCTATACCTATCAATCCCTAAGAATAAAGTATCTGGCCAGTTTTTCCCTGATTCCGGGATTGCAGCAAATGTTTGCCGATGAAGGGATTAAGTTTTATAAATACAAAGATATAGAGGCTATGTCCATCATTGTTGTCCAGAAGAATTTTCTGGTCGAAGAGGCGGAGCCGGGAATATACAGGGATCTGGAAAACCGGTCAAAATTTTATTTTGAGATACCCGAACCATTGACCTGGGAAACCTTTAAGCAGTTTACCCGTCATATTAAGAACAATCTCGTTGACAACAATTTTGATGCCGCGCTTGGGGTGTTTTACAGGCTTAAGGGTATTGTGGATATGGTTCGGATCTATGACCAGAACCCCACGGTGCAAAAGATGCAGATACTAAAATGCCGGTATGAAGGAGAGATATTAAAATCCCACAAATAAATTGTTGATTTGCATTGATTTATAAATTGCCGCACTGCAAATAACCCATCCTTATCTTTACGAAGGTACCATTTTGGTATGGTTTTCGTTTATAAATCCAGTATGTTTTTTATACTTGTACCGAAACCATGCTGAATTATGAGGATTTTACTGTCTATCATTGCCGGATTGTTTTTTTCGGTCTTTTTGGTGATAACCGTTTCACTCATCATTTCATTTGTATATGAGGATGAAGTTACAGAACTTTTTATTGAGGAGCTTAACCAACGGCTGGAGGAAGATCTTCGGGTGGGAGAGGTAAATCTTTCTTTGCTTAAAAAATTTCCCAATGCGGTGGTGGAAGCCGGTTCTTTTGCGCTTTACACTACCTCGGGTAAAGGAGGCCAACAGAAAGGTTCGCTCAGTTTTACTGCCGAAAAGGTTTATTTTCAGTTTGATGTCATTGATCTGTTTACCGGGAATTATTCCCTGGACCATCTATACATCCACCGGGCACAACTAAATTATACAGCCGGACGCGATCGCTTTTTGCTGGATTACAAACAAAAACCTTCTGAAAAATTATCTATCAATCTTAATAAAATAATATTTAGAGACTTATACTATACTATACTAAATAATGATCAAAGCTTTTCTCTGGGAGGTCATGCGCCGGAGATGGTCCTCAATGGAAATATTAGTTCAGGTAAGTTTGATTTAAATATTGAATCTGAGAATTATATAGATATATTACAAATTGAAAATTTTCCCTACATACAACGGAAACAGGTTGATTTTGCGCTGAATTTGCTGGTAGATTCCGGGAAATATACCGTAAACTCCGGGTTTATCCGCTACGGCACTATACCACTGGAAACAGAAGGTTATTATAACCGGAACACCCAGCACCTGGATTTGCGTTTACAAGGGAATAATCTGAATGTGAGGGATTTTGAGCTTTACCTGCCCTGGAAGTTGAAAAAGCAACTGGAACCCCTGGAGATTGAAAAAGGACGGCTTAATCTGGTTGCTCATCTGAGGGGGCCGGTAAAAGATGGAAAACCGGAATTTTATGCCGATTTTGCTTTGCGTCAGGGAGCACTTATGCTGAAACATAATAATGCTTATCGCTTTGACCGCATTTCCTTTTCAGGATATATATCCAACGGGCGTTACAGAACTCCTGCCAGTTCTATGGTAACATTGACCGATTTGCACGCTGAATTCGATGAAAATGTTTTGAACTGTAATCTGGAAATCTCCAATTTCCAGCAACCTCATCTTAATTCCGAAGGAAATCTCAACATTCAACTGGGGAATATTTCAGAACATTTGAAACATCCCTTACTGGATTCTTCAACCGGTAATATTTATATGAATTATGAGCTCAACAATCCGCTGAATGAGATGGATCATTTCAGCCAGCTTATTCAAACGGGACGATTTTCCTGTGATGCCGTTCTCGATCATGTATTGATGAAGAGCGGTAAATATCAGCTTGCCGTGGAAAATGGATTTTTGGATCTGGCAAAAGATCTTTATCTTGACAGCATATCGCTTTATTTGAATGGCAATCCGATGCAGGTAGACGGGAAAATTCAGGATATTTATAAAAATTTTGCCGATACTTCCCATGTCTATCAGGTCAATCTCAACGTGAAAAGTCCCGGGATAAATATGAATCAATTGGTCTTGGGCAGAGATGATGCTGAAGATAGTCTTTTGCATTTCCGATTTCCAGTTGATATAGCAGGTACCGTTCATTTGGAAACCGGGCGGTTTCAGTGGAATGATTTTCATGCCAACCATGTGGAAGGAAATATTGCTTTTGATGCACATCACTTGAAAATGGACCAGTTTTCATTCCGCGCATTTGGCGGCAAGGCTTATGCACAGTCCGTATTGACTGAAAACAAATTAAATGATGATCCGTTTTTTTTTGATTCCATGCTGTACCTTGAACACATAAACATCAAGGAAGTATTCGAAACTTTTAAGCATTTCGGCCAGGATTATATTACAGCCAACAATATCGGGGGGAAGCTATATGGTGAAATAAAACTTGAATCAAACATGGATAGTAGTTTGAAGATTAATAAAGTATCATTGAATACTGTAAGTGATATTCATATTGATGATGGACAATTAACAGATGTAGAATTATTTAAAGAAATTTCTAAATTTATCAACCTGTCAGCTTTACATCAAGTATCCTTTTCCCGTTTGTCCAATAAGATTACCATATCAGATCAAACCATAAGGATACCCAAGATGGACATTCAGTCCAGTGCATTTGATATGACCCTTATGGGATATCATACTTTTTCCAACAATTTTTCTTACCGGGTTAGTATGCTGCTTTCGCAGCTACTCTCCCGCAAAGCCCGACAGGGGAATGACCTTCGGTCGGAATTTGGTAATGTCCAGGAAGACGGGGTAGGGAGAACCAAATTATTTTTTAAGATAGAGGGTACGCCCGATCAATATGCGATAGCTTATGACAAAGAGGGGGTCAAAGAGCGGATAAGGGCGGGTTTTGATCGGGAGAAGCAGGAGCTCAAGCAATTATTCAATGAGGAGTTTGGTTTGTTTAAGCGTGATACAGTATCCCCT
>CAYYLT010000202.1:0-6369 GCA_964472385.1 uncultured Bacteroidales bacterium
CCATAACGCTATGATTGACAATATGTTAATGTGCATGCTTTTTTTCTTCATTTCAAATGGGTTTTGATCCATCGATAATAAAGATGGAAAAAAGATAAATTACTCGTCTCGCAAAATTGATGCCGGATTTTTGCCTGCTGCATAAAAAGATTGATAAGAAACAATGAGCAGCGATAATACAAGCATCACAAAAGGAATAACTAAAAACATCAGATAATCGATCTCCGTGCGATAAGCAAAATCCTGCAACCAGCGCTGCATGGAGTAAAATGCCACCGGCCAGGCAATCAGCATAGAGAACAGCACCAACATCACAATTTCCCGGTTCAACAGCAACAAGATACTACGCGTGGTAGAACCAAAAGATTTTCTTATCCCGATTTCCTTTTGCCGTTCTACAGTGGTAAAGGATATTAATCCCAGCAACCCTAAGCTGGCAATGAGCAACGAGAGTATAGAAAAAACCAGCAATATCTTCTGGGTGCGGTACTCAGAATGGTACAACCGGTTGTAATCATTGCTGAAGAAAAAATACTCAAATGGATACTCGCTGGTAAAAGACTCCCAGGTATCCTGTACATTGCGGATGGTTTGAGGCCTGTTGTTGCCGGTGATCTTTACAAAGACATATCCTTCCCAGTTTCCACCCATCATGGTAAAGCACGCAGGCTCTATGGGTATGTGCATTGATTTGAAATGAAAATCTTCTACCACCCCGATCACTTTCAATTCCTGCATAGAACGATCCCTCCCTTTCGGTCGCAGGATCATTTTACCAAGGGGATCATCATTAAATCCCAGGTATTCAGCAGCCTTCTGATTAATCACAATGGCATTCGAATCGGAGGGATAATCCCTGGAAAAAAATCTTCCCTTGTCCATCTGAAAATCAAAAACTTTTTCATAATCAAAGCTGATCCATGCCTGGTGCAAGAGTTTGGTGTTCGAAGATCCGGGAAGGAAAAAGGCATTGTTGGAAAAATTGTGCCCGGGCATCGTCATGGAATTGGAAACAGCCATTATATTGGGATATTTCAACACTTCCTGTTTAAAAGCTTCCATTTTGTTCTTTAGTCCGTCTGATCGTCTGACAACCAGTATATTCTTTTTCCCAAATCCGGGATCTTTGCTTTGCATGTAATTGAGCTGATCGTATACAGTGTAGGTGGCCAGCAGGATGGCAATAGAAATAACAAATTGGGAAATGACCAGTACCTTCCTGATGGAGGCACTTTTGGTACCCTGCCGAAATTTGCCTTTCAGCACCGACACCGGATGAAAAGAAGACAGAAAGAAGGCGGGATAGCTTCCTGCCATAATCCCTACCAAAACTACAAGCATGATGAGCACAGGCAAAATATACCAGCTACTGATATAATAGACATCCAATTTAAGTCCCACAAGATTATTAAATGAAGGCAGCAGTATTTCCACCAATATGATAGCAAAAACCAGGGCTATAAAAGTAAGCAGTACCGATTCGATCAAAAACTGCTGCCTCAGCATCCGCCCGGTGGCTCCGCTTACCTTTCTTATTCCAATCTCCAACGAACGGGAAGCGGATTTGGCTGTAGCAAGATTGGTGTAATTGATGCTGGCCATGATCAATATAAAAATAGCAATAACAGAAAAAATATAAATATACTTGATATCGCTGTTGGCTTCGATCTCATATTGCAAATGCGATTTCAGATGAATGTCGGTAAGGGGCTGCATAAAATAGACAATCGCATTGCCTTTACCAAGAAAATCCTCCAAAGATACGCCCATCATCTGCTGTACCTGGGCCCCGACGTATTTATCCACCATCAAGTCAAATTTTGATTCCAGCTTCCGGGGATCAGTGCCTTCCTTCAACAAAACATAAGTATAGTAGTTGTGATTCAGCCAAAAAGGATCATCGTGGGATTTCAACGTATTGAGCGATCCGATCATATCAAAATGCACATGGGAATTCGGAGGTACATCTTCCATTACGCCGGTCACCGTATAATATGCCGTATCGCTTTCCACACGCAGGGTCTTACCCATGGGATCCTCCTTGCCGAAATACCGCTTTGCAGCTTGTTTCGTCATGACAACGCTGCGGGGCTTCGTCAGGGCAGAGGAAGGATTACCTTTTAAGAGATTGAAAGAAAACACCTTGAAAAAAGTGCTGTCAGCAAAATAAAAATATTCCTCGTTAAATTTTTTATCGCCATAGCGAACCAACCAGGCTCCCTGCCTCTTCAATCGTGTTACCTGTTCTATCTCCGGATAATCTTCCAGCATGGCTTGTGCCATCGGGGAAGCTGTAACAGCCTGGTTAAAACTGTTCTCTGCCATCTGACCTTGCACACCCATGCGGTATATCCGGTCGGCATGCGCATGGAAACGATCATAGCTCAGCTCATGCATGACAAAAAGCAGGATGAAAATACAGGCAGCCAGGCCTGCCGATAAACCTATGATATTGATCAGCGAATAGGACCAGTTTTTCAACAGATTCCTGAGCGCTATTTTAAAATAATGCTGAATCATCTGTGCATTATTAAGGTTTGTCCAAAATTCAACGCTTGTGCCATGTATTATAACAGGACGCCAAAAAACAGCAAACGCTGCACGGAAAAAGAAAAATAGTCACTGACAGTCATTATTTCCTTTGCTTCTGTAGCTCACGGAAAAAAAACACGGTCAGTCAAACAAAAAATCAAAATCATCTCCGGGTCCAAGCTCATAGGGTTCTTCCCCTCCCTTAAAAATGCGTACATCGTGATCTCCCAGCAATTTAATCTCTCCGTACTCCACCAAAAACATGCTTCCTTCTCGCAGTCCCACTGTATACACATAGGGATTGACGGTTATAAACTCCTGGATTCGCATTTCCCTGGTTTCTCCGCCATGGGCTTCGGGATGTGTATCCAGGTAATGCGGATTGATCTGAAACCGGATCAGATTCAATGCATGAAAAGACTCGGGCTCAGTGATGGGCATATCGTTGGTCGTACACAGGGTCGGACACGCAACATTTGCTCCTGCACTCCAACCAATGTAGGGGACCCCGCCCAACACAACATGCCGAATCGTTTCGATAAGTTCTTCCTGATGCAGGTATTTAAGCAATTGAAAGGTATTGCCGCCACCCACTACAATGGCCTCAGCCGCTTCGATAACCTGCTTTTTCTCTATATGTGGATACTTGTGTAGCGATTCCACCTGAATACCAAAGGTGTCAAAACTTCTCTGTACCTTTTGCTGATATGCGTCAAAGGTAAAAGTCACTGCAGCATAAGGGATGAATAATATCCGGTCGATATCATTGGCAAGAAATTGCCTGATCTCCGGCTGGGCATGCTCCAGATAGGCCTCCCCATAATTGGTGGAATTGCTGATCAATAAAAGTCTCATAGGTATTGGTTTATAGTTTTTCTTTTGGCCTGTATTATCATACAATTCAAAAAGTAAAATTATAAAAATTTATTGCTGAATCCCGGAGTCCTTAAGATTTATTTTACCCTGCACGATGCATAATACATAAACGAAGTAAAGTTTATGCATCATGCGGGTTAAAAACTGATCAACAATCCTATGGAGAATGGATGTAACGCGGGGCCTTTATCCTTTTCAAAAAGCGGGGTATCATAATAATTGGCAAAAATTTTCATGAACCCGTAGCCGATCCGGGCTGTGTAACCATACCGGAAAGGATTAAGGTGAAAATCACTCCTGTTTTTGTCCTTATTTTTGTCCCCATTATCTTTATATACCACTTTGGTATGGGATCCCAGTTTCATCCCTCCAAGGATCCCTGCTCCAATGAACAGTTTATGGTCATCGCTTACTTCAACCTGATATTCCAGGATTATGGGTACGCGCAGATAGGTGGTAGACAGTTTGCCTTTTTCCAGGTTGTAGCCTTGCTGTTTGTAGGAAGAATCAACCGCGATGTTATCAGGGCCTTTTTGGATCGTTAACTGATTATCAAAGCGATAATCATTAAACTCCAGACCCAGGCCTGTTCCAAAACCAAAACGTTTCCCGATCAGATTCAAATCATACTCGAGCAGATTAAGATTCACATTCCAGCTTTTTCCGGTATTCAACTCCATATACCGGTTGGATTCGGCCAGTGACATAGAAAAATCGTTGTTGACATAATTGTTCAGTCCGATTTCAATGCCTGCCCAATGCACATCGAATCCCTTATCGTTGTTAAAATCAAACCCGTTCTTCCAGTTAAATTTCGAATCATCATCATCCCAGTCATGCTCCCAATCCTCATCATCAAAATTCCAGTCCTGTTCTTCATCTTCTTTCACATAAATTTTCGTTCTTCCCGATTCGTCTTCGGTAATGCGGATTTTTTTATCCTTGAACCTGATTTCCGTTGTATCCTGCGATTCAGGCTCAACCGTATCTTTGGGGATAAAATACAATCCACCGGCAATGCCGTGATTTGTATAAGCCGAGATCCCATAAATCTGCCCTCCCAGAAACAGGAAGGTCAGTGCACTCATAACTATAGCATTCATCCATTTTTTCATCTGTTTAAGTTTTTGTCGTTAAAAAAATACCAAAAATTTTGGCTCATTCAGGAACTCCCGATGAACTTTTTTAATCATTGTGGAACCTGCATGCTTTATACATTGCCTTGTTGTGTAGGTTGCTGCATGCAGGTTTCATAATGCTTCCGTTTTAATTGTTTTTGGTACGACGGCCGGGCAGGGTCATTTGTTACAAGGGCAACCCTCTTTTTTTAAAATATGTATACGGAAAGCAGATCTTTCATGAATAGGTGTTTCCGGACTTTGCTCTTCCAGTCCATCCGCGGGTGATTTCAATCTACTTATTTATTCAGCCGGGTAGCGATTTTAAATGACTCCGTCTGAAATGCAAGCCTTTCCAGATCTCCATCTTGATTGTAATGCCGTTTCAGAAAGATTTCTTTACCCGTTAATTTGCTGATGCCTTCAAACCCCAGATCAGCAATCTTCCACAGGTTGAATTGTTGCCCGGACAGTGTAAGCTTAATGGGCTGTTCTATCCGGTGGGTTAAAAATCTGTTGATGCGTTCAGAAGGATTGATGTCCGTTTTCTGTTTAGCAATTTCCTTCCCTGCAGGGCCGGAATCATAAGGATGAAATGTTGTGACCACGGCATCGGCATAAAGCGGTTCTTCCGAAATCTTAATTCCCCTGGAGGCCTGGAGTCTTTTGAATGAACTATCTCTATATATTTTTTTGTTTTGCAGTTGTTTATCTATTCTTTCTTCAATATTTATTTTATTTGACATGATCTTATAATCTATTGATAAATATTTTATATCATTGATATTTTTATTATCCATCCAGTCATCCTTAAATACATTATCGATTTTATTATATTGATATATAATGTTATATGATTGTTTACTTAATTTATCAGGATAAGGTATAGGCGCTTTCTCCGCCACCAGGAAATGCACTGCGGCGAGCAACAATAGGGTGGCAGCCAAAGCCAATGCCCTGTATAGATACCCGCTCTGCAGGTTAAGCAATGTACCCTTTTTCAGTTGATCTCCGGATGTAAAACGTATGGATGGGTTAGGTTTGAAATAAGTTTTCTGATACAGCGCATAGATTCTCCTTTTCTTTGGAGATGCTTCTTCTAAAAATTGATCAAAAGCCCGAGCCTGATCAGGGCTCAATGCTCCTTCCAACCGGTCAATGCATAATTCATCAAACAGGGAATATTCAGGATCATCCTGAACAACAAGCTGTTTTTTCAGCGAAGCCCTATCGGGAAATTCCGTTTTCTCCTGTATCAGTTGTATGTGCTTATAATCTCTCAGCTCCTGCTTCAAATCGGGATTCTTCCGCAAAAAAACCATCAGGTCCATCCGCCGCTCAGCGCTTAAATTTCTTTCCAGATAATCCAGGAAGAAGGATTCGTAGTTATTTCTGTTTATTCCCTCCATACAGTGCTTGATTTTAAACCGTATCATATGACAGCTTCCAGGCTGCCGATATATTTCCTCAAAAACAACCGGCCCCGGTAGATATAAACTTTTACCTGGGATTCATTGAGCCCGGTGATCTCCCCAATCTCCTGATAGGTATAACCTTCATAATCGCGGAGCAATATCACGGATCGCTGAATTTCAGGAAGTTGTTTCAATGCCTGATCCAATATATCCTGCAATCCTTTGTATTGATGGGTATAGGATATATCTTTCATGCCGGCCTCATCCAGCCCGGTTAACCGCTTATCTTTCCTGATCTGATCGATCATCGTATGATAGGCTGTGGTAAACAAATACGACCGTACCTTTTCGTAAGACACTTCACTGGCGCGCATCCATAATTTCTCATAAGTATCCTGCACAATATCCCTGGCTTTCTCTACATCCCC
>CAYYLT010000203.1:0-6335 GCA_964472385.1 uncultured Bacteroidales bacterium
GGCTTTCGACGCCTTGCATCTACCCAAAACTTGACGCATGAATAATGCAGGTTAACCTGTATAATTCACAAAAAACGAATTATTTTTTGTAAACCACAGCATAACAATGATATAACAAAAATTAACGCATGAATAATACAGGTTCATGTAAAGCACTTTTTAACAAAATTGTTAATATTGTGCGCTGAATATATATTTATGGCAATGATGAACAGTATAAATGGCATTTTCTTCTCGGTTTTCTTGCTTTTGTTTTTAATACCTTCCTATGCTTATTGTCAATTGTATGATTACAAGGGTAGCGCCCAGGCATATCGATCTACGGGCTATGGGAGCGATACGATGTTTGTTTTTTTTTCGGATCAGCACCCAAAAATAATGGCAGCGAGTCATTCTGCAAATGATACTGCTGATTTTTTATGGAAGCATTTTAATCAGACCACCATGTCCTTTGATTCCCTTTTTATACACAAAAATACACATTTGTCGCAGGTAAAGCTTGATTCGTTGTATGCACAGCATATGCTCAAACGTGCTGCCGAGGGTCTCCGCGTGGAAATACGCAGTGATCAGCATAAACCTGAATCCTATAATGCCTGGGTGATCATGGATACATTGCCCGATTTCGGCGATATTGAAATTGAAGAGAACCAGTGTGAAAAGATGTGGTTTGCTTTGGATAAAGTTGAATTACAGGATTATGTATACTATAACTGGACCGATACACCTGCTGTTTCCATGGAGTTGTATAACAGTCGTGAGGTCCTCTGGGAATCGAGTGAAGATGTTGACATCTCTGATGCCAAGACACTCTATAATTCTGGAGTTCATTTGATCGGTAAAATCGGAACGCCCTTTGGCATGCCCTATAAAGATTCTGATTATTACCTTACCGTTTCCAATGTTTTCGGGAATAGTTGGTCTGATACCATTTATGATGTAGAAGCCAAAGCTGTGAAAGCAGATTTTAAGGTACAGAAAATGCCCAATGGTGGTTCTCCCGAGGATTATTCGGAGGATCAGGTCAATGAAGCCTTGTTGCATGTAACCTTCAAAAATGAGTCGGAGAATGCTCAGTATTATGACTGGGTGGGTTTTAATGATTCATTGAATATCCTGAGCGGGAAGGATAGTATTCTTTGGACTTCGAAGGAGGAGGTTCCTATGGATTCGGAGATCTGGCCTTACCGGCCCGGAAAATTTCCGGTTCGTCTTACGGTACATAATGATTATGGATGTTATGACAGCACAACATTTTATCATATCAAGGTTGATTCTTCAAAAATCGATTCAACCCTTATTCCCAATGTTTTTACACCCGATGGAAATGGTATGAATGATTATTTTGTTATACCCCAAAAGCGTATTGTAAATAATGGCAAACGCGGGGTAGTATCGATGAAATGGCTTCATGTTTCCGTGTTCAACCGTTCCGGTGAGCTGGTATATCGTTTTGAGGGCGATCCGGAGGGATGGAACGGATGGGATGGAAAAGTTCGGGACAGCAACCGGGATGCTGCCGAGGGTATTTATCTTTATGTTATCAAGGGCATGGGCTATGATGGTGTTTTGCACGAGAACAAACAATATAGTGGCTTTCTCTACCTTTTCCGGTAGAGAATGTTATAAACAAAATCAAAAAAAACTCCGAAAGATTATTTCGGAGTTTTTTTTCGGCTTTCATCAATGCAACTTTTAGCCTGTATTATTCATGCGTCAAGTTTTGGCTAGATGCAAGCCGTCCAAAGCAAACCCTGCTTCGAGGTTTTTGCAACGCAGCAGATGCCCAAAAATTGGCGCACGCGGAAAAAATGGTTAAAAATAAAAATTTCAAAGCATAATAAGTAAGGCATTAATATTCTTTCGTTTATAAATGGGTTTCCATTTTTTATGCATAATACAGGTTAGCTGCTTTCTTTTTCTTTAGCTGCTTCAAATTCTTTTATCAGTTTTTCCTGGATTTCAGGTGGTACTTGTTGGTATTCGGAAAATTTCATGGTATAAGTAGCCCGTCCTCCGGTTAATGAACCAAGGGAGGTGCTGTATTTGTGCATTTCGGCAAGGGGCACTTTGGCTTTGATTTTTTCGAACCCACTTTCACTGTCCATGCCTTCTACAATCGCTCTTCTTCCCTGGAGATCGCTCATTAAATCACCCATCCTGTCACTTGGAACGAGTACTTCAATTCTGTATATGGGTTCCATGATTTTGGGATTTGCATCTTTAAAAGCTTTTTCAAAAGCCGTACGGCCTGCTGTTTTAAAAGAGATTTCATTGGAATCAACCGGGTGCATTTTTCCGTCATATACGGCAACCCTTATATCCCGGGCATAGGAGCCGGTCAGCGGAGCACTTTCCATTTTCTCCATAACACCTTTAAGAATGGCAGGCATGAATTTAGCATCAATGGCACCACCAACGATACAGTTATAGAATATTAGTTTTCCGCCCCAGGGTAATTCATGTTCCTGCTTGTCTCGTACATTGAGGGAGATCTCCATTCCATTAACTTTATAAGCGGAAGGATCAGGTGCTTCTTCGTTATGGGGTTCAATAACCAGATACACCTCTCCAAACTGACCAGCACCTCCTGATTGTTTTTTATGGCGGTGGCTTGCCTGAGCAACTTTGGTAATTGTCTCGCGGTAAGGAATTTTGGGGGTTATGAATTCTGTTTCAATTTTTGCGATATTATCTAAATGCCATTTTAGAATGTTCAATTGATGTTCCCCCTGACCGTGGATAATGATCTGTTTGAGTTCTTTTGAATATTCCACCTGAATGGTGGGATCAATTTGCTGCATTCTGGTGAGTTCTTCTCCCAGTTTTTCTTCCTCGGATTCATTCAACACCCTGATGGCTGTCCGGTATTTGGGTTCGGGAAATTCGATAGAAGGAAACTGGTAGTTGTTTTTTGGTTGGTTCAGGGTGTGGTTAAGTTTGGTATCCTTTAGTTTAACGGCGGCGCCAATGTCACCTGCATATAATTTATTGACTTTTTCCCGGGTTTTGCCGGCAGTTACATATAACTGCGAGAGCCGCTCCTTGCTTTGGTTGATCGCATTGATTACATCCATCCCTTCTTCTACGGTGCCTGACATGACCTTAAAAAAGCTAATATCTCCTATATGGGGTTCATTGAAAGTTTTAAAAAAGAACAGCGAGGTGGGGCCTTCCGAATTAAATTCAACTTCTGTTCCATCCGTTGTTTTGGGTTTATTTCTCTCTGTAGGGGCAGGGCATGAATTGATGATAAATTCCATCAGCCGTTGCACCCCTATTCCTTTTCCGGCAGCGGTACAGAAAACAGGGAACAAGCCCCGCTGGGCCAATCCTTCCTTGATGCCTTTCATCATTTCTGTCTCGCTTAGTGTCTCTTTTTCAAAGAAAATTTCCATCAGGCTTTCATCATTCTCTGCAGCAGCTTCAATCAATTCATTGTGGTATTGTTCTGCCTGTTCTTTCTGATCTTGCGGTATTTCATGCTCTTCCATGATCATTTGATCCGGGTTGTAACAGTACATCTTCATTTTCACAACATCGATGATGGAATCAAAACTCAAACCGGCATTTACAGGATATTGCGCTACTACAGCCTTGCTCCCATAGTTTTGCCTGATGCTTTCCAAACTTTTCTCGAAATTGGCTTTTTCATGATCCAGATGGTTCAAGACAAATACAAATGGCATGTTATGATACGTGCAATAGCGGCTGTGGATCTCCGTACCAACTTCTACACCATTTTGCGAATTGATAATCATCAATCCTGAATCTGCAGCATTGAAACCTGCTACTACCTGGCCAATGAATTCGTCCCCTCCGGGGGCGTCAAGCAAATTGATCTTATGATCCTTGAATTCTGCATATAATATTGAAGAATAAACTGAATTCAGACTTTCCTGTTCTACCTGATTGTAATCCGAAGCGGTATTCTTACCCTGTATGGTTCCTTTCCGGTGGATCACCCCACCTTCATATAGCATGTCCTCACTCAGGGTGGATTTGCCACTACCGGCATTGCCCAGCAAAACAATATTTCTGATTTGGTTGGTGTGATAACTTTTCATAGTGCTTCCCTGCGTTTTATTTTGAATTATGTTTGCAATGTTTTAACCGCTGATGAATAATACAGGTTAGCATCAACCCCCAAAATGAGCTTGTTTTTTTTATCATGATCCTGGCTGCGCCAGGGCTGTTTATCATGCCAGTTATTTTAAGCCGGCAAAGATATTAGACACCCTTAGGCCTCTCATGCCGGTATCTAAACACCCCAGGCAAGGGCAGCAATAATTATACAAAAGCACAGGATTGAATAAACTAAACCTGATTAATAGCTTGTTTTCCACCTAATTGGAAGACAATGCTCCAAAATTAGTAAAATTTTATGAACAATCAAGAGATACAAACGGCTGAGTGGTGTAAAATTTTATCTGGAAATATTAGTTTCTTCAATAGAATGTCTTATTTTTGCAGCACTTAAAGGGATACTGTTCTTCGGACTGGTTTCTAAAGATTTCACGCATGGCTGCTGATTTGTTAGGAGCATGGCGTTTGAATGGGTAGGATTTATTGTATGAACCAGGCTGGTAGCGCAGGAATGGATTATAATCATAAAAAATGGTGGGTGTAGCTCAGTAGGTTAGAGCGCTGGATTGTGGTTCCAGAGGGCGTGGGTTCGAGTCCCATCATCCACCCAAACGACAACCCCGGAGTTGATGATAACGGGTTATTTTTTTTAATGCCAAGCGCCCGTGAGCCTCGCTCTTTAATCTGCACTGGCAGCGTTAAGGTTGTATTATTAACCGGTGCTCTACTCCGTATTGTTAAAATATGCAAATCCCTAATCCGCTTTGGTTTACTATATTTTGTTCCTTCTTTGTAAATCATCCAGGCTATATCAGGTAAACAACAGGCATCCAAAATAGACAAGATTTTTGCCGGCGAACACCGGACTTCATAGGTGTGTTTGGAGACAAAATCCAGGTAATCCCGAATTATATTCTTTCAACGCTCATATAATGATTTACGCCTCTGTCCCTCAGATAGTTGATTATAAAAGGGAAACATTTTTCATTTTGGCCGATGTTTTCAGGAGGGAAGACTCCTTTTAGGCTGAACAATGCTTTGTCCAAAAGCCTTATAACAGCGGTAGCAGTGAAACCTGTTGCTCTTGCCATAGATGATAGACCGGTTTGTCTGTCGTATTCTTCCCTCATGTCGTATATAAAACGAGATCGTTCCTTCGGAGTTTCTCCTTCCATAATTACTCGCATAAGGGTGAATTCTTCTTCGGTGGGTTCCATTTTCCATTCCTTCATCAGCAAATGATTGGTAATCTCAAGCGGACTTACTTCCTGATCTCCTATCCTGACTTTTTTTTCGTCAAAGAAACCTGATTGTTTTAAGGCTTCAATTAACCGGATGTGTCCTGGATAACGAAGCGTCTTTTCTTTCATGTGGGGAATATGGTTCATGGTTTGGAGCAATGACCGCAGGCCATCCGTATTGAATGCTTCAAGATGGCCTATATCTTTAAAGTATACCATCTCAGCATCGCTCATGGCCGGTTTGGTAATCAATTTACCATGCTCCATCATGCGGGCAGGACGGAAGTATTCCTCCAATACATCAATTGGAGAAAATGTTGCTTTGTATTCAAAAGGGAATTTGCGTTCCTTGGGCAATCCCCCAACCATGTATTCGAAACGCTCTACTTCCATCTCATGGCTATGGTGGCCCAGAATGATATTGGGCATACCCGGAGCAACACCACAATCGGCAATAACGGTAACCCCGTTTTCCTTTGCTTTGTTGTTGAGTTCCATGAAATTCTCAGGCATGAAAGATATATCTACTCCGTCCTTTTCACTTTCTATGATCGCTTCAAGCGTCCTGTAACCCATAAAACCCGGTACAGCAGATACAACAAAATCAGCATCGGCAATTGCTTCCTTGATGTTTTGCGCATTGTTCAGGTATTTGCGGACTGTATGAACACCGTATTGCTCGTGGCAATATTGCAAAGCCTTACCATCGACATCCGCAGCTGTAACATCATATTTTTTAGACAGATCATATATTATGGCCTTCCCCACCACACCTGCACCCAGTACTGTAATCTTCTTTTTCATAGATGAGGTTTTTGTTTGAAAGGTAATAAATTTTGTTCATTTTTAAAAATTCACCTGTTTTTTACAGCACCAATTCGATTATTTTTATTATTGTTGCATGTGTTATACGCGTCAGCATTTCTACAGGCGATGCCTGTGCAAAAATTTTTATTTTTAAACATTTTTTCCGAGTGCGCCAATTTTTCGGCGTCTGGTACGTTGCGA
>CAYYLT010000204.1:0-6298 GCA_964472385.1 uncultured Bacteroidales bacterium
TCATGAACCGCCCATTGGCGCACGGCGATGGCAATGAACGCCCAGACACCCACCACGGCAGCTTCGCGCATGTTTCTCGTAAGTATCAGCAGGAGATAGATCCCTGCAGCTATAACAATCATAATGACCGTCCACGAATACCCGGGTATTCGTTTTCAAGAAGCGGTGCATTCACGGTTCAATCGTAGCGACTCTAATTCGCCTCGTTCTTCGGCTTCCTAATTTAGAATCATTGATCTGCAGTCCCTGATAAGGCCCTTAAAACAAGCTTGCTAATGCTCCCTTAATTGCATGCGGGATTTAGAAACTATTTTCCAAACATTCTATGTTGTGCAATGTTAGTAGTTCACTTTTTGGGAAGGATAGGAGCCACCTGGTAAATTCCATCCCTTACCAAACAACAAGGATTCATAAAATAACAAACTTCAAAATTTACAATGTATGAAAATTAAAAGAGCATTATTTCGAAACACCGCTTATTTGGTTGTAGGAGGAATGATTTTGTTCTCTTCATGTGAAGAATCGACGGATAGTTCTTTAGTAAAAGTGACTGCTGATGCAGGCAATGATGTCACAGTGGATGTGGGGGACCAGGTTGAACTGGATGGCAGCAATTCCACCATAAGCGATGGTACCCTTGCATATTTCTGGCAATTGGCAGATAAACCTGCCGGGAGTAATATTCAGATACAGAACGCCACAAGTGAACAGGGTACATTCACACCCGATGCTGCAGGGGATTATGTGGTAATCCTGGAGGTTGGTAACGGCAATGGTGTAACCGATCAGGATAGTGTAACAGTAATAGCCTTATCCGATGTGGTTGAGATCAGTGAGGATATCACCGCGGATCGAACCCTGACGGAAGGAACGCTTTACCGTGTTACGGAATATATTGCAATAAAGTCGGGCGCTAAGCTGACCATTGAGCCCGGTGTTACTGTTGAATTTGCTGAAAATGCCGGTATCACTGTAAGTTCAGACAATTCGGTGCTGGTGGCTTCCGGGTCGGTTGATAAACCTATCGTATTAACCGGTCAGCAGGAGATAACTGGTTATTGGAGTGGTATTCGGATCAATTCCAATTCCGTGGAAAATGAGATCAGTCACACTCAAATACGCTATGCCGGAAGCACCTCAGCGGGCACTTATTTTGATGCTGCTGCCCTGACCATTGACCAGGCAAAAGTTCAACTGTCGTATGTTACGGTTTCCAACAGCGGGGAATATGGCATTCAGACGAGACGCTCAGGCTCTGAATTTCCAATGGATCATATGGTTTTTCAGGATAATGAATCCGATCATGTCAACATCCATGTCAGTCAGCTTGGTTATCTGGATGAAGCCAGCTCTTTCGACGGAGGCTATGTAACAGCATTTGGCGGAGGTACTACTCATGATATGACCCTTGGTGCTCTTGATGGGGCAAAATACCAGATTGTAGACCATGTGAATTTTGAACATCATATTGTTATTAATGAAGGAGCTGTGTTTGAATTTGGCCCCGATGCGGGTATTGTAGTAAGATCCGGTTCCGTGATCAAGGCCGCCGGTACAGCGGAGAATAACATTGTGTTCACCGGTACAAGCAAGCAGCCCGGAGCCTGGCGCGGCATTTTTATAGGTTCTTCTTCCGTGGATAATATTTTTGAGCATGTTGACATCAGCTATGGGGGCAGCACGGACATGGCTACCTATTTTGACAAGACCAACATGGTGATAGACCGGGCTAAAATAACATTACGCCATGTTTCTTTTACAGGCAGTGCAGGGTATGGAATTCAAACCCGAAGAGATGGTTCTGCTTTTTCCATTGAGGACAGCCATTTCGACAACAATGCGGATTCGGATATGCTCATCCATCCTACTCAAATTGATTTTGTGGATAACCAAACGAACTTCAATGGTGGAGTCGTAGAAGTTTACAGCGGAGATACCGAGGACAGCGGCAGCGAAACCTGGAGCAGCCTGAATGACGGAGCATTTTATTTTTCAGGTTCCGTCAATATCGATAACAACGTTTCCATTGAAGCAGGTGCGCTCTTTGAGATGGGTACAAATGTCAAATTGAAGGTGAGGGGTCAGATCAAAGGCAACGGCACCAGCAACGACTGGATCGTATTCACCGGTAAGAGCAAGGTTAAAGGAGCATGGGCAGGCATTCTGGTCTCCTCATCTTCCGTTGATAATGAGCTTGACTATGTAACGATTGAATACGGTGGCGGTAACGATCTGGATATATACATGGATGCCGGCAATCTGGGTGTTCATGGTGATGCTTATCTGAGTGTACCCAATTTAAAGGTCGAGAACAGTGCAAATTATGGAATCATCGCAAGAGAGAGCAGGGATGCCGTGATAAGCATGGGCAACGTTTCCTATTCGCACAACGACAACGATGATTTTTATACGTACTGATGAATGATCCGTTGAAAGCTACCCTTCAGTGAGCAGCATTAAGGAGTAGCGTTTTCTTTTTTCATGCAGGAATTGTCGAAGAAGCCTGGATTCAGAGACGTTCCTGCATGATCAATTCCCCGATGTCTGGTAAACCAAGGATTTATGGGGGGTCAAACCATAGCTTAGTTTTTGGTTTGACTGTTCATGCATTATCAAATATAATTGATAATACACCTGGTTGATTAAATTGTGTTGGCATCAGTTTTATCATCCATCTCAATATGTATATGCACAAATATTTTTTTCTATTCTTACCATTCATGATAAGTCAGCAGGAACCATTTCTCTTACCCCTGTAAAAGCAATTTCAATTGACCATTCAATGCAGGCGGCAAAAATGCAAGAGGCTCCCCGGTAAACTTTCTTAAATCCTTTATTTATACATATATTTGCATTTTTAAAAATTTTAATATAAAATTCATACTATATGGCTAAATATCTTATTATAGGTGGCGTAGCCGGAGGTGCTACCACCGCTGCACGTTTGCGAAGAATAGATGAACATTCCCAGATTATCCTTTTTGAAAGAGGAAAAGAAATTTCTTATGCCAATTGTGGATTACCTTATTACATTGGAGGTGTGATTACCGAACGTGATAAACTGTTGGTGCAAACACCCGAGTCTTTTTATCAGCGATTCAGGGTAGAGGTAAGAATACAAAATGAAGTTACTAAAATTAACAGGAAAGAGCAATCTATTGAAGTTAAAAACCTGGTAACTGGAGAAGTTTATGAAGAAAGCTATGATAAACTAATCGTTTCAACAGGAGCCGAACCACTCAAACCTAATATTCCCGGCATAAAGGATCCCAGTATTTTTACTTTACGCAATGTACAGGATACTGATACTATCAAGCAATATATAGAAGAGAAGCAGCCTCGCAGAGCTGTAGTGGTGGGAGCGGGATTTATAGGGCTGGAGATGGCTGAGAACCTGTTTTATCGTGGTATTTTTGTTACCATTGTTGAGATGGCTGAGCAGGTAATGACTCCTCTGGATTATGAAATGGCTGCCGAAGTACATCAGCATTTGAAAACAAAACAAGTCGAGTTTTACCTGAAAGATGCAGTATCTTCTTTTCACCGCGATGAGGATGAGTTTTATATAACATTGAATAGTGGCAGAGAGTTGGAATCCGATCTGGTTATTCTTTCTATCGGTATTCGGCCTGAGAGTCAAATAATCAGAGAAGCCGGACTTGAGATTGGAAAGCGGGGGGGTATTCTTGTAAACGAATATCTGCAAACAGCTGATCCCAACATATATGCCGTTGGCGATGCTATTGAGTTTCCCAATCCCATAACAGGAAAAAATGTTAGCGTTTATCTTGCAGGACCTGCCAATAAACAGGGGAGAATTGTAGCTGACAATATAGTTTTTGGAAATAAAAGATTATATCAGGGAGCTATTTCAACTGCTATTGCCAAAGTCTTTGATCTGACTGTTGCTTCATGTGGAGTTTCGGAAAAAGAATTAAGAAATCAGGGACTGGAATATATAGCGTCTATTATTCATGGCACTTCACACGCGGGATATTACCTTGAGGCTATGCCTCTTACCCTGAAAATACTTTTTAGTCCAGATTCTGGCAAGCTATATGGCGCCCAGATAATCGGTTATGAAGGAGTGGATAAACGAATTGATGTGATATCTACTGTAATGCGGTCTCGTGGTACCATTTATGATTTGGAAGAGATTGAACATGCATATGCTCCGCCCTATTCTTCAGCCAAAGACCCGGTTAATATTGCCGGTTTTACAGCAGAAAATATCCTTCGGAAAAGAATGAATATTGTTCATTGGTATGATATCCAAAACCTGGATGATAAAAATACCTATTTACTTGATGTTCGTACTGCTGAAGAATATCAGTTGGGAACAATTGAAGGATCTGTGAATATTCCTGTAGATGAGTTAAGGGAGCGACTTGAAGAAATTCCAAAAGACAAAAAGCTCGTGCTCTTCTGTGGAGTGGGACTAAGGGGTTATGTAGCCTGCCGGGTATTGATGCAACAGGGTTTTGATGAAGTATACAATCTTTCCGGGGGATATAAGACCTATCAGCATGCCACCCAAAAACAAAGCAACGAGGATATCTTTGAAAAAGACTTTATTGGTAAAGATGACCAGATTTATCAATACGATCATGATGGGAAACAAGCTCCTGTTGATATAAAAACAATGGAAGTGGATGCTTGTGGTTTGCAGTGCCCGGGACCTATCATGAAGCTTAAGCAAAGTCTTCAGGATATGAATGAAGGCGACCGGATCAAAGAAACAGCTACTGATCCGGGTTTTTATGAAGATGTAAAATCCTGGTCCAAGATGACAGGCAACAAACTGGTTTCTGTCGATCAGGAAAAAGGAAAAGTAGTGGCTGTTATTGAAAAACGTATTCCTAAAGATACAAAGGTAGCAGCAGGAGGAGGCAGAAACAAAACCCTGATCGTGTTCAGTGATGAACTGGATAAGGCGCTGGCTTGTTTTGTTCTTGCCAATGGAGCTGCTTCAACCGGTAAAAAAGTAACCATGTTTTTTACTTTCTGGGGACTGAATGTGATCAAGAAATCTAAAAAGCAAAAGGTGAAGAAAGATTTTATGGGCAAAATGTTTGTATGGATGATGCCTGCTAACAGCCGTAAATTAAAACTTTCCAAGTTCAACATGATGAACATGGGACGCGCGATGATCAAAGGACGGATGAAAGCAAAAGGAGTGGATTCACTCGAGGCCATGATCCAAAGTGCCATTGATAATGGAGTAGAAATAATCGCCTGCCAGATGTCTATGGATATTATGGGAATCCAAAAGGAAGAATTGATGGATGAAGTCCGTATCGGGGGTGTGGCAACCTATATGAGTAAAGCTGAACAGTCTAACGTAAATTTGTTTGTATAAGTCAGGCTGTCATTCATGAATCTTAATTTTATCTAGTGTTCCGACTCAACCATCTTGCACCTAACCACCAAGTCGGGTAGCTTTACAGGTAAAAACAAGGCTTATGCAAGGAACAACGAGCTGGCAAGACAGATTGTTTGACCTTATCCAGAAATGGTAAGACCCAAAAATAGTTTGGCCGTGGAGAAACGGGGGGTCAAATATTCACTGAAAGTAAATATCTCATCTATCTTTCGCCTTCCTTGGTGAAGTGGTAAAACTTTAGCCTATTATTTAAAAGTTGTCGCATGATTTTTCTTCTTCACTTTTTTCTGAGTCATCCGGCAAATCAGGGAATAAACCGGTGGTACGTGTGGGTTTTGCAAGACCTGACAAAGATCGGATACACATGGGTTGGACCGGTAAAGACTGGGACAATCCGGAATATCAGAGACATTATACCAGGATATTGAAGAAGGCCGCAAAAGACCTGGATGTTGACCTTCGCTTAACACAAGAACCCCTCGGGGATGAAAAGGACGCCAACAGCTTCCTGGAACGCATTAAAAAAGAAAGACCCGATGGGCTTATCGTGGTATGCATGGACCTAAATGAAGGTTGGCCGCAAACCAATCGAATCGCCAGGGACAAAGGCAAAATTCCTACCGTGAGAAAAATTTTGCGGAAGGCGGAATCTCTTCAAAATTATTATTTGAACCGGGGAATTCTTCTTGTCTTACCGATCTATAAATGATTCGCCGGGAGAAGGAAGCCCCTTCTGTCCTCTTCGGCGGAGAAGGAGTTTTTTCTTTTTATTGGCTACATCAACCCATTAATGTTCCCCATCACCGCCTTTGTCATCATATGGCCAAACAAATTGCTACAGGCAAACATTAAAAATAAGACTGTCAACCCGAATCGTGCGCCGGCTTTTTAAATGGGGATGTGGCCCGGTTTTTA
>CAYYLT010000205.1:0-6170 GCA_964472385.1 uncultured Bacteroidales bacterium
TGTGTTTTTCAGCAAACCCGCAGCAGGTGACTACGTCGTGGGCTTTCGACGCCTTACATCTACCCAAAACTTAACGCTTGAATAAAGGAAGTTTATGAAAACAAAAATTGTTTTTTTAAAATAATTCTAAATAACTTTGTCAAAATTGACTTTTTTATCCTATTTTTATCCTAATCAAACTGTCCAGGAACTATGGGATGCAGTGAAACAAAAGAAACCGTAAAACAAATATTTACTGATTACCTTCAAAAAAAAAGGCACAGAAAAACTCCCGAACGATACGCTATTCTGGATGAAGTATATTCCCGTGACAATCATTTTGATATTGAAACCCTATATAGGTCCATGAAAAACAAAAACTACAGGGTGAGTCGTGCTACATTATATAACACCATAGAGCTGCTTCTTGAATGCAATTTGGTAGTCAAGCATCAATTTGGTAAAAATATTGCACAATTCGAAAAAGCATATCAGTGCCAACAGCATGATCACCTGATTTGTCGCGAATGTGGTAAAGTTATTGAATTTTGCGATCCCAGGATCCAGGAAATTCAGGATACAATGGCCGGGCTTATGGAGTTTGACATCGATTATCACTCGCTTTATTTTTATGGATTGTGTAAGGATTGTAAAAATAAGGACTTAAACAGAAAAGAATAAGTAGAGGGATCTTTTTAACCTGCATTATAATAATACAGGTTAAATAAATGAAACGACCATGAACTGTATTAATCATAAATTATCACAGGCAAATGATTAAAAAAGTTCATCGGGAGTTCCTTAATGTGCCAAATTTTTTGGCATGTTTTTAACGACAAAAACTTTAAACAGATGAAAATCTCCTTGAAAAGAAAGGGGATTTTTTTATTTTTAAATTTGCATTAAATTAAATTAAAATTTTCAAATCAATGAATATGAAAATGAATGTTTTACTGGGTTTACAATGGGGAGATGAAGGCAAAGGTAAAGTAGTAGATGTGTTTGCACCACAATATGATGTAGTGGCCAGATTTCAGGGAGGTCCGAATGCCGGCCATTCTCTTGAATTCGACAATGTGAAACACATTTTACACAACATACCTTCCGGGGTTTTTCATGAACGTATCTTAAACATCATTGGCAATGGTGTGGTCATTGATCCGGTTATGCTAAGAAAAGAAGTGGAAGAACTCCAGGCAAAAGGTATCAACATTAACAGCAATTTATTCATTTCTCGTAAAGCCCATTTGATTCTGCCCACTCATAGGATACTTGATGCAGCATCAGAGGCCGCCAAAGGAAATTCAAAGATCGGTTCTACGCTGAAGGGTATTGGCCCGACTTATATGGATAAAACAGGACGAAACGGATTGCGCATTGGAGATATTGAAGATAAAGATTTTATGGAAAAATATGATTTCCTGAAAAAAAAGCATCAATCGTTGCTCAGTCAGTACAATTATGATTATGAACTGGAAGAAGAGGAAAATAAATGGTTTGATTCCATTAAGCTGATCAATTCTTTCCAGTTTGTAGACAGCGAGCATAAAATCAATCGTCTGATGGCAGAAGGAAAATCCATCCTGGCTGAGGGGGCTCAGGGCACCTTGCTGGACATTGATTTCGGTTCATATCCATATGTTACCTCTTCCAATACCATATGCGCCGGAGCCTGTATTGGTCTTGGCGTTTCCCCGAAAAATGTCGGTTCCGTTTATGGGGTATTCAAAGCTTATTGCACCCGTGTGGGCAGCGGTCCTTTTCCCACAGAAATCCAAAATGACGAAGGAATAAAACTTCAAAAACAAGGAAATGAATTCGGAGCTACTACCGGTAGACCCCGACGCTGCGGCTGGCTGGATCTTCCCGCCCTTAAATATGCCATTATGCTTAATGGGGTTACGGAATTGATTATGACCAAAGCCGATGTATTAAGCGGGTTCGAAAAAATTAAAATTTGTACTGCTTATAAAATGAAAGGAAAAACCATCGATTACTTTCCTTATGATCAATATCAGATCGATGAACCCCTTTATAAGGAATTTGAGGGTTGGAAACAGGATATTTCCCACATCAAGCATCTTAGCCATCTTCCTGATGCATTCAAAAGATATACCCAATTTATTGAAGAGCAAACAGGCGTACCCATTAAGCTGATATCTACAGGACCGGACAGAAATAATTTAATTCGGGTCTGCTGAAAGACACAAAAAAAACTCAAAATCAACAGGATAAACATATTTATTGTTTTCAAAATGCAAGGTTTTTAGTATATGTCCGCAAAAAACCTTGCATTTTTTGCGTTAATATGTTTTGTTAGCCTTTAGCGCATCATCTCATTCATTGGCTTCAGCTCGCAGTATTCATATACAGCTTCGCTTTGCCGTCTCGTAGCTGATGTACTAAAGACTTTTTCAGCAAAACCTAATTCAGCAATAGGAAATGGCTTCATTGAAAAAAAGGCCATTGTTCTCCATAAGGTCAAATACTGCTTAAAACATTTTGTTCGGTTTTTCAAGGCCAAAGCCGGATGTTCTATCTTCGCGCTTCAGCATAAATGCAAAGAATAAACCCAATACACCCAACAAGGACAACATGAGCATGGGATTGGTATAATCCAGGGGAGTAAGAATTTCGGCACAATAATCTCCCTGTTGTAAATTGAAATATCCGTAATTCGCTTCCTGTACCACACCCGCTCCTATTGTAATATGCATTTTGCCCTGATCATTGGTACGGATACCTTGTTTCTCTTTGTATATCAATTCATTATTATCCCGGTTAAAAATGGTGATCATGGCATCAAAACCCTCATTTACAACCAATTTTCCGGAATTTTTATATACATGGGTATACTTTTGCAGCGGATTATGTATATTCAGCTGATCCTCTACAATATAGCGATCAGATTCCCGATCCAGGTTTTCAACCAAAATCCCCAAATTATAGGTACTAACATCCACTTTTTCAAATGCCGCATTACCAATATTGCTTCCCTCTCCCACCTGGAAGGTATAATGTCCCTGCTCATCAGAATGCACTTCATGGATAGCCTTCCAAACAATATCTCCTGTGCAGTTGCCTTCGTGTATAATATATTTCACTTTAAAATTGGCATTATTCCGCGTTTCATCTTTTCCATGATTGAAGATTCCATGATAAACACCGGATTTGTGAAGTGTTTTGTATTGATTATCCGTCAATTCAGTTTGATAATTCGGATTGGAAGAATCCAGAACCAGACCAATTAAAATGGGTAGTCCCCACAATCCAAGATTTTGTACAGAAAACATGGCGCCATAAGCTGTTCCGATTTTATTCTCACCCACGATCTTGGTAACTGCCGGCCACATCGCTGCAGGTACCAGTGAAAAAGCAACCCCCAGAATAAAAATGGGTATATAAGGGGGTATCATGGTCTTTGCAAACATCAGGTGCGCAGCTATCAGAAGGGCAGAACCCAAATACATCAGCGTAGCACTTTTACCTTTATAATCAGCAATCCAGCCAAATAAGGGGGTAAGCCCAATGGTTCCGTACATCAAAATAGAGGAGATATTCCCGCTGATCTGCCTGCCCAGATCATATTTGTTCATCAGTAAATCGGGGGCATACTTAACAAAAGGAAATACCGCTGAATAAAAAGTTACACACAACAGGGTAATATAAATAAAAGTGGGATTGGTCAGCAGAAACTTTAAGTCACTCCATTTAAAGTCATCTTCCGGATCATGGGGAATAGTCTCCCGAATTTGCCTGTCTATCTTCATATCCATAAAAATATAAACGATAAAAGTCAACAGTCCGATCCATAACAGCATAACGCCAAACCAAATAGCGTTGGTCCATTGGACTTCCGCAAGGGTGGGTGACAAATTCAGAGCCAAAGCTGTACCCAACCTTCCAATAGCCAGATTTAACCCCAGCGCCAAGGCTATCTCTTTGCCCTTGAACCATTTTACAATAACCTTGGAAAGTACTACGATGCTTGTCTCTGCCCCCAGGCCGAAAAGAAAAAAACCCAGATACATCATTTTCATTGCAGGTGTAACATTGGGCCAGAATGATGCCATGAAGGTATATCCAAATCCTCCATTCAAATATACATCTGATGCACCATATGCCGTTATAGTGGTACCTATAGCCATAAAAAGAATGAAAACAAATCCTGTTATCCGTATCCCTATCCGGTCGAGAATAATACCTCCCAAAACGGCCATTAAAAGAAATACATTGGGGACAGAGTAGGCCGACATGAAAGTTCCGTATTGCGAAGAAGAAAACCCAAGGTTTTCCTGCATCAAATCTTTCAGAGGAGAAAGGGCATCATAAAAATAGTAGTTGAAAAACATGATGGCACTGGTAAGCAATAATACCAACCATCTCATGAAAACTGAGTCTTTTAGGGTTTTTTTCACCATGAGTTAAGTATTTTTTTTTAGCGTTTGTCGGGAAATACGGGTATATCTATTAACGTCTGCGCCATCGTGTACGGTGACGGGCATTACGCGGGCTGATGGTCTGGCTTGAAAATACCACGTTATAGAATCAGGGAATATCAGAGCTGACTTACACTAAAATACTGGGATCAAATCACTTCTCCACATAAATCCATGACCGCTTTTCAAAATCATCCCTCAATGCTTCCAGTGTGCTGACTGCTTTCGACCAATTATTAAAAGATTCCACAACAACCAATTTGAACCCATATGTATTCTGCAAAATTTTGGTATTAAAACCTTTCTCCTGAACATACTTATTATAAGAATCTAAATATTCCGGATTTTTAAAACTTCCAACAACGACGTGATAATGATATCCGGAAGATTGATCCTGGCCGGATTGTCTGACTGAATCCAATAAGTTTCTGTGATCCCTCTTCAAATCAGTCAATTGGTCCTCAAGCTTTTGGATGGAATCCGCCAGTCTTAAACTATCCTGCTTTTTTTGATAAATTAGCAGAGAATCCTGTTCATTGGAGAACATATCCTTCTTCTGAAAAAAATCGCAAGATTGTTGAAAGACAGGAACAGTGATGAAAATCAGTAGTAGTAATTTTTTCATAGGGGTAGATTTTGGTTTCTCATAAGACAAATATACATAAAATATACTGGTATAGACAAAAATAAAAAAAGGATGTCGCTAATGAATATTGCTGTATCAAAAACAATATTTCTTAAATTTGAACAAACTAAAAAATCTCCTTATGCAGACATTGACAGAGTTGTTTGAAAAAAAAGCAGCAGCATATTCAAATAATCCTTTGCTGTGGGAGAAGCAAAACGGACAATATGTGAGCACTTCATATGCTGAAGTCCGGAATAAAGTTCACCAATTCGCTGCAGGCTTAATGAATATGGGCGTTAAGAAAGGTGACCGGCTGGCTTTAATATCAGAAGGCCGGAACGACTGGATTATAAGCGAACTGGGAATATTATATGCCGGCGCCATCAATGTTCCGCTATCGGTAAAACTGGATGCAAAAAACGAGTTAAAATTCAGGTTGGCGCATTCGGGTGCACGCATGGTCATTGTATCAAAAAATCAGGCCTGGAAAATCGATGACATCATCAATGATCTGCCTGAATTAGAACGGGTTATTTATCTGGATCCCAAAGATAGCTATAAAAAATTTGAAATACCCAAAACAGAAGTTTATCAGCTGGGAGTAAATTTGCTAAAAACCAGCCATGAGGACTTTAAAAAAACCTATCAAGCCATTCAGCCCGGGGACTATGCCAACATATGTTATACTTCGGGTACCACGGCGGACCCCAAAGGCATCATCCTTTCCCACAGAAATTACACAGCCAATGTAGAACAAGCTTTAACCCTCATGAATATTCCTGAACATTACAAAACCCTCCTGATCCTTCCGCTGGATCATTCTTTTGCCCATACGGCAGGAATTTATAGTTTTATTGCCAGTGGGGCCAGCATCGGTACCGTGGAAATTGGTAAAAACCAAATAGAAACGTTGAAAAATATTCCAAAAAACATTAAAGAATTAAAGCCCAACTTACTATTAAGTGTACCGGCCCTGGCAAAAAAATTCAGGAAAAATACCGAAAAGGGAATAAACGAAAAAGGGCCTGGCGTGCAAAAACTATTCAAAATTGCCCTCAAGGCAGCTTATTCCTATAATAAAGAGGGATATAACCGGGGTAGATCACTGCAAATTTTCAAGGCCC
>CAYYLT010000206.1:0-6168 GCA_964472385.1 uncultured Bacteroidales bacterium
GCCGGGGTCACGACCATCACCTATACCAATACCGACGGTGCCGGCAATACGGCGAACGATGCCCTTACGGTGACGGTTACCGACGACGAGGATCCGACAGTAGCAGCGGCAGCGAATGTTGCTGCCAATACCTCTGATGACGGCACGGGCAATTGTACCGTCAATATATCTGTACCCAATGCTACTTTTGATGACAATTGCAGTAGCACGCTTACCTGGGAGATGACCGGAGGCGTCAATGACAATGGCACCGGTCAGGTTGGCAAATATTCCTTTCCTGTCGGCCTTACGACCATTACCTATACCAATACGGATGGTACCGGAAATACAGCTACAGATGCCCTGAACGTATCTGTTACCGATGATGAAGATCCTACGTTGAGTGCAGGAGCCGATATCAATGCTGCTACTTCTGATGACGGAACCGGCGACTGCCTGGTAGATATATCCGTCCCCGATGCTACATATTCCGACAATTGCTTTGGTTATCTAAACTGGACCATGTCCGGGGCATTAAACAACAACGGGTCCGGCCAGATCGGTACCTACTCCTTCCCCGTCGGGGTTACAACCATCGCTTATACCAGCACTGATGTAGAGGGCAACACCGCAACCGATAATCTGGTTGTAACGGTCACCGACGATGAGGAACCCACGGTAACTGCAGCAGCGGATGTTACTGCAGGCACTTCTGACGATGGAACCGGCGATTGCACGGTAGAAGTGGCTGTGATGGATGCTGCATTTTCTGATAATTGTACCAGCAACCTGACCTGGGAGATGAGCGGGGACGCAACCGATGATGGCACCGGTCAGGTTGGCAATTACACATTCCCGGTTGGCGTTACGACCATCTCCTATACCAATACGGATGATGCGGGACACACAGCTACTGATGCACTGACCGTAACCGTTACCGACAATGAGGATCCTACCGTAACTGCAGCCGGAGATATTTCTGCCGGCACCTCAGATGACGGCACCGGCAATTGCACCGCAGAGATCGCTATCCCTGATGCTACCTTTGATGATAATTGCTCAGGTACGTTGACATGGGAGATGAGCGGTGCAGTGACGGATAATGGCACCGGGCAGATTGGAAACTACCTTTTTCCAGTAGGTGCTACAACCATTACCTATACCAATACGGATGATGCGGGACAAACAGCTTCGGATGCTTTGACAGTAACTGTTACTGATGATGAAATGCCTGTGGTCGCAGCAGCAGCCGATATTACTGCCAGTACTTCGGATGATGGCGCCGGCAATTGCACCGCAGAGATCCCTATTCCCGATGCTACCTTTGATGATAATTGCTCAAGTACTTTGACCTGGGAGATGAGCGGTAGTGTAACAGATGATGGCACCGGTCAGGTTGGCGATTATGTTTTTCCTGTTGGTGTAACCACCATTACGTATTCGAATACAGACGCTGAAGAGCAAACGGCCACTGACCAGCTTACTGTTACGGTAAGTGATGATGAGGCTCCTGTGGTCAGCGTAGCCTCAGATATTAATGCCGGCACATCTGAGGACGGTACGGGTAACTGCAATGTAGCGCTATCCATTCCGGATGCCACCTATAATGATAATTGCTCAAGTACTTTGATATGGGAGATGAGCGGCACCGTAACGGATAATGGCACCGGACAGGTGGGCAGCTATACTTTCCCGGTTGGCGTGACGAATATAACCTATACTAATACTGATGCAGCCAACAATACGGCAACAGATATGGTTACGGTTACGGTTACCGATGATGAATCACCTGTGATGAACTGCCCGGGAGAGCAAAGTGTAACAACCAATTCAGGTTCCAGGTACCAGGTTGAAGCCACCGAATTTGATATCAATGGCGCTTCAGATAATTGTTTGATTGATGATACCAGTTACACATTAACCGGAGCGACAAATGTTGGAGAAACGCAGGCAGCTACCCTTCAGGGAGTTTATTTCAATTCCGGAATAACCACAGTTACATGGAAAGTGACAGATGATAGCGGAAATACAGCCGCCTGCAGCTTTGATATAACCGTTTCGGATATAGAAAATCCCACCATTTCCTGTGTAGGAAATCAAAATGTGCATACCAATAATGGTTGTGCCTACCAGGTGGCAGGTGATGAATTTGATATCATGGAGGCTTCCGATAATTCCGCGATCGTGGATACAACCTACCAATTGTCCGGTGCGACCACTGCGGATGAAACTTCTGCAAGAACTTTGCAGGGCATGGTTTTCAATCTGGGTGTTACACGGGTGACATGGACGGTATATGATGATGCAGGAAACGCTGTATCATGCGGTTTCGATGTGACAGTATCCGATCAGAATAACCCTGCCGTAACCTGTATAAGCGATCAAAATGTGAATACCAACAATTTATGCACGTATCTGGTTTCAGGAAATGCCTTTGATATTACCCAGGCAGCAGATAACTGCGGCTTGTCCGATACAACCTACCAGCTATCCGGCGCTACTACCATTGCTGAAACTTCAGCGCAAACTCTCGATGGAACCCAGTTCAATACAGGCACTACCCAGGTCATTTGGCGGGTTTATGATGATGCCGGAAATTCCGGTTCCTGTAATTTTAATGTTACGGTAACAGATAATGAATCTCCATCCATTACTGCAGCCGGTGACCAGACTGTGGCTTCCGATGATTCCTGCAAATATGTGGTGCCCGGAACGGTTTTTGACATTATTGATGCTGCTGATAACTGCCTGCTTGCGGATACTACCTATCAAATTACCGGTGCTACGAGCATGGGTGAGACTTCCGGCACAACGTTAGCAGGCATTAGATTGAATACTGGCATTTCTACGGTTACCTGGCGCGTTTATGATGCAACGGGTAACAGCGCTGCAGCTTCAACCCAGGTTGAAGTTGTGGACAGCATTGTTCCGGTTATTACCTCAGAACACAATGATCAAACGCTTTCTGCTAATGCAGACTGCCAGGCTGTTTTGCCGGATTACAGAGGGACGGTTACGGCTACCGATAATTGTGATGACCAGCTTGAAGTGTTCCAGTCGCCTGGTGGTGGCAGTACCCTTACGGGTTCGGATAATACTGTTATCCTCTCTGTGATCGATGATGCCGGTAATATCGCAAATGCCTCTTTTAAGGTGGACGTAACGGATAATACCCCACCCGCTATTACATCAGATCATGCTGACCAAACCATTGGAAATGGAATCAATTGTGAAATAGAACTACCCGATTATATACCAGATGTTGAGACAACCGACAATTGTGATGCGGATCCCGAAATAGTTCAGAATCCATCTGCCGGCACTATGATTTCCAGTGGCACCACGCAGGTAACTTTGACCGTAACGGATAATGCAGGAAACCAGACTGAAGCCACTTTCGCGGTTTCTGTAAAGGATACCATTGCTCCCACCATTTACTCTAATATCAATGATCAGACGCTTAGCGCACTGGGTAATTGCAGTGCCGTTTTACCCAATTATACCGAAGAGATTACAGCCGGTGATAATTGCGATGATAATTTGGATATAACCCAGATTCCATCAGGGGGGAGCAGAATCTCAGGCAGCAACAATATGGTAACCATATTTGTGACGGATGATGCGGGTAATACCAGTGAATTGTCTTTTAATGCGGAAGTGGTTGATTATACCTCACCCGTGTTTTCCTCACTTATCCAAAATCAGCGCATCGCGGCAGATTCCAGTTGTGGAGCTTCATTGCCCAATTATATGACAGATCTTTATGTAACCGATAATTGTGATACAACACTTGATATTTCCCAATCTCCGTCCCCCGGAATATATCTTACAGGTACTTACAATCAGGTTAACCTTACGGCTACCGATGATGCAGGTAATTCCAGACAGGTAACTTTCAATGTTTCAGTAGTGGATAGTATGCCTCCTGCTTTTGAAACAACACTGCAGGATCAGGTCATTGGTGAAGGCAATGCCTGCGAAGTAGCCTTACCTGATTATACCGATGACATTACCGGAGATGATAATTGTGATATCCAAACGGAGGTTACCCAAATACCCTCTGCCGGTACAATGATCTCAGGGAGCAATAATAAGGTGATCATAAGTCTCCTGGACGGTGCGGGGAATGTAGCCAGAGATTCTTTTGTTGTTTCCGTGTTGGACAATGGCAAACCCGTTATTTATTCCGATCATCCTAACCAGACTATAGGCGACGGTATATCTTGCCAGGCTGAATTACCTGATTATACTGGAGATTTAGAGGCCAGCGACAATTGTACTGAAGATCCTGATATCTCTCAGGTTCCGGAGCCCGGCACCACCATCTCCGGTCTTGAAAATGAAGTGACACTGGAGGTTTCCGATGGGTCTGGAAATACCACTCGGGTGACGTTTAATGTCGAAGTTGCTGATAATCAAGATCCCGTAATCCAGTCATCGCATCCCGACCAGGTTGTGGGAAATGGTATTGCCTGTCAGTTAGAATTACCGGATTATAGATACAAGCTTGTGGCAACCGATAATTGTGATGGAGATTTTATTGTATCGCAAAGTCCGGTTCCCGGATCCATAATTTCAGGAGAGAACAATGAAGTGACTTTAACAGTGAGAGACCCTTCGGGAAATAAAGACCAGGTATCGTTCAATGTTGAGGTGTTTAATGCACCTCCTACCATTACCTCAGAGCCTGATGATCAGGTATTGGTGGCAAATGACAGTTGTATGGCAGAAATTCCGGATTTCAAAGATTTACTGGAGGCATTTGATTATTGCGACAAAAACCTGGAAGTTACCCAGGAACCTCTACCCGGCTCGCTCATTAGCGGATCAGATAATGAGGTGGTATTTACCGTAACCGATGATGAAGGAAATACGAGTCAAACCTCTATCCATGTTGATATTATCGATACTCTGCGGCCTGCATTAGAATGCCCGGATGATCAGACTGTACCATTTGAGTCGGGCCAGTCATTCTATATGGTACCGGATTCCGCATTGGATGTGGTGAAGTTGAGCGATAATTGTGGTATAGACAGCCTGATCAATGATTTCAATAATTCCGGAACGTTGATGAATGCTGAATTGCCTCCAGGGAACACTACCATCATTTGGCGTGTTAAAGATAAAGCCGGAAATCAGCGGCAATGCAGCTTCGAGGTTACCATAAGCGGAGATGTTGGGTTTAACGATAATATGCAGCATTATGGCATAGCTTTTTATCCCAATCCGACAACCGGTAAATTGAACTATGCTTTTTCTTCTGTAACTGTTGATAAGCTGATCATTTCTGATCTGGCAGGAAAGAAACTGATTGAAAAGCAGAACCTGTCAAAAGAGGGGATTATTGACCTTTCCAGGATTCATGGCGGAGTATATATCATCACCATTCAAACCGGCAAAGGACAATTCAATAGCAAGCTGATCAAAAAATAAGAGCGCATATTATACCCGGCATTTCAGGGGAATATGCGCTCTTGGCCTATGAAAAAGAAAGCACACGAAGCGACTACAATGATATAACTACATCCAGGTTTTTGTTCATATCTACAAACCAGTTGGCTATCCGGTATTTCAATTGTTTTTGGTTAACCTGTTCTGCATTCAATCTGATTATAACGGCTGACCTGGGATTAACATTAAATGATGGCAGAGAGGGTGTTTGCGGTTTCCATTCAAAATGGAAGTCGCTGTTGTTCTGGATTTCAATCATTATATTTTTTCTGTATTGATTATCAGATAGCTTTTGGATTGATACCGCCTTTTGATATAGTTCAGCGAGAAGGGCTTTGGGCCCGGCAACATATTTACTGAACCAGGCCACTGACCGGTTGGCAAATAAGGCTTCCTTGATGCTTTCCAGGCTTCGTTCTTTGGCAAAAACCAGGTTCATGGGCCTGTGATATTGATCTAAAGGATAATAATGGGCATTGACATCATGAATGTCGGAGTTTCCTATGACGGCCAGATTGTCTTTCATGCACCAGTTTAATGCGATGGGATACCATTCCTTCTCGTTGAATACCTCAATGCCATTGATAATATTGTTGCCAATCAGTTCATTATGGATGGCGAACCGCCTGCAGGTGTCAGGTTGCTGGGCTTTCCATCCCGGATGGTTCCAAAAGAGGAACCCCCCCTGGTTATGTGCTTCCATGATCGCATCTCTGGCATCGGGCACATCCAGCTTGT
>CAYYLT010000207.1:0-6163 GCA_964472385.1 uncultured Bacteroidales bacterium
ATCATATTTATTTTAAGATTTAAATCCTATTGAATGACAAGCTATTCATTAAATTTTATACTTGTGAATAAGCCATTCAAATATACATAAGGGGGGATTAAATATCAAGGTTAAGCAGGTGTTTTTGCATTTCTTTTTGCAATGCTAAGGCTTTTGTTTGTGCGGTGAGCGCAAAAGATTCGGATGAACCGGCAAAAATAACAGAACGGGAAGCGTTCACCAATATGCCACAATGTTGGTTCATGCCCTGCAGGGAGACTTCCTTCAGGTTTCCACCCTGGGTGCCTAATCCGGGAATAAGCAGAAAATGATCGGGAACAATATTTCTTATGTTCTTCATCTCGGCAGTGCGGGTTGCAGCAGATACAAACATGATGTTGTCGTAGGAGCCCCATTTTGCAGATCTTTCAACCACCTTTTCGTATAAATGTTTGTTTTCCTGAACAGAAAAAAAGTATTGAAAATCTTCTGCTCCGCGATTGGAAGTTAAAGCCAGGATAATGACCCATTTGTCATTAAATTCCAGGAAAGGTTGAACGGAATCGTATCCCATATAGGGCGAAAGGGTTACTGCGTCGACGTCAAGCAAGGAAAAGAAGGTTTGGGCATACATTCTGGCGGTATTTCCGATATCTCCTCTTTTGGCGTCGGCGATAAGGAAAATATCGGGATGATTCGTTTTGATGTAACGGATGGTCTTCTCCATGGTGCTCCAGCCTTTGCTTCCATGCATTTCATAAAAGGCGGTATTGATTTTGTAAGCTACGCAGTATTTATGGGTGTGATCGATAATCGCCCGGTTGAATTGTAACATGGCGTCATCTTTTTTTTTCAGATGATGGGGTATTTTTTTTATGTCGGAATCCAGTCCGATACACAGGTAGCTTTTTTTCAACCGGATATTTTGGTATAAGTCTTTTGCATTCATATGTTCATTGCAAGCCTGTTTCTTTTAGTTTTTCGGCATTTTCTGCCATTTGGAGTTTGTCGATGATTTCCTGAATATCCCCATCCATAATGGATTCAAGATTGTGGCGGTTTAGATTGATACGGTGGTCAGTTATTCTTCCCTGAGGGAAGTTGTATGTTCTGATCTTAGCCGATCGATCACCGGTAGAAACAATGGTTCTTCTTTGAGAAGCGATATCATCAAGATACTTTTGGTATTCAAGGTTATAAAGCCGGGTTCTCAGTTCGTTTTTTGCTTTGTTGAGGTTTTTTAGCTGGGATTTTTCATCTTGGCAGGTTACCACGATTCCGGTGGGAATATGAGTCAGGCGAACGGCTGAATAAGTGGTATTTACCGATTGTCCGCCCGGGCCGGATGACATAAAGATATCTTTTCGAATATCCTCATCTTTGATTTCTATATCAACATCTTCTGCTTCAGGTAATACGGCAACGGTTGCTGCCGAGGTATGGACTCTTCCCTGGGTTTCTGTCTGGGGTACACGTTGAACGCGATGAACACCCGATTCATACTTTAGCGTCCCATAAACCTTATCGCCGTTAACCTTCATTACCACTTCCTTAAAACCTCCTACTGTACCTTCGGAATCATTTGTAACCTCAACTTTCCATTTTTTGCGCTCACAGTATTTAACATACATTCTGTACAAGTCACCTGCAAAGATGCTTGCTTCGTCACCTCCTGTACCTGCCCGGATCTCCATGATAGCATTTTTATCATCTTCAGGATCCTTTGGAATGAGTAACATTTTTATTTTGTCCTCCAGGGGTTGTTTCTTTTTATTGAGTTCTTCCAGTTCTTGTTTTGCCATTGCTCTGAGTTCTTCATCCGATTCTTGCTCAATGATTTTCCTGTCGGCTTCCAGGTCATCCAAGAGCTGCTTATATTCTTTATAAGCCTCAATGAGGGGTTGAAGATCCTTATATTCTTTGTTTAGTTTGACATATCGGTCCATATCCGCCATGATTTCAGGATCCGTAATCAGTTCGCTGACTTCATCAAACCGGATTTTTACTCCTTCCAGTTTTTGCAGTATCATGTTTTGATCTTCATGCATCGTATTGTTTTTGTTTTTTTTAGGCTGATGCTTTAACCTGAATAATAAAGGTTAAAGGTATTCAAAACTTCCATAAGGGGAATGGATGGTTAGTTTTTTTCCTTGTTTTTGTAAACAGCTGCCTACAATTTTGGCATTTAAATTAAACTGTTTGGCTATATCGATTATTTTGTTTGCTGTTTCCGGTTTAACATAGATTTCAAAACGATGGCCCATATTGAAAACCTGGTACATTTCTTTCCAGCTTGTTCCGGATTGTTGCTGTATGATTTTAAAAATTTCGGGTATTTCAAATAGCTTATCCTTAACAACATGAAGATCATCGACAAAGTTCAGTATTTTTGTCTGTCCCCCTCCGGTACAATGGATCATTCCATGGATATCGGACCGGTGATTCACCAAAACCTCTTTGATTACAGGAAAGTAGGTGCGAGTGGGGGATAATGCAAGTTTCCCTGCATCAATACCCAATGATTCAATATGATCTGTTAATGTGTAGCTACCAGAATAGACCATTTTCAATGGGATATTGGGGTCGAATGTCTCCGGATATTTATTAGCCAGGTATTTAGCAAATATATCATGGCGTGCAGCAGTGAGTCCATTGCTACCTATCCCGCTATTATACGTTTTTTCATAACTGGTCTGACCGGAAGAAGAAAGGCCGACAATCACATCTCCATCCTGGATGTTGCTGTTATCAATAATGTGATCTTTTTTCATACGCACTGACACAGTAGCGTCGAGGATTATTGTTCTGACCAGGTCTCCCACATCAGCGGTTTCTCCGCCAGTGGACCATATTTGCATACCCAGGTGCCGTAACGCTTCCAGCATTTCCTCGGTTCCATTGATAATAGCAGAAATCACCGTGGCGGGTATCAGATTTTTATTTCTTCCAATGGTTGAAGAAAGCAGCATTTTGTTATAAGCCCCGACACATAGCAAATCATCAATGTTCATGACAATCGCGTCCTGGGCAATGCCTTTCCATACATCCGTTCTACCTGTTTCTTTCCAGTAAATGTATGCCAAAGCTGACTTTGTACCTGCCCCGTCGGCATGCATGATATTACAATAGTCCGGATCCCCGCCGAGTATATCGGGTATAACTTTGCAAAAAGCTTTTGGGTATAATCCTTTATCCAGGTATTGGAGGGAGTTGTGCACATCTTCTTTAGATGCCGAGACCCCTCGTTTTTGGTATCTGGATTCTTCTGACATAGTTCCGTTATTAGTTATGTTGGCGCAAAATTACGAATTCATAGCGGATTATGGGTATTTTAACCTGTAATAATAAGGGTTCATAAAGCCATCTCCTTTGAAGCGGTAAAAGTGCTTTCTTTACCCCTTAATACTTGGAGGTTAAGATATCATCCTGATCCGCAGGCCGACATGTGTGATAAGATCCGGCAGAAATGCGGTTTTTATGGCTCGTAGTCAGTGGCTATTACTTTAAATTCAGTACGCCGATTGATTTGATTGGCAGTCTCTTGCTGGTCTTCATTTTCCAGGTTTTTAATAAATTCTTCTGTCAGCATATTTCCTTGTTCAAAAAAATCATATTTTTCTGCCATCATTTGATCAACCTCTTTGGGGTTGGTTGCTGCAAAGCCTTTAGCTCTTAGTCTTTCCGGATCGATACCATGATCAATAAGGTAGTTGACAACAGATTGGGCGCGCTTTGTAGAAAGCTCAACATTGTAGTAATGTTCACCTCTATAATCAGTATGAGCTCTTAATTCTATGATGATTCTCGGATTGTCCCGCAGTGTCTCCACCAGTTTATCAAGGGCTGATTTGGATTCAGGCCTTAAAGTCCACTTGTTGAAATCATAGAAAATATTCGGAAGTTCGATGGGTTCTTCGATAGAAGAGAGCAATAGTTCTGGTTTGAATACATTACTTTCTTCCAGGTCTTTGGTGGATACTTTACTTTTATTGGTCAGGTATTTCTTTTTTGAAGCGACAAAAACGTAATCGATTTGCGGTCTTAACATAAACTTAAATGCTCCGTCTTCATCTGATTTGGAATTCATTGTCATTCCATCGCTTCCCACCAGTTTGACAGATGCATTTTGTATGGGTTCTTTTGTTTTTTTATCCTTTACCACACCTTCAATGCTGAATTTTAAGGGTGGAAGCACAAACGAAAAAATTTCGTCATCCCCTTCCCGGGCTGAGCTAAAAAAGCCTCTTTCCTTTTCTTCTTGAAAAACTATACCGAAATCATCATGGGTAGAATTGATAGGATACCGTATATTTTTTATTTTATAGCTACCATCCTCAGTGAGGGTAGCTTTGAAGATATCCAGGCCGCCCATACCTAAATGGTAATCAGAAGAAAAATAAAGTGTTCCATCCGGATGAATAAAGGGAAACATTTCATTACCGGGGGTGTTGATTTCACTTCCCATATTAACGGGCGCTTCCCATTCTCCTCCATCTTTTTTGGTTGTTTTCCAGATATCCATTTTCCCTTGTCCACCGGGAATATTTGAGACGAAAAACAGGGTATTTCCGTCGCTGGTTACTGAAGGGTGCGCAACGATTTGGCTGTCGGCAGCTAATGGGATAAGCTCTGGTTTGCTCCAATCTCCGTTTTCTTTGACAGCGGTAAATATTTTACAACCCAGGTTTTCTTTTTTATCGGCTTCACATCTTGTGAAATACAATTTGTGATAATTATTGGAAAAAGATGTAGCTCCTTCTTCTACCTCGGTATTGATGATACCCGGAATAGGTTCGGGTTTGCTCCATCTGCCTGACATATCTTTTTGAGAATAAAAGATATCTGCGAAGTATTCGCCTGTGCCACCGTGCATCTCTTCTCCTGAAGTCTCATCCCTGGAAGAGGTGAAATATATTTCATTGTATCCTGATTGAGAATAGGATGGGCAATAATCTCGTTCTGTAGAATTAACAAACCTTAGCTTGGCTACTTTGTAACCGTTTGGGTTTTCCTTCCATTTTTTGGCCAGGGAGCAGGAGTTTACACCCATTTCACCTCTTGGATCATCGGGCTGGAGCTCTTGATATTTCTTGTAATTTTCAATGGCCTCATCATATTTTTCATTGACTTTTAAAGCATTGGCATGATATAAGTAAATAAGGGGATTGTCGTAATTCTTTTTTATGGCTTTGTTATACCAAAGCTCTGCTCTCCTGGGTTGTCCTGATTTTCTGTAACATTCGGCAATTTTAAAGGTGATCTCGGATTTGATGTCACTGCCCGGAATTTTATCATAGGCATCCCGGTAGAGCTCAACAGCTTTATAAAACTGCCCGGCATGGTATGTTTCTTCCGCCTCATTGAAAAATTTCATTTGGGCATTGATATTCGTTACGAAGGATAAACCCAGTATAAGGAGAAAAGCATGTTTCAGTTTCATATACCACTCATTTATACAGACTCACACAATTTTATATTAACGATAATATAGGGTCTGTGTTGTTCAGTGAGCACAATATATCACATTGGTCTGTAAAAGTAAAGATTTTTGGTCAAAATCAAAAGCAGGATCATGAAAACCTGTTAGCGGGTAAACAACATCTCCCGGTATTTGGGAAATGGCCATATATTGTCGTCAACAATCCGCTCCAGTTTATCCACATGATAGCGTATCTCTGAAAAATAGGAAACCACATGCTCATGATAGGCGTAAGCTTTTGCTTTTTCATCTTGAATCTGGTTGGCGTTTTTACGGGCATTAACCATATTCACCACTTTTTCCCTGATGGAATTTATATGTCGGGCAATTTTTTCTACCGTATCCAATTGATGTTGAGCCATTACTTTGTATTGTTCTTCGGGATAAATTGCCTTCAGATCTTTGATATTGGCCAGCATGGTATTTTGATATTTCACAGCAGTAGGAATAATGTGGTTCATGGTGAGATCACCCAGGACACGGGCTTCAATTTGCATTCTTTTTGTAAATTGTTCAAGCTGAATGCCTTGCCTTGCTTCCAATTCGCGTTCATTCAAGATGTTATTTTCTCTAAAAACCTCAATGGATTTGGGACTGAGAAAAGCTTCTAATGAGCCGGGGATACTTTTTATATTGGATAATCCCCGTTTCTCTGCTTCCTGAACCCACTCCTGGCTGTAACCATCTCCTTCGAAACGTATGTTT
>CAYYLT010000208.1:0-6147 GCA_964472385.1 uncultured Bacteroidales bacterium
TTGACAATCAAAAAACCTGCAGCAAGTGCTTTAAATGCGTGATAAAATCGTTCCCGGTAAAAGTATATTAAGCTAATGATAAAAGATAGCGGCATGGGAACCAGGTAGTAAGCCAGGTAATTCATGCCATTGAGATTGGGATCATAATCAACGCCCACATAAATCCCAACAGGTATGAGCAAGCTGATGAACAGTCCTGCCCATAGCGACAGCCCGGTTTTATAACGGTAGAACATATTGGTGTTAGCATTAACAAGGAACCTGCCAATGAGTATGGCGCATGCCGGGTAAACAGGCATGATGTAATTGGGCAGCTGGGTGTCAGAGAGGGAGAAAAACAGGGTAAACACAACGATGTATATGAACAGAAAAAAATAATCCCTGTGCTTTCTTTTTTTAAGGGCATACACCATGCTTTGAATCAACAGGACGGAAAAAGGCAGGAGCCCTATCAACAGGAAGACAACCGAAAGAAAGTATATGCCCCCATGACCTTGCATGGTATCGGTATATCGTTCCAGGTTGTGCTTCAGGAAGAAGCCTTCCGTCCAGGCCATATTCGTTTTTATGGATACCAGCATATACCAGGGAGCTGCTATAAGCAGAAATAATAGCAGGCCCCACAAGGGTTTCATCTCTTTTATGGTCTTCCACCGGAATGATTTGGTCAGGATCATAAAAACAAGGATGATCAAAACCGGCAAAGCAACAGCTACCGGCCCTTTAGTTAAGAAACCCAGGGCAAGAGCAATATATAAAAACCACAGATAATGGTTATGATGAAACTGAAAAAATAACAGGAAGGAGAACAGGGCTGCGTTGATAAAAAAGATGAGGTAAGGATCAGGAACAGCAAGATGGAATTCAAAGATGAAATGCAAAGAGCTGAGCAAGATGATGGTGCTCCACAATGCTGTTTTTGTATCGTATACTTTTCGTGCAAACAGAAAGGTAATCGAGATGGTTAATACACCAAAAACAGCGGAAAAAAACCGGGCTGCAAAAGCCCCAAAACCAAAGATCTTATAGGCACCTATCATAAAATAATAGTGAAGTGGTGGTTTATCGGTTCGCAATGTATGGTTGAAGGTCGGTACAATAAAATCTTTTCTCTCCATCATTTCTCTTGCGCAGGTAGCATTTTTGGCTTCATCAAGCATAAAAACCTCAATGCCGGAAATTTGTAAACTGAATAAGACATAAGAAACGATAACGATCAGAAAAAGATAGAGCACATTGTATTTCATTCGGATAAAAGTTAACTAAAGTTCTGTATTTCCATGTAATTTAATGACAAAATTTAAGCAATTCAGCTTAGGCGCCATGGAACCTGCATGCTTTATTCATGCTCTTGTTGTGTGGTTTGTTGCATGCGGGTTTCATTGCCATGGATGATTTTTTGGATTTACACTGCAAGGTAAAACAGGGTTACAACCTGCAAAGATATTCAATCGATTGAATGGGATATGAAACGTAACAATTGCTTAACATTTTCTTAAACTTAACAATCCCTTGAACTTAACATTTTTTCCAAATTTTGTCTCAAATCAACTTACCGGATAATGGAGGAAGCCTATTTATCAATTGTGATCTGTGTTTATAATGAGGAACCCAATATAAAGCCGTTGGTTACGCAAATCCATCAAGCGCTGCAGGGTAATCGTTATGAGATTATCTATGTGGATGATGGAAGTACCGATAATACTGTGCAAACTATTCGGTTGTTAGGAGATGAAAAGGTCTGGTTGCTGGAATTGAAAAAAAACTACGGACAGAGCGCTGCTTTGGCTGCAGGTATTGATTATGCCCATGGGTATTTTATAGTTACCATGGATGGTGATTTGCAAAATGATCCCCGGGATATCCTCCCCATGTTGAATACATTGAAGTCAGAAAATCTTGATATGGTAGCCGGAATCCGTAAACATCGTCAGGACGGATATTTTCTCAGAAAAATACCCAGCAGGATAGCCAACTATATTATTCGACTTACTACAGGGGTTAAAATGAAAGATTATGGTTGTACCTTAAAAGTATTCAGAAAAGAGGCAGCCAGGGATCTAAGTTTATATGGTGAATTGCACCGTTTTATCCCTGTTCTTGCCAGCCTGGAAGGGGCGAGAATCGGACAGATGGATGTTCACCATCACAGAAGGAAGTATGGCAGGTCAAAATATGGCATCAACCGGACTTTCAAAGTGGTAAGCGATTTGCTTTTCATGTTATTTATGAAGAAATATATGAGCAAACCCATGCACCTTTTCGGTACTTCCGGTCTGCTGGCCCTGCTCGGTGGTGTCTTGATCAATTTCTACCTGTTGTATCTTAAGATACTGGGCCAGGACATCTGGGGGAAACCTTTATTGATTCTTGGAGTTATTCTCCTGGTTGCAGGATTTCAGTTGATTACAATTGGAATCCTTGCCGAAGTGTTAATGAGAACATATTTTGAGTCTCAAAAAAAACGACAGTATAAAATTAAATCCATTACCATTGGAGGGAAACATCAATCAGCGAAAGAAACGGAAGGCCGCGAATATATTGAAATTTCTGGTTAAACTGCTCATCTCCCTGACAGCGCTATATTTTGTTATCCAAAAAGTCGATACTCGCCAAATCGCACACCTATACAGGCAATCAGAGATATCCTTATTCCTGCCGGCCATTGTTTTTTTTGTTTTATCCAAAATGATTTCCGCTTATCGCTTGAATCAGCTTTTTCAACGCACCGGTGTTCATTTAAGTGAAGCTGTTAACCTGAAACTTTACTGGATGGGCATGTATTACAATATCTTTCTGCCCGGTGGATTAGGAGGAGATGCTTATAAAATCTATCTTTTGAAAAAGCACTTATTTCAGCGTACCAGAAAATTGTTTTCTGCCATATTGGTTGACCGTGCCAATGGGTTATTTGTGCTGTTGTTGATGAGCAGTGTGTTGTTTGCTTTTGTCCTGGATAGCACCTGGTTTTCTGTTTCGCTGATTTTATTGGTTCCTTTGTCATATCTGGTGTATATGGCCATCATGCAAAAGTGGTTTTCGGATTTTCAGGCTTTCATGCATAAGATCAATGTTTACTCGCTTTTGGTGCAGTTCGCTCAACTATTGATGGTCATTTTCCTTTTGTTGTCATGGGATATATCCAACAACTATCTTATCTATCTATCTGTTTTTTTAATATCTTCGGTTATAGCTATTTTGCCGGTTTCTATCGGGGGAGCAGGGGCCCGGGAGGTGACATTTCTATTTTTCTCCAAATACCTGCTATTTGATCTGAATACCGCCATTGCTTTAAGTTTAATGTGCTACTTAATAACCCTTCTGGTTTCTTTTGGGGGGATCATTTACACCATTAGACCCATCCGGTTTAATTAGTGTCTGTTGAAAAATACAGAAAATGCCTATAATAAATAGAATGGGTACAATTACTGTTTGCAAGTTTCAGGAATATCGGCAAATATGCGTCAAATACCCTGCCTTTTTTATGATAATTTTTTATTAGCCTTTAGGACATCCTCTACTTCGTTGGCTTCAACTCGCAGTATATATATACACTTTCGCTTTGCCGCCTCGCAGCTGATGTACTAAAGACTTTTTCAGCAAACCCTCATGAGCGACAGCTTAATCACAGCTAAGGCTGTTCAAGGAATAATTTACCTAAGGTTAATATTGACTTGACATAAACTAAAGAAGGATTTGCCACATTTGTGCTTCCATAAAACAATATAAGCAACTATAATGGAATCACTCAGGAATAAGTTATTGATTGGTTTTTTGGCCTTTGCCTTAATTTCTGTTCTCATCATTGTTCCTTCAAGCAACTATTATTTTGACAAAAAGGAAAGCATTTCCAATATCATCCACCGCTCTGAGTTGATATATAAATACATGCTACAGGATTTCAGGGTTGTTACGGATTTTTTTCGCTTTGAAACTTCCAATCCACATTTTTTTATTGAAAAAAAAAGCCGGTATTTACAAGACCATCACAAGCATGTTGAAGATATCATGGGTGAATTGCATACACTGCTCAAGCATGAAGACCTTCATTATCTTGATATTCAACCGGATATTAAGACCACACAGGACAATTATAAAGAATACCTGACTACCCTCAATGAAATCGTCGCATTGCTATTGGAACGGGGATTTAAGGATTTTGGAAATGTGGGAAAAATGAGGCATTATATACATCAACTGGAAGATTATGAGAATATTGACCAGACACAGGTGTTAAGTTTGAGACGGCATGAAAAAGACTATATCATCCGCCATCAGGATCAATACATTACCAAGCTCAATAACCGGAGTCAAAGCTTTAAGAAGCAGATCAAGCATAATAACCGCTTGAATCAAGCGCAAAAAGAATCGGCTGTGGCTATGCTTCAGAATTATGTTAAAAGCTTCAATCAGCTTGTAAGCTATGATAAAAAAATCGGGTTACACTATAATTCCGGTTTGAAGAAAAAACTGGACAATCGTGAGAAGAAGATTGAAGAAAATCTGAGAGCAATGATTGCGAAGGCCGTTTCAAAAAAAGATGCTGTATATGCCCGGCTAAAATATTACTACATTGTTTTCTTTTTGGTATTGATCGGTCTGATTATTTTTGTCAGTAGCTATACTTCCCAACGCATCACTCAACCTTTGATCAATTTGTCAAACTATATCTCGGAATTTGTAAAAAATGGTTTCTACCATCCTGAGAAATTAAAGGATTCCGGTCATAAAGATGAGATAGCCACTTTATATCAGGAATTTATCAATCTTATTGAACAGCTTGATAAGCGGGAACAGGAAAAAAATGAGGCTAAAGAGAACCTAAAAGAAAATGAAATTCATTTTCGTGAGTTAGCCAATATGCTCCCGCAGTGTGTTTTTGAAACGGATGCACTGGGAAATTTTACGTATGTAAATAAAAATTGGGTGGAAACATTTGGTTATTCGCGTCAGGATATAAAGGGAGGTTTAAATATTACTGAAATACTTGTTTCGGAATCCGGGAACAGGTCAAATGATTCTTTCAAAGTGCGGCAGAATGAATATGTGGCCAAACGAAAAGATGGCTCGACCTTTAACGCACTGGTTTATACCAACCGCATTGTGAATGATGCCGCAATCGTTGGTAAAAGAGGCCTTATCATCGATAATACCCAGAGAAAGAAATACCTTGAAGAGCTGGAGAATGCCAAAAGAAGGGCGGAAACCAGCGATAAACTGAAGTCTTCCTTCCTTGCTAATATGTCGCATGAAATCAGGACTCCGGTGCATGCAATCATGGGCTTTTCCGGTTTGCTCAAGGATGTGTTTGGCAACAGAAAAAAGCAGGAGGAATATATCCATATCATACAAAAAAGTACTGAAGATCTGCTTCATCTGATCGATGATATTATCGATGTTGCCAAAATAGAAGCCGGGGAGATCCGTATACAAAAAACAAATTGCAACCTTAACCCTTTATTTGATGAATTGGAACTCACATTTCAAACCATCCTGAAGCAGAGGGAAAAAACTCATCTTGACCTGATCATGAGCAAAGCAGTTCCGGATCAGGAACTTATCATTTATACTGATCCGAGTCGCCTGAAGCAAATATTCAGTAACTTATTAAACAATGCCATAAAATTTACCGCCCGGGGAAGCATCGAATTTGGGTATAGCTTCCATACGGAATCTGCAATTCAGTTTTATGTTAAGGATACCGGTATTGGTATGGAACAGGATCAGCTTGAGATTATATTTGAAAGGTTTCGCCAGGCCGATAATACGCAAACGCGGGAGTATGGAGGTACCGGGCTCGGCCTTACCATTTCCAAGTCCCTGGTTGAACTTCTGGGGGGTAATATTCAGGTATATTCTGCACCCGGCGAGGGAACTGTTTTTTATTTTGCCCATCCTTTTGAAATGATCATGAATCCAAAGGCTTTGGTTTCCTCCAGAAAAGTTCTTTAACCAGGAGGCTATACTTCAGCCCTGAACAATTCATGAAATATACCTATCTCGGGTCTGCTGAAAAACACAAAAAACACATATAATTAACAGGATGCATATGTTAATTGTTTACGAAATGCAGGGTTATTAGCAAATATCCGTAAAAAACCTTGCATTTTTTGCGTTAATATTTTTTGTTAGCCTTTAGCACATCAT
>CAYYLT010000209.1:0-6121 GCA_964472385.1 uncultured Bacteroidales bacterium
ATTTATATTCTTTTGTTTATAACTGTTTTTCCATTTTTTATGAATAATACAGGTTGGATGAACTGTAATGATTATCCGTTGATGGTATAAAAAAATCCCGGTATATCGATAATAGATACCGGGAAATTAGTTTTAAAAGTAAAGCCTAAGTTAGTTATTCAATCAAATCCACGCTGCGCTTCACGAACCGGTTAAGCGCTTCACCTTTTAACATGTTATTGGCAAGCAAGGCCAGGTCAATCAACTGTTTAACCAGCTTATGTTCTATGGCAAATTCCTTTAACTTGCTTTCTTTCAGATTTTGCTGTTCCTGGATCTGTTCATCCAGGTCTTTCAAATTGTCCTTGTCGGCTTGAGGCATCTCCTCTTCCTTTTTATCCTCGTTGGCCTTATTGATGCGTGCTTTTTCATCCTGCAGGGGTTTGATCTCCTGATTAATTTTTTTCAATTCATCCCCCAGTTCATCCTCTTTTGCTGTCCTTATTTTTTCAATTAACCGGTGGTTGGTATTGACTACCAAATTGTAGCTGTCGGGCATCTGACTGTAGAATTGCATCGGGCCACCACCCAGTTCCGCCATATCTTTCATACGACGCATGAATTCGGATTGTGTGATGGTCAGAGGTTCTTCTTCTTCACCCAGCGGTTCGAAAGTTACAGTAAAATTGCCTGTATCCGGGAGCTGGCTTTTGAATATGGAAGATAGTTCATCCTGTTCATCCTGCGATAGCTGCGTTTCTTCTTTATCCTCTTTTTGTATCAGCTTGTCAATAATATCGGCATCTACCCTGGCAAAATGACTGTTTTCAAATTTTTGCTCCAAAAAATTAATGAAATGCGTGTCCAGTTGCCCTTCCATTTCCAGCATATCATAACCTTTGGCTTTGGCATTTTCAATGAAGGAATACTGTTTTTCCACATCTGTAGCATAAAGATAAACCAGGGTGTTGTTCTTATCTGTCTGATTATCCTTTATATGCTCCTTGTATTCTTCTAAGCTAAAATATTTGCCATTGGTATTTTTTAAAAGTGCAAAGTCTTTTGCCCGGTCATAAAACTTATCATTGGATAGCATGCCGTATTCTATAAACAGCTTCAGATCATCCCATTTGTTTTCAAAATCTCCCCGGTTATTTTTAAAAAGATCTTCTAAACGGTCAGCCACTTTTTTGGTGATGTGGTTGGAGATCTTCTTCACATTGGGATCTCCTTGTAAATAAGTCCGGGAAACATTTAAGGGTATATCCGGAGAATCAATGACTCCATGCAGCAGGGTCAGGAATTCAGGTACAATGTTTTCTACCGAATCAGTAACAAATACCTGGTTGGCATAAAGCTGTATCTTGTTTTTTTGCACTTCTATGTTGTTCCGGATTTTCGGAAAATATAAAATACCTTCCAGATTAAAAGGATAATCAACATTCAGATGGATATAGAATAAAGGATCCTCGGACATGGGATAAAGCTTACGGTAAAACTCGTTGTAATCCTCATCCTTGAGTTCAGTAGGTTGTTCTTTCCAAATCGGCTTGGTTTCATTGATGATATTATTTTCATCGGTTTCCACTTCTTTGCCATCCTTGTAATCCTTTTTCTTACCAAATGCAATGGGGACAGGCAAAAACTTGCAATATTTATTCAATACCTCATTGATACGGTTTTCCTCGAGGTATTCTTCAGCATCCTTATCAAGATGAACGACCACATCGGTGCCCCGGTCATTTTTTTCGGCTTCTTCCATTTTGTATTCCGGACTGCCGTCACACATCCAGTGTATGGGCTTTGCACCATCCTGATAGGGAAAAGTATAAATTTCCACTTTATTGGCAACCATATAGGCAGAATAAAATCCCAGACCAAATTTACCGATGATGGCAGCCGGATCCTTATATTTATTGATAAATTCTTCGGCACTAGAGAAGGCTACATCATTGATGTATTTTTTGATCTCCTCTTCTGTCATACCGATACCACGATCGGAAATGGTTATGGTTTTGTTATTCTTATCCAGTTTAACATGGATGGTCAGGTCGCCCAGTTCTTTTTCATAATCACCCACAGAGGCGATCTTATTCATTTTTTGGGTTGCATCTACTGCATTGGCCAGAAGTTCCCTCAGAAATATTTCATTTTCTGAGTACAGAAATTTTTTTATGATCGGAAAAATATTTTCTGTTGTTACGCCAATTTTTCCACTTTGCATGATTTGCTGAATTTTAAAGGGTTACACATATTTTTTTGCATGCATTATCATGCTTCAAACCATGTGCCAGCATCAAAATACTGCCAAATGGTCAGACCAAACAGCACCATGCATGAAAAACTGTTTTGTGGACTTCAGGTCATGACTCATCTGTCATGTCGATGGATTGAACCGGAAAAAGCTAAAATGAACCTGACCATATTTTCGTTGATCGGTATAATAGGGAAAACTTGAGAAATTTATATTTTTTCCGTGTTCCAGAATAAAATAACCCGCTTCATGAAGCAGGTTAAATTGATCTATCATAGCGGGGATTTTTTCAACTTCAGGTAAATGATAAGGCGGATCAGCGAAGATCAGGTCAAATTTTTCCCGGGTAGAAGCCATCAATTTGAACGCATCGGTTTGGACTACGGTGAGATTTTCAACTTTCAGTTTATCTGCCATGTGGGAAATAAATTTGCGGTTTACCGGATTTATTTCAACTGCTGTAACATGTCGGCAGCCGCGAGATAGGAGTTCAAAACTGATGTTCCCGGTACCGGCAAAAAGATCGAGCGCAGTAAGATTCTCGAAATATATTCTGTTTTCCAATATATTGAAAAGATTCTCCTTGGCAAAGTCGGTTGTTGGCCTTGCCTGAAGACTTTTTGGAGGTTTGAATATCCTCCCGCCATATTTACCGCTGATTATACGCAAAGATTTAGTCTGAAAAGATTGATAAAGGCGATGGTATGATCCTTTAAGAAGGTATAGCTGTATGTATGTGCTAATGGAGGTTTTTGAAAGTGTACTTTATGAATATAGGGTTTGACCAGTTTCTCCAATATTCTGGTTTTTTCAAAGTGGTCGGTTATATATAGTTCGTTTTCTTTAACATCCAAATTTAAACGTTTATAGGCATACAAAAGGAAATAGAGCATATCTTCAGGTGTCGACCAGAAAAAACTGTTATACAAGAACAGTTTTTTCTGGTTAAGAATGGCAATATCCATAAACCCCTCATAAATGGATAGCAAGACATGCGTTTTGCTTGAACGGGCGCTAAACATGGCATAGTCAATAATGGGCACCGACTGATGGTAAAAACTGATTTTATCATACTTTTCGGTTAACACATTGCTGACCGGATTGGGTAAAGGATAAACACTGTATGCATGGATGCCTTTAATATGGTTGAAATGCAGCTCTTCCAACTCATGAAGATCGTGATTGAATTCAAAATAAGTCTTAAGGTCTTGTTGGTTAAAAAATGTTTCGGGTATAAGCACGGATTTGGGATTGATAATAAGGGCTGTGATATCTTTATAATCTGCTTGCAGATAGGAACTGGACTGGATGATCTCCCTTACTTTATCACCTTTTTGTTCATACGATTGATTATCCTGAAAGCTGGAGTGGTTAAGAAGAATGTATTTACCCCTTACCAGATCAAGAATAGAAAAAGAAAATCCATTCAGGCTAAATTGAATGGATAATCTGTATGATTGTGCTCTGTTGAGATCTAGCGTTTCATCAACAAAAGAGAAATCCTTCATAAAGGGTAGTTATTACTCCCAATTTCCAGCATTGTTATTAGGTTTTTCCAGATCCCCCACTTTAAGGCCGGGGTATTTATTCATCTTTTTTTCCATTTTTTCGTTAAGGTTGATAACCAGCTGATTATTCAGGTCGTACAATAACACATCATTGTGCACTTTTGCTTCAAATACTTCAACGTCAACGTTACCGGATTCGACAGTTCGTGCACCCAGCTGAAAAGAATCGTTATCCGTATAGGGTACTTTCCATAATACAGACGCATCAAAACCCGGTCCGAATAAAGAATCTGTGATGGCCACTTTAATGGTATCACGCTGAATGATTCCTTTTCTTAAAGCTTCCTGTTCGGTCATTCCCCTTTCAAGCATCTGGTCGGGAATACGGCCGACTGCTTTAACAACGTTCAATGAATCGCTTTCCACAAAATTGATTAATGTATCAAAGCTCCCGGTATACTCGCCAAATTCATCCTTATAGGCAAGCTGGGCAGTGCGGATTTGTTTCAGCTTTTTTATAGTAGCGTCATATCGCTTATTCTTTACCTGCCGAAATTCGATTGGGGTTTGAATACTTTTATATAACCCGTACCCTAACCCGACTATGAAAACGGCCAAGAGGATCTGTAATACTGCTTTCATTTTTGTTTGCTTTATTTTTGATTAATTTGCGTCTTTGCAAATATAACAAAAGTAAGAAAAATGAAAATTTTTTAATTAAATAATTGTAGAGATGATCGAAAAACATATTCGGGAAAAACTGATCGACAACCTAAAGTATGATCCTACAGCAAGTCAGGAAAAATTATTTGGCTTGCTGACTGAATTTATCGTCGACCGAAAAAAAGACGAAGCATTGATGATCACCGGATATGCGGGCACTGGCAAGACTACTGCTGTAAAGGCTTTAATTAACACCTTGTATGACCTTAAGATCAAAGCCGTATTGATGGCTCCAACAGGAAGGGCAGCTAAGGTGCTCAGTTCCTATACCCATAAGCCTGCTTTTACCATTCATAAAAAGATTTACCGGCAAAAGTCGGCAAAGGATGGTTTGGGAAATTTTGTGCTTGAAAAGAACTTGCATCATCATACATTTTTTATTGTCGATGAAGCTTCTATGATATCCAACCAGTCATTTGACATGTCAGTTTTTGGCAGTGGGAGGCTGCTGGATGACCTTATTGAATATGTTTATCAGAATGCTTCTTGCAAACTTATCTTAATAGGAGATACGGCACAGTTACCTCCGGTAAAAATGGATCTGAGCCCGGCTCTTAATCCTAATCAGCTGGAAGGTTATGGTTTAGCCGTTAAACGTAGCTTTTTGTCAGATATTTTGAGACAGACCAGAGAATCGGGTATTTTGTATAATGCGACTTCCATTCGCAAAATGATCGATCAGGATGAATCCGGATATCCCCAATTAGACGTTTCGAAATTTACTGATATTGATATGGTTTTAGGTCCTGATTTGGTAGAGGCTATCTCCGATGCATACGATCAATATGGCATTGAAGAAACTGTGATCATAACCCGTTCTAATAAAAGGGCCAATCAGTTTAACCAGGGTATTAGAAATCAGATATTGTGGCGCGAGGAAGAATTGGCTACCGGTGACTACCTGATGGTCGTAAAAAACAATTATTTCTGGATAAATGAACAGGAACAGATGGATTTTATCGCCAATGGTGATATTGCTGAAATCGTTGCTATTAAGGGATATCAGGATTTATTTGGCTTTCATTTCGCTGACCTTACCCTGCGTTTTGTGGATTATGATGACTTGGAAATGAACGTAAAAGTATTACTGGATACCCTCTATCTCAATCAGGCTTCACTCACAAGAGCGGAAAACAAAAGTTTGTTTTACAATATTTTGGAGGATTACCGGGATGTAAAAACCAAAAAAGCGCGTTATCAAAAAGTCAGGGAAAATCCTTTTTTTAATGCTTTACAAATTAAATTTGCTTATACGGTTACTTGTCATAAAGCCCAGGGCGGGCAATGGAAAGTGGTGTTTTTGGATCATGGCTATATAACAGACGATATGATCGATAAATCTTTTTACCGTTGGCTCTATACCGCTTTTACCCGAGCAACGGAAAAATTGTATCTGGTGAATTTCCATAAAAATTTTTTCCCTGAAGAAAACAGCTAGCCAGCCAAAATTCCATGGTGTGCCCTGGTGAAAGCCTTAGCCTGTATGATTCATCAAAAATGGAAACCATTTATAAACAAAAGAATATTAGTGCTTTACTTATTATGCTCAGAACTTTTTATTTTTAAACATTTTTTCCGAGTGCGTCAAGTTTTGGGCATCTCCTACGTTGCGAAAGCCTCGAAGTAGGGTTTGCTGAAAAAGTCTTTAGTACATCAG
>CAYYLT010000210.1:0-6106 GCA_964472385.1 uncultured Bacteroidales bacterium
AAGAAAAGTTATTAAGGGCTATTTTTGGAGATAAAGCCGGTGATGTAAAGGATGCTTCGCTTAAAGCAAGTCCGTCGCTGAGTGGAATTGTGGTGAATAAGAAATTGTTTACCCGTGCAGTAAAAGACAAAAAATCCAGAAATACGGATAAGGAGAAACTTGAAAAGTTCGACAAGGAATATGGCCAGAAAATAGAAGAGCTGACCAACTGGTTGATCGATAAGCTGATCGTATTGGTAAACGGAAAGACTTCACAGGGTGTAAAAGATTATTACAATGCTTCTGTAGTCCCCAAAGGCAAGAAGTTCACCCAAAAGATACTTCAAGATATTGATTTTACCAATGTTAGTCCCAAAAAGTGGACTACGGATAAGAATAAAAATGCAGTGATCAAAACGCTGCTACACAATTATAATGTCAAGCGCCGTGATATAGAGGCTCAACTCCGACGCGAGAAATATAACATAACCATCGGAGATGAGCTGCCAACAGGGATTGTACAGATGGCAAAGGTTTACATTGCGAAGAAGCGGAAAATAACTGTTGGGGATAAGCTTGCCGGTCGTCACGGAAACAAGGGTATTATCTCAAAGATTGTTCGAGCAGAAGATATGCCCTTTCTTGAAGACGGTACACCTGTAGATATCGTTTTAAATCCTTTGGGTGTGCCATCAAGGATGAATCTGGGTCAAATATATGAATCCGTGCTGGGCTGGGCTGGTGAAAAACTGGGAATTAAGTTTTCCACACCCATTTTCGATGGAGCTTCACTGGAGGAGATTAACAATTACACGGAAAAAGCGGGTTTACCACCTTATGGTAAAACCTATCTTTATGACGGTGGTACAGGAGAAAAATTTGATCAGCCTGCTACCGTTGGTATCATATATATGCTTAAATTGGGTCACATGGTAGAAGATAAAATCCATGCCCGGTCTATTGGACCTTATTCCCTTATTACCCAACAGCCCCTGGGAGGAAAAGCTCAATTTGGCGGTCAGCGTTTTGGTGAAATGGAGGTGTGGGCTCTGGAAGCTTTTGGTGCTTCCCATATCCTGCAGGAAATGCTTACAGTCAAATCTGATGATGTAAACGGCAGAGCGAAAGCTTATGAAAGCATTGTCAAAGGTGACCCCTTACCTGTAGCTGGTATTCCGGAGTCCTTTAACGTTCTGCTACACGAACTCAGGGGCCTTGGATTAAGTATCCGCCTTATTAAAGCAGAATAGGCAGGGATACCGATACATTTCTACTGATTTATTGTGTGTTATTAAATTTCATGAATCTTATGGCATTCAGAAGGGAAAATAAGAATAAATTATCGAGTGATTTCAGCAAAGTTTCGGTAGGCTTGGCTTCTCCAGAAGAGTTACTGGAAAATTCCCACGGAGAAGTTCTTAAACCTGAAACCATTAATTATCGGACTTATAAACCAGAACGTGATGGTTTGTTTTGTGAGCGCATATTTGGCCCTGTAAAGGACTATGAATGCCATTGTGGCAAGTATAAGAGAATTCGTTATAAAGGTATTGTTTGCGATAGATGTGGTGTTGAAGTTACTGAAAAGAAGGTTAGAAGGGAACGCATGGGCCATATAGGGCTGGTTGTTCCAGTTGCTCATATATGGTATTTCCGTTCTTTACCCAATAAAATAGGATTGCTGCTGGGCCTTCCGACCAAAAAGCTTGATTCGATCATCTATTATGAGCGATATGTGGTTATTAATCCAGGCATAAAAGCACAGGATGGTATAAAATATCTTGACTTTCTTACCGAAGAGGAATACCTGGATATCATCGAATCTTTGCCTAAGGATAATCAGCAGTTGGATACTTCGGATCCCAATAAATTCATTGCTGATATGGGTGCAGAAGCCTTATATAGTCTTCTTTCCCGTATAGATCTTGATGAATTTTCTTATTCATTGCGCAACAAAGCTGATAATGAAACCTCTCAACAGAGGAAAAAGGAAGCACTAAAAAGGCTTCAGGTTGTTGAAGCGTTCAGGGCTTCAAAAGATATAAACAATCCGGAATGGATGATCACCAAGGTTGTTCCGGTTATTCCACCGGAGCTTAGACCTCTGGTACCATTGGATGGTGGTCGTTTTGCAACATCTGACCTGAACGATCTTTACCGAAGGGTTATCATCAGAAATAACCGGCTTAAAAGACTCATTGAGATCAAAGCGCCGGAAGTGATCCTCAGAAATGAGAAGAGGATGCTCCAGGAAGCTGTGGATTCTCTGTTTGATAATTCAAGAAAATCCAATGCAGTCAAAACCGATTCTAACCGCGCATTAAAATCTCTTAGCGATAGTTTGAAAGGTAAACAGGGGCGATTCAGGCAGAACTTACTCGGTAAGCGTGTGGATTATTCCGCCCGTTCAGTTATTAGTGTTGGGCCCGAATTGAAGATGCATGAGTGTGGAATACCCAAAGATATGGCTGCGGAGCTTTATAAGCCCTTTGTTATTCGCAAATTGATAGAACGGGGGATTGTCAAAACGGTCAAATCTGCCAAGAAGATAGTAGACAGGAAAGATCCTGTGGTATGGGATATTCTTGAAAATGTCATGAAGGGTCATCCGGTATTGTTAAACCGTGCTCCGACATTGCACCGTTTAGGGATCCAGGCTTTTCAGCCTAAGCTCATTGAAGGCAAAGCCATTCAGTTGCATCCCCTGGTATGTACTCCTTTTAATGCTGATTTTGACGGGGATCAGATGGCTGTGCACCTTCCCCTTGGAAATGCATCCATCGTTGAAGCCCAGCTTTTAATGTTGTCTACCCACAATGTTTTAAATCCTGCTAACGGTGCTCCTATCACCGTACCTTCGCAGGATATGGTCTTGGGCTTGTATTACATTACAAAACAGCGTAAAGGGGTTAAAGGAGAAGGATTACGCTTTTATTCTCCGGAAGAAGCTGTCATCGCTTATAATGAGGGTGCTGCTGATCTGCATGCCGAAGTAAAAGTTCGTGTGGATGTTGCTGATCATGATGGGAATATGAAAAAGGAACTGATTGATACCACAATTGGAAGGATCATTTTTAACCAATTCATCCCCGAAGGCTTTGGTTATGTAAACAAGCTGCTTACGAAAAAATCCTTGCGGGATCTGATCGGTGAGGTATTAAAACGTACCAATGCGCCTAAAATAGCTCAATTTTTAGATGACATTAAGGATCTTGGTTTTAATACAGCTTTTCATGGTGGTCTGTCCTTTAACCTGGATGATATCATCATACCGGAAGAAAAGGATGAGCTTGTTCCCGCGGGTTACCAGCAGGTAGATGAGGTTATGAACAATTATAACATGGGTTTTATAACCAACAAGGAGCGATATAACCAAATTATTGATATTTGGACCCATACGAATGCGAATCTGACACAAACGCTGATGCGCAAGCTAAGCGATGATAATCAGGGCTTTAATCCTGTGTATATGATGCTTGACTCAGGCGCCAGGGGTTCCAAGGAACAGATTCGCCAGTTGTCAGGCATGAGAGGTTTGATGGCCAAACCGCAAAAATCAGGAACTGCTGGTTCAGAAATTATTGAGAACCCTATTCTTTCCAATTTTAAGGAGGGTTTGTCGGTTCTGGAGTATTTTATTTCCACTCACGGCGCACGTAAGGGTTTGGCAGATACGGCCTTAAAAACAGCCGATGCCGGATACCTAACCCGTCGGCTGGTAGATGTTTCCCAGGATGTTATTGTCAGAGAAGATGATTGTGGAACATTACGGGGATTGGTTGTTGGCCCCATCAAGAAAAACGAGGAAGTTATCGAAATGCTTGGTGAGCGGATTATTGGTAGATTATCAGTTCATGATATTTTCCATCCCTTTACCGGGGATCTTATTGTTGAAGCAGGTAGCATCATAACAGACGCGATAGCCCAGCAAATAGAAAACTCGCCTCTGGAGCAGATTGAGATACGATCGGTTCTTACCTGTGAGACCAAAGATGGGGTATGTTCCAAATGTTATGGTCGCAATCTGGCCACCGGCAAGTTGGTTGAAAAAGGGGAATCTGTCGGTGTTATTGCTGCGCAGTCGATTGGGGAACCCGGAACCCAGCTTACATTGAGAACCTTTCACGTTGGTGGTACTGCTTCTAATATTGCAGCCAATAACAGCATTATTTCAAAATATGAGGGATACATAGAGATTGATGAACTTAGAACAGTGCCTAAAGTAGAGGAAGATGGTAAACAAATCGATATTGTCATTGGCCGCCTGGCTGAAATGCGTATTGTCGATAAAAATACCAATATTGTACTTACAACCAATAATATACCCTATGGATCTCGGTTGTATTTCAATAGCGGTGATGAGGTAAAAAAAGGAGACGTCATTTGCGATTGGGATCCTTATAATGCTGTTATCATCTCTGAAGCAGAAGGTAAGATCAAATTCAAGAATGTGATTTATGGCATAACTTATAAAGAAGAGTCGGATGAACAAACCGGATTCAAGGAAAAAGTGATCATTGAGACCAGGGATAAGAAGAAGAATCCTGAAATTCATATTGTCAATGATGATGGGGATGTATTAAAAAGCTATAACCTTCCTGTAGGGGCTCATGTTGTGAGTGAAGAGGGGCAGGATGTAAAAACCGGGGATAATTTGGTTAAGATACCCCGGACAGTGGGTAAATCGGGTGATATTACCGGTGGTTTACCCAGGGTTACAGAGCTGTTTGAAGCTCGAAATCCCTCTAATCCCGCAGTTGTTTCGGAAATTGACGGTGAGGTATCATTTGGAAAGATTAAACGGGGTAACCGTGAAATAATCATTCAATCGAAGAGTGGAGAGGTTAAGAAATACCTGGTTTCCCTTTCCAAACAAATACTGGTTCAGGAGAATGATTATGTGAAGGCCGGTACGCCTTTATCAGATGGTGCCATTACGCCTTCTGATATACTGTCTATCAAAGGGCCCACAAAAGTTCAGGAATACATTGTAAATGAAGTTCAGGAAGTATACCGGCTGCAGGGGGTTAAAATCAATGATAAGCATTTTGAGATCATTGTACGGCAGATGATGCGTAAAGTGATTATTGAAGATCCCGGCGACACCAAATTTTTGGAAAATCAAATTGCTGATAAATGGGAATTCCAGGAAGAAAACGATTGGATCTATGATAAGATGGTTGTTGCAGATTCAGGGGATTCCGAGAGCCTGCGTTCCGGTCAGATTGTAACTGCACGAAAGCTCAGGGATGAAAACTCCATGCTGAAACGGAAGGATAAGAAACCCGTTCAGGCGCGGGATGCAGTTCCGGCCACCTCAAGTCAAAAATTACAGGGTATTACCCGTGCAGCATTGCAGACCAAGAGTTTCTTGTCAGCGGCATCGTTCCAGGAAACCACAAGGGTCTTGAATGAAGCTGCCATCCGGGGCAAGAAAGATCCTTTGATTGGACTGAAAGAGAATGTTATCGTAGGGCATAAAATTCCTGCTGGTACCGGAAATCGTGATTTTGATGATATTATTGTGGGTTCTATGGAAGATTACCAACAAATAACCAAAAGTGAGAAGGAAAAACAAGAAGCCAATTCCAAATAAAAGATAAGTTGATATGAGTGATCAAAAGCATAATAATAATAATGGTGAAAATGATGGTGGAAGCGGCAAAAATCAGATCAACATCAATCTGAGTGAAGAGATAGCCCAGGGTATTTATTCCAACTTAGCGGTTATTAATCATTCCAGTTCGGAATTTATTGTGGATTTTATCCGTGTGATGCCAGGCGTACCTAAGGCAGATGTAAAATCGCGGGTTATCCTTACGCCTGAGCATGCCAAACGTTTCCTGAATGCCCTTAAAGATAATATCCAACGGTATGAAGAGATGCACGGGGAGATAGATGTAAACAAGAAGGGCAAAGGGCCTGATATTCCGATGAATTTCGGAGGACCGACAGCACAAGCATAGATTTTTATAAAAAAAGAGGCTACCTTACACGGGCAGCCTCTTTTTTTATGATGTTAAAGTTTGCTGAAGGCCATAATGTCCATATAAATAGGGTCTGCTGAAAAAAACAAAAAAACCTTAAAATCAATAGAATAAACATATATTTTGTTTCCAAAATGCAA
>CAYYLT010000211.1:0-6082 GCA_964472385.1 uncultured Bacteroidales bacterium
GCTTCGCTTTGCCGCCTCGTAGCTGATGCACTAAAGACTTTTTCAGCAAACCCTGCTTCGGGTTTGCTGAAAACCTTTCATTATGGAAACAACAGATATGTTTCCCCTATTGATTTAAAAATTTTTTGTGTTTTTCAGCAAACCCTGCTTCGGGGTTTTCGCCACGCAGCAGATGACCAAAAATTGGCGCACTCGGAAAAAATGTATGAAAATAGAATTTTTTGAACATAACACGTAAAGCACTAATGTTCTCATGTTTATAAATGTTCATCCATTTTTCATGAATAATACAGGCTAACTTTAGCATAAACTATATCGTTAGGGTGTAGATTACTTTTTTAACAGACCAAAGTTGGAGCGTTCATACCCTCAATCCTAAAATACCTAAAATATTTCTTAAATTTGTCAGCATAATATTAATTAGAGTCTGTCTATAAACTCAATTGTTTGTTTGATAAAGTTCCAATTCGAGGCGTGTGAAAAATCTAAACCGCAGAATGCTTTTGTATTTGAGAACTTAGCGAAGCGATCTCATGAGCCTTGCGAATAATTTAGATTTTGAGCAACAACGAAGAAGTTGGACTTTAAGACAAACACGAATTAATCAGCCATGAGTAAACAAAACATCGTAACCAGCGATATCAAAATGGCAGATGTGATTCACATGAATTATCTGCTTCTTCCCGTTATCAGCCGCTTTGATATCAAACTCGGATTTGGTGACAAAACAGTGGAGCAGGTTTGTAGCGATTACGGAATCAATCTCTCGTTTTTTCTTGATATCATCAACACCTATCACGATCCGAATTATTTACCGATGGATAAAATGAGGGGATACCCCATCCATTTAATGGTGGAATATCTCTGGAAATCGCACGATTATTACAGACAGAAGATGCTACCGGAAACCTGGGGTATGATTGAAGATCTGGTGCATTCATGCAGCAATAACTGTGATAATTTACGGCTGATCGAGGATTTCTATGAAAAATACAAAAACGAGCTTGAGAATCATCTAAAAAGCGAGGAAGATAGTTTCTTCCCTTATGTCAAAGCCCTGACCGATCAAAAGGAAAAAATGAACAGGCTTGAGACCATACGCAAAAACTACAACTTCTCCTATGAAGCCCATTCTAAGGAACATGAAAGTGTAATTGCCAAGCTGGTGGATCTGAAAAACATACTCATCAAATACCTGCCGCCGGATTATGCTCAGGCTAAGTGCAACAATCTCCTTTACTGGCTTTTTGTATTTGAGGATGATCTTCGCGATCATGAGCGTCTGGAGGATGTGATACTCCTTCCGGCTTTGGAAGATATCGAAGAACAGTTCAGACAAAATAAATAGCACATTATGCCCTTCTCAGTAATCATAGCCGAACCTTCTTATCTGATGAAAAGGGGTATTTCCGCATTATTTGGTGACATGGGGCAGGCTGAGATCGTCTTTATAGATGATTCCCAGGAGCTCAACCATTATCTTGATACAAATGTGGTGGAGGCAGTGCTCATTAATGAACAAATATTGAAAGAGATGCCGGATCCGCAGTTATTTTTTAACCTGAAAGCAGATACCCTTTATATTGTTCTTTCTGATAATCCTGAAAACCTTGGCGATAAAAGAAAATTTGATGCCGTACTGAAAAGGAATGCCGGTAAAGATGACATTGTACCAGTGATAGAAAGCCTCCTGCAAACTGAAAATAATGAAAGCAACCAGACTGATACCCTTCTCAGCTCAAGGGAGCAGGATGTACTAAAACAGGTTGCCATGGGATACACCAACCAGGAAATTGCTGAACGCTTGCATATCAGCCGGCATACCGTAATCTCCCACCGGAAAAATATAACCTCCAAACTGGGCATTAAAACTGTAAGCGGACTTACGGTTTATGCTGTGTTGAATGATTTGATCCCCAAGGATCAAATTAGATGAGCCAAGACAGGATAAAATGATACTGTAAATACGTATCCTCTTTCACCTTCCCCACCATTCGATAATTATATAAAATCCCAATATGTAGGGATTGTTTGTTATAGCTATCACAAATATTTTTGTGATGGAAATCCATTGACAAACATCAAATCATACAATCATGATTAACTCAATTTATAGATCATTCGTTTCAGCCATTATGCTGGGATTCATTTCTATTGCTGCTGTTTATGCCCAGGAGGTAAAAGATCCGATAAATCTTTCAATCAACCAGGATGTAGCAGTTAACTTTACAGGAGGTATACAAGCAGGTGTTGCACATACCGGTCTGATCAACCTCAACTACCAAATGAACACGGATCAGATGAATCTTTGGGAAAACGGCACCTTCCGCTTGCATGTCCAGCATACATACGGGCAGAAACCCTCACAGAATCTCGTAGGTGATATCCAGGTTTTCTCCAACATTGAGCATGGAAGCTATACCTACCTGTTTCAATTTTGGTACAAACATCAGGTTGGAGATTTCTCCCTGCTTCCTGGGAAGCACGATTTGAACGAGAGCTTTTTCACCAGTGATCCGGGTGGAGCCTTCATCAACAGTTCTTTCGGAATCATGCCCCTCGCTCCGCTGAACGTTCCGGTATCCATTTTTCCAAACACTACGCTGGGGATGGTCGGCTGTTACGAAATGAATAAGAAACTCACCTTCCAGGGAGGGTTGTATAACGGGAAACCCGGAGAAATTACCCATTCGAATTTTGGCACCGACCTGAACCTGAATAAGCGAAACGGGCTTTTCTATATAGGCGAATTGCATCTTGACAATCCGTTCGAAAAGGCCGGAATCTATAAATTTGGATCCTATCATCACAGCGGGGTCTTCCAGTCACCCCTCAATGCTCGATACGGGCAAAGAGGCAGAAGCGCAATATACTTTATTGCCGATCAGATGATATATTCTGAAAAGAGTGACAATGGGGAGGGACTGGCTACACTGCTGCAAGTTGGTTATTCCCGGGAAATCATGCATTATATGATTTCTATATAGCTTATGGCTTGAATTATACCGGCCTTTTCAGGTCCAGTTCATCGGATGAGATTGGATTGGCTGTGGCCCATGCCTCCGTCAACAATGAATTTCTTAGTGCTGGAAATGAACATTACACAGGTTGCGAAACGGTGCTTGAGTTAACTTATAAGTACCCATTGCCATGGAATCTCGTTATACAGCCTGATTTTCAATACATCATTCATCCCGGTATGAAAAGCATTTTCAGCAATGCATTTGTAGGGGTTTTCAGAATCCATTGGCAGTATTAATTCACATGATAAATACAACGACACAATGAATATATCAGAAAAACAATCAAAAAAACAACATAAGGCAGCTACTGGCTCCTGCCATCACACAGGTCAGCAGGAGATCACAAGCGAACGGTGGATAGCCCTGACGGGTCAGCCCAATGTAGGGAAAAGCCTTCTCTTCAATAGGCTTACCGGCTCCAGGGTGGCTGTTTCCAATTATCCAGGAACTACGGTTGCTTTAGACAGAGGGCAAATGGTCATTGGCACAGAGAAATATGACCTCTGGGATCTGCCGGGGATGTATTCATTGCTGCCCATAACTGAAGAAGAGCGGGTAGCCAAAATGTCTTTGCTAAAGAATAAACCTGACTTTGTACTGCATATTGTTGATGCAAGAAACCTGAAAAGGATGCTTCCTTTGGCTATGGAGCTCTCGGAAACGGGGCTCAGGGTTATTCTGGTGGTGAACATGATGGATGAGGCCGAGAAAGAAGGCCTCAGCATCGATATGGAAAAACTGTCCCGGGAGACCGGCATTCCGGTTGTATCGACCGTAGCGGTTACAGGCAGGGGTGTGAACCAGATCCTTAAAAATATCTTGAATTACCAGCGCAACAGCCACCATGCTGTCATCCCCTTTGAAAATACCATTGAGCAGAAGATCGGTGACATACAGGAAATGCTGGACGGACATTATCCGGTTCATGGACGAAGCCTGGCACAACTGCTTATGCAGAGCGATATGGATGCCCGGAACATGGTCAGGAGGTCCCAGCCCGAAAACTATGAGGCCATCCAAAGCATCGTTGACGATACCAGGAGAGAAGTGGATGAGTCGCTGATTTATCTTATGAAGATCAGTATCCACAATGAGGCCGAACGGATCAGTAACGAAGTAACCACCCAGGTTAAAAAGAAAAGGTTGCGGGTTGGGGAAACATTGAGCCGCCTTATGACCCGTCCGCTCACAGGGGTTCCCATCATGCTGGTGATCCTGTACCTTGTCTTCTATAAGTTTGTTGGGGTCTTCGGTGCCGGAACCATTGTTGATTTTATAGAAGGAAAGCTTTTCGAAGAATACATCAATCCTTACCTTGCCGGAGGCGTGAAAGCCCTCACCGGTTCGGAGGTCATACAGCAGCTCTTTATCGGGGAATATGGCTTGATTACACTGGGCTTTACCTATGCAATAGCCATCATTCTGCCTGTGGTGGGAACATTTTTCTTTGCTTTTTCCATCATTGAGGATTCCGGATATCTACCCCGTCTATCTCTATTGATCGACCGGGTGTTTAAAAAGATCGGCCTCAGTGGAAGGGCTGTGATACCTATGGTACTGGGACTTGGATGCGATACCATGGCCACTATCACCACGCGTACTCAGGAGACTAAGAGAGAAAGGGTTATTGCTACATTGCTTCTGGCCCTGGCCATACCCTGTTCCGCGCAGCTCGGGGTGATATTTGCCCTCTTGGCCCCCTTTCCAAAAGCTTTGCTTATATGGACGGTAGTGATCATCGCCAACTTTTTGCTGGTCGGTTTTCTGGCCTCCCGTATCATGCCTGGACAAAAGCCTACATTCTTTATGGAGCTACCTCCACTAAGAATACCCAAAGCAGGAAATGTCCTGGCAAAAACCTACACCAGGGTAATCTGGTATCTAAAAGAAGTATTCCCGCTTTTCATCATTGCCAGTGTGGCTATTTGGCTTTTGCAGGTATCCGGTGTATTTCCCTACATTCTCAGCGGGCTGGAACCACTGGTAAATGCGATAGGACTTCCTGACAACACTTCCGATGTTTTTCTTTTTGGTTTCTTTCGTCGCGATTACGGCGCTGCGGGTTTATACGATATGAAGGAGATGCTTTCGGCAGGCCAGCTTACCATTGCCGCAGTAGTGCTGACCCTCTTCGTGCCCTGTATTGCCCATCTTATGGTTATGTTCAAGGAAAGGGGTTCCGGAGCAGCCATCGGCATATTCCTTTTCGTCCTCGCCCTGGCATTTTCTATGGGATGGTTACTCAATCTGGTATTCAAAACTTTCAATATAATGATATAGGAGGTGATGATGATCAAATGTTCGTTTTGCGGAATGGAATATACGGAAGAACAGGGACAGACAGCTTGCGCAAGCTGCCCCGTTTCGAGCTGCAAACTGACCAAATGCCCCAACTGCGGGTTTGACAATATACCCGAGCCGGCATCCCTGGATTTCTTCAGAAAACTGTTCTCCAAAAAAGAGAAAAAACAAAAAAAACATTCGATGGAAAAATGAACTTAAACATGATGACTTCAGCATACAAGAAAACAATAACAACCATGCGCTGGTTAAAAGAATGGATTGATGAGGCAATGCTATCGTTCAGGCCTGTAAAAAAAACAGGAGCCATGCACACTGAACGCAATTCAGATGTGCCAAAAGATGAATTCACACTCGACAAACTGAAAACAGGAGAATCGGCTGTGGTTAAAAGGCTGAGCACTGAAGAAAGCAAAAACCTTCAGAAGTTGTTGGCAATGGGCATTCTTCCGGGAAGACTCGTTAAAGTGTTGCAGCGTTATCCGGCTTATATTCTTGAGATCGATCGTACTCAGGCAGCAATGGATACACAACTGGCTAAGAAGATTGTTTTGAAGAAATGATCCTGAATATGCATTGATTCATTTAATAATCCGATTTCTTTATAAGTTTAGCTAAAGACAATAAACCTTAAGGATCAAATACTTTAAAATCTTTTGACTCTAACCTCAATTGATAGAATAATACAAGTTGGCTCATTAAGTAGGGTCTGCTGAAAAACACAAAAATTACTTAAAATCAATAGAATAAACATATAT
>CAYYLT010000212.1:0-6064 GCA_964472385.1 uncultured Bacteroidales bacterium
ATGTTTATTCTATTGATTTTAAGTAATTTTTGTGTTTTTCAGCAGACCCTATATAGATACTTAGCATGTATTATTCATCAACAATGGAGAACCATTTATAAATAAAAGAATATTAGTGATTTATTTAGCATGTTCAAAAATAATTTTATGCATTTTTTGTGTTTTTCAGCAAACCCGAAGTAGGCGACTGCGATGTCGGCTTTCGGCGTCTTGCATCTTTACTAATCTTTACACATGAATAATACAGGTTAGTTAAACCCTATTAATTATTTATAAAATTTATCATTATGGCATTATTCAAACAACTTGAAAACCTGGATGAAGATAAAGCAGAAAATACCCCATTAGACAGTGAAGTTGAACGTGTCAGGGTTTTGATCATCGGATCGGGGCCGGCCGGATATACGGCTGCCATATATGCAGCGCGGGCAAACCTCCAGCCAGTGATGTATGAAGGTATGGAACCCGGAGGTCAGCTAACAACCACCACTGAAGTAGAAAATTACCCGGGATATACTGAGGGAATCCAGGGACCTAAGATGATGGAAGATTTTAAAAAGCAGGCCCGGCGTTTTGGCACTGACGTGCGGTTTGGCATGGCTACCGCTGCCAATCTTGAAAAACGACCTTATACCATAATTATTGATGATAGCAAAAAAATTCAGACAGATGCCTTAATTATTGCCACCGGGGCTTCGGCCAAATATCTCGGACTGGAATCCGAAGAACGATTCAAGGGAATGGGGGTTTCGGCTTGTGCTACCTGTGATGGTTTTTTCTATAAAGACCAGGATGTGGCAGTTGTTGGTGGAGGAGATTCCGCAGCTGAAGAAGCTCTTTATCTGTCCGGTATTTGTAAAAAGGTTTATCTTATTCACAGGAGAGATCAACTAAGAGCTTCCAAAATCATGCAGGAAAGGGTATTCAAGACCGACAATATTGAAATACTTTGGAATTCACAAATTAAAGAAGTTTTGGGCGATGAAGAAGGTGTTAATGGTGTAAACCTTATCAATAATGAAGGAAAGGAATATCGTGTGGATATTTCCGGTTTTTTCCTGGCTATCGGACACAAACCCAATTCGGATATTTTCAAAGAATATCTGGAAATGGATGAAACAGGATATATCCAAACCGAGCCGGGGTCAACCAAAACCAACCTGGAAGGGGTATTTGCCTGTGGAGACGTGCAGGACAACATCTACCGGCAGGCTGTAACTGCCGCAGGGTCAGGATGTAAAGCAGCCCTTGATGCAGAACGTTTTCTTTCGGCTAAAGAATTTGAAGAAGCCCAAGAAAAAGAAACAAAACATGCCCGGAAATGAGCCATTTTAGTTGGGGGTTCCAAGTTTCTGTTCCAGCATCTTTTTAAGCGTTTCATACCCTATTCGTTTCGCCACAATTTTTTTCTGATCATCCAAAAGGTAAAGGGTCGGAGTACTGTAGATGTCATACTTCTGCCTGAAATTGGTCAGATATTGCGGGTCAAAAACATTGATCCAATTCAAGCCGTTTTTATCGAGATAAGCCATCCATCCCTGCTTATTGGTTTGTGTATATACTGCAAATACTTCAAACTGATTGCGGCTGTATTTTTCATACAAACTGTGGATCTTGGGCGTAATGGTTTTACAATGGCTACAACTGGGTTCCCAAAAATAAAGCAGGGTATATTCGCTGTCAACATCCCTCAAGCTCGCATATTCATCTGAAGTGGTGCGCATTTTCAACTCGGGGGCCTTCTTACCGATCAGATTGGGCTTTGTCTTATTTACTCTGTCGCGGAGCTTTGCAAGAGACTGCTCATCCATCCAGTCTGCACCACCAGAGAGATAATATTTCTCCGCAATATGAACAAAAACCTCATCCATCCCCATGATATTGCTCTGCTGATAGTGATTGAGTAGATATCTTACCGTATAGCGGTAAGTTTCATCATTACCCTTTGTTTTGCTAATAATGCGGTCAACCTGTGGAATAATAGAATCGGGCTGTTGTACAAGTATGTTGTTGAAGTAATGATCCAGTTTTTTATGCAATATGGGGGTTCTAACCATTCGTGGATCAGAAAGATCGATGTTGTCAAAAAAATGGGCCTTATAATATTGATAACGCTTATGCCATCTGACGGAATCTTTGTTTTCAACTGAAGCAGGAATATCAAATTCAGGGACTTCAATATTTTTCATCCCTTTGATAACAGCCGCAAGTAAAGCGTTGGGGTATTCAGAGATGAGGGTTTTCCACTTGTTTTGAACTTGCCTGTCAAGCAACTTCAACTGATTCCGGATAATTTTTGCAGAATCCGGATGATCCTGGATCTTTGTCAGCTTTTTTTTCAGTGCTGCAGACTGTTGATTTTGCTTCATCATGAATTTCTGATACGCATTAAAAGCTTCATTGATCTCACTACCCTGAAATTCAAGTTCATGCACAAAATCTTTCACACTGGTTTGTAAAGAAAAATGCTGATCTGATCCGATAAGTATTTCAAAATATTTCTTTTTTGGGGTGATCACCAGATAGATACCCTGCCGAAGGGACTCCTCCCCTTGAAAAGTACCTCGGCCCGCTTCATCCAGCTGAATGGTATCTTTGATGAATTGTTTGTTTCCATAATGAAATCCCAGATAAAGGTCGGATTGTTGCAGTCCCTCTATTTGAATCTGAATGTTATATCCTGGTTTCTTATCTATTGATGCATCCAAAACAAAAGACATCAACACGAGTATCAAAATAGAAAGGGTAACCTTCATTTTTTTCATCTGTTTAAAATTTTTGTCGTTAAAAAAATGCCAAAAATTTTGGCACATTCAGGAACTCCCGATGAACTTTTTTAATCATTTGCCTGTGAGTAATTTATGATTAATAAAGTTCATGGTCGTTTCATTTTCCAATAGTATTGGGTTTGATTATGCATTGTATGATTCTATCTTGTTACTTCTTACCCGAATAATAGGGTTATTTAGACTGGCTCCAGTAACAAAAAGCATCCATTGCAATGAGGATGCTGATCATAGCTTCTATACAAGGCAAAGTTAATATTTCATCCCTAATTTACATAAGAAAAAAAAAACTTAAAAAATACAAGTTTTTGTACCCTGCATTTTGCAATCAACAAATACATATATTCTCTGCATTATAGGTATTTTTGCGTTTTTCAGCAAATCCTTAGTTAGGAAGTAGAATACTTTTTAACTTCCTGCATTTTGTGTTAATTTAGCCCCTATATATCAAGGTTAACATTCTGCTCCCGATCCTGATTCCTGTCAAACAGCGGGAAGTATAAACAAGAGGAAAGCACCTAATGGCTCATCTGAACATATACAAAGCATCCGCCGGCTCAGGAAAAACCTTCACCCTAACCCAACAGTTTCTCCTCATGCTGCTTGAAAATCCTGCATTATACAAACATGTGCTTGCCGTAACTTTTACAAACAAAGCCACGGGTGAAATGAAACAACGCATTTTGCAAGAGTTGAATATTCTTGCAAATGAGAAGATTTCCAGTCATTCATCTGCATTAAAAGCCCATTTAAAACTGGATGATCGCCAGATCCGGGAAAGGGCTAAGCAGATCATGCAATTCATTCTTCACGATTACAGCCGCTTCTCAGTCAGCACCATAGATCATTTCTTCCAGCGTATCATTCGTACATTTGCCAGGGAACTGGGACTTCAATCGGGATATATTCTTGAAACCGATGAGTCAGAGATCCTGAATTTTGTTGTCGATCAGGTTCTACTGGCTACGGAAGATGATGCGCAGCTTCGGAGGTGGTTGGTAGATTTTGCCCGTACCCGTATGATGGAAGAAAAAAGTTGGAACTTCCGGGAGGAGATCCTTTCTTTGGCTGAAGAACTTACCAAAGAAGCAGTTAAGACTGTCCCGGATGATCAAAACCACAACAGAAAAAACCTTCAGGAATATTTGAATGATCTGAAGCGCCTACAGGAATGGTTTGAAAACACATTGAAAGGTTATGGCCGGGAAGGTGTAAGGCTAATCGAAGACAACGGACTGGATATCATCCATTTCAATAGAACAAGCCGTGGTGTTGGAAGATATTTTTACTATCTGCAGGCAGGTGCAGAGGAAAAACTGGCACCAAACAGCTTTGTTGTTCAAGTCATGGATAATCCGGATAAATGGCCGGCCGGAAAGCTGAATAATGATACGAAAAACAGGGTGATCTCTCTGGCCCGGGACCATCTGAATCCCATTCTAAACAAAGCCGTGGCCTTTTATAATCAGCATCATAAAAAATACCATTCCGTTAAGGAAATACAGAAAAATATTTATGTCCTCGGAATTTTGGGAGACATACAAAGCAGACTTTATCAATATTGCAGGGAAAAAAATTTATTTCTCATTTCTGATGCCGCCAATTTTTTAAAAGAAATTATTTCAGGAAACGATACCCCTTTCGTTTATGAAAAAACAGGGAGCATATATCAACATTTTATGATTGATGAATTTCAGGATACATCTCGTTTTCAATGGGAAAACTTTAAACCTCTGATTGAAAACAGCCTGGCTCAGAATCAAAAAAATCTGATGGTAGGGGATGTGAAACAATCCATCTATCGTTGGCGCAACGGCGACTGGAAAATTCTGGAGGATGAAGTAGAAAAAGATTTTTCTCATTACTCCCTTGAAATGGAAAATTTGGTTTACAATCGTCGCAGTTCAGAGAATATTATCGCTTATAACAATACTATCTTCCACCATGCCCGCACCGTCCTGCAACATCTATTCAACAACCAGATATCCGTGCATCAGGCGCATAATCCCTGGCAGCATAAATTACTGGATGCTTATGCTGATGTAATGCAAAAATTACCGGAAAAACGCACCGGGGGCTATATTTTGAATTGCTTTGTTACCCATTCTCACGGCCAGCAGCAAGCTACCGGGGATAAATTCAAAAAGCGCATGGTTGAAGATCTTGAACGCCTGCAAGATTGTGGATATAAGCTTTCGGATATGGCCATTCTTGTGAGAAAAAACCGCGAAGGCCAGGAAATTGCTGACTTTCTTATGGAATACAAAAATCAACGTCAATCTGCTTCGGGATACAGATATGACGTAATTTCCAATGATTCGCTTTACATCGGAAGGGCTGAAAGCGTCCGGTTCATACTGGCCTTATTCAGATATATGGTCAATCCTGATGATGCAATAAACCGGGCTTTTATCCGGGATACCTACCACAGGGTTATTTTGAATGAATCCGTAACCGCACAAAACCACCATGACATTTTGAGAGAAAGGTATGATGAACTGCCGGATGATCTGCCCGCATCATTCTGGGAAAAGTTGGGAGCACTGAAAAAAACGCCATTGTATGAAATGACCGAAAAACTGATCAACCAATTCGGGATCCATCAGATTAAAGGTGAAATCCCGTATATTGAAGCATTTCAGGAAAATGTACTTGAGTTTTCATCAAGACATGCAGCAGATCTGAATACTTTCCTGGAATGGTGGGATCGTATCGGTAAAAAAAGAAAACTTCAGCTTCCCGAAGATTATGATGCCATCCGGATCACCACCATCCACAAGGCCAAAGGACTCGAATTTAAAGCGGTAATTATCCCTTTTTGTAACTGGGAAATAGACAACATGGCTTCGGGAATGCAGAAAAATTATTTATGGTGCCAACCGGAGGATCATGAACTGGCCAGATTGGGCAGAATCCCCCTCGATTATTCCAATAAACTTGTCAATACCCTATTTATAAAGGATTATTTCCACGAAAAATTTCACAATTATGTCGACAATCTGAATTTGCTTTATGTAGCATTGACAAGAGCCCAAGAAGTGCTTATCTCCTATTCGGCTATAAAAATTAAAAATGACGGAACAATGAATTACCAGGCCAATGAGAAAGGCATTAGCGATGTGGGGGAGCTTATGCATTTTATGCTCTCAGGGAGTAAGAGTCCACAGTCCGGGCAGTTCCAGGACTTTCCATTCATTAATGACCTGAAGAGCTATTGGGATGAACAAAACATGATCTTTAAAATGGGAAACTTAAAGCAGAGAAGTCAAACATCTAAC
>CAYYLT010000213.1:0-2612 GCA_964472385.1 uncultured Bacteroidales bacterium
GCAAATTGCAGCGATATTAGCAAATATTCGTCAAACACCTTGTCTTTTTTATGATAATTTTTTGTTAGCCTTTGGCACATCATCTACTTTGTTGGCTTCAGCTCGCAGTATTCATATACAGCTTCGCTTTGCCGCCTCGTAGCTGATGTACTAAAGACTTTTTCAGCAAACCCTGCTTCGAGGCTTTCGCAACGCAGCAGATGACCAAAAATTGGCGCACCCGAAAAAAATGGATAATAATAAAATGTTTTGAAAACAATAAGCAATGCATTAATATTCAATTATAAATGAATATTTTCCATTTCTTTTGAAACCTGCATGCAGCAACCTACACAACAAGGCAATGTATAAAGCATGCAGGTTCCACAATGATTGAGCACATCATATTTATTTTAAGATTTAAATTCTATTGAATGACAAGCTATTAATTAAATTCTATTCTTGTGAAACGACCATGAACTTTATTAATCATAAATCACTCACAGGCAAATGATTAAAAAAGTTCATCGGGAGTTCCTGAATGTGCCAAAATTTTTGGCCTTTTTTTAACGGCAAAAATTTTAAACAGATGAAAACACTTATGAACAAACCAACCCATTTTTTTTTGATTTTTCAATTGTTGTTGATGAGCACCGCAAATATCTATGCTCAATCAGAGAGTCTCCGAACCTATAACCCGCCAATTGGCTATGTCCTTGATTGGCAGACCGACTGGAGAGCCATGGAGCCAGGACTTAAAGGCAATGATGCCCTTCCCGAACCCTGGTATGTAGAAACCGGCGAGAACCGGGCATCGAAATACGTAGCGCCCAACGTATTTACTACCAGTACCGATTGGGGCACAGCCCTTGCCCTGCAGGCTTCCGCCACAGGTAATGACAACGCCGACCGTTACGGGGGGAAAATAAAAACTCCCAAATTTTATGTCAAACCCCCGTTTGTCATGGCCGTATGGGCAACCATCAACCCGGTACACGGGAAGAAAAATTCGCTCTGGACTATGGGTGACGAAGGGTCCGAAACCCCAGATAATAAACGGGGATTCTTTGAGATTGATCTGACCGAAATAGGTTATGCACAACGAGGGAAACGTATAGATGGCAACACCGCTTATAGCCTCCCACCCGGGCACGGCTGGTGCGCTCCGAATGTCCATTTGTGGGAGTGGTCAAAAAACGGGGACAGGGATCAGGCAAAAATGAATATAAGTCCTGAAAATACGCCGGATGCATTGCATACAGTCGAAGCGCTGCAGCAACCCCTGCTTTTTGTAACACAAATTTCAGAAACGGATGTCAGGATATGGCAGGAAGGAAAGCTGGTCTTTTCTATAAAAGCATCAGACCTCAGCGGTTCATCAAAGAATACCGATCGACCCTGGACGGAAATATTTAAACGGGCCCTCCGGGCATACCAACAGATCATTTTCAGCAGTGAGGCTATCAAAGACGGCATGGCCTGGAGTGCATCTTACGGGAATAAATACTACGGAACGGGTCCTTTTGATGATATCCTGTTCCCAAGTTCTACTTATATTCATATGGTTAAAGTATACAAAAAATCTGACATCAGTGGGCACTAATAAAGCCCTGGCTGCCCACTCATGACCCAAAGGATAAAAACAAGTTCCATCATGATGCATTGAAACCATCAATCCGGACAGGATATTTCCTGTTTTATACGCGATTAAAGAATAGCCTATGAACAGACGGAAATTTCTTCGATATTCAGGCCTGGGAGGTTTTGTAGCTGTACTAAGCCATCACAGCCTTTTTGCCGGTATGTTGAAAGCCGGAAAAGGTGTTAATTCCGCCCAGTCAGTTCATCTTAAACAAAATCCTAACACAGCGGTTACCAGGTCAAATAGGGTATGGTAGCCTATCACATTCCCCGGTCTACGTCGCAAGAGCGATCCATTTTTTCCCCCGGGACAGGGATCGGATCGCAGTGAGTGGATGCATTTTTTTAAGGTTTCTCCTGCTGTTCCGACTTTCATGATGACAGGGCATGATATGGGCCCGAATACAAGGGAATACCGTATCATATCGAAGTTACCGACATGATGGTTGCCCCTGACGGTACACTTTTTGTCGATGGATTTAGTGGTATATTCAAAATAAATGGATTTTAATGATGAAAATAATGATGAACAGACCAAAGCAGTTTTTCCTGATAGCATTTTTGCTATTAACAGGTATTTCCAATCTTTTTTCCCAGTCTGGCGGTCTCAGCACTTTTATACCTCCTGATGGCTATGTCCTTGACTGGCAGACCGACTGGAAGACTCTAGAATCAGGACTTACCGGCAACAATGCGCTTCCCGATCCCTGGTATGCAGAGACGGGGGAGAACAGGGTTTCGGATTACGAAGCTTCGAATGTCTTCACAACAAACACAACCTGGGGCACGGCATTGGTCCTACGCGCTTCTGCTACAGGCAATAGTGATAACGACCGTTATGGTGGCAAAATACGCACACCCAAAATGTATGTCGAGCCCCCATTTGTCATTGCCGTATGGGCAACCATCAACCCGGTGCACGGCAAGAAAAATTCGCTGTGGACCGTAGGTTCCGAGGTCTCTGGTACTCCCAATGATGAGCGGGGATTCTT
>CAYYLT010000213.1:2712-6048 GCA_964472385.1 uncultured Bacteroidales bacterium
TTAACCGTGCCCTCCAGGGAAGCCAGCAGATCATTTTTAGCAGTGAGGCCATCAAAGACGGCATGGCCTGGAGCGCATCTTACGGAAATAAATACTACGGTACGGGGCCTTTTGACCATAACCTGTTCCCAAGTTCTACCTATATCCATCTGGTTAAAGTCTACAAAAAATCTGATGTCAGCGGGCAATAAAAATATCTTAAGTACCAACAAATAATCCTAAAATATCTATGAAAACACTTATGAACAAACCAACCCATATCTTTTTGATTTTTCAATTGCTATTGATGGGCAGCGTAAATATCTACGCTCAATCAGGGAGCCTTCGAACCTATAACCCACCAATGGGCTATGTCCTTGACTGGCAAACCGACTGGAGAACTTCAGAGCCAGGGCTCACAGGCAATGATGCCCTGCCGGAACCCTGGACAGCAGAAATCGGTGAAAACAGGGTATCGAAGTACGTGGCATCCAACATATTTACAACCAACACAACCTGGGGCACAGCGCTTGCCTTAAGGGCTTCCGCCACAGGCAATGACAACGCCGACCGTTATGGTGGAAAAATAACAACCCCTGGCCGTTACGTCGAACCCCCGTTTGTCATTGCCGTGTGGGCAACCATCAACCCGGTGCACGGGAAGAAAAATTCGATCTGGACTGTCGGTGGCGAAGTGTCAGGAACCCCGAATAATGAGCGGGGATTTCTTGAGATCGACCTGACCGAGATAGGCTATGCCCAGCGTGGAGAACGTACCGACGGCAATTCCGCTTATGATATTCCTCCCGGTCACGGATGGTGCAATCCGCATGTTCATCTCTGGGAAGTGACCAGCAGCAGTCAAAAGGACAAGGTATCTTCGGGTACCAAGCCCGCTGATAATCCGGATGCTGCCCATACCGTCGAGGCACTGAAGCAACCCCTGCTTTTTGTGACACAAGTGACGGAAACGGATGTCAAAATATGGCAGGATGGGAACCTGGTCTGCTCGATGAAATCTTCCGATCTCAGCGGTTCCTCCGATAATACCGGGGAACCCTGGAAAGAAATATTTAACCGGGCCCTCCAGGGAAGCCAGCAGATCATTTTCAGCAGTGAGGCCATCAAGTCCGGTAAGACCTGGAGCGCTGAATACGGTAATACGTATTACGGCACGGGACCTTTTGACCATAACCTGTTCCCTAGTTCTACGTATATCCATCAGGTGAAGGTTTATAGAAAATCTGACCTGCCTCCCCACGGATTTTGCACCGCGCATTCGCCCCCAACTATCGACGGTATCAAGGATGAATCGTGGAATTATCCCGAATACCATACCCTTGAGAATGAGATTTTGGGTTCTCCTTTCCCGGAAGGGGACCTCTCTGCATCATACAAAGCCCGTTGGGATGATGAGCATTTATATATCCTGGTGGAAGTGAAAGATGATTCATTGATGAATGACTCTTCAGCATTGCCCTGGGAGGACGATGCAGTGGAAATATTCATTGACGGCAACAACGAAAAAGCATCCGGGTACGATGCCAATGACTACCATTTTGTTTTCAGATGGAATGATGATACGGTATATGCGTACCAGGAATCCGCCCTTCCAGTTAACCCTGATGGCGTATCCTTTGCACAAGAAGCCACTCAGCAGGGTTATATCATGGAAATGCAAATTGCCTGGAGCGCGCTTGGTGTTACCGCTTCAACCGCCAAGCCCATTGGTTTTGATGTGTATGTCAATGACGATGATGCAGGAGGTACGCTTGACAGAACCATCGCCTGGATCGCTGCCGATAACCAGTCGAGAGATGATCCCTCATCTTTCGGGAGTGTTTTGCTGGAGTCTTATATTTGCGGAGCTGCCAGGATTAATGAAGATCCTAAAGACCAGGTGGTTAATTTTGATGCAGATACCCATTTTGCCGTAGAGGCGGAAAATGTAAGTACCTATCAGTGGCAGGTGAATCAGGGTGCCAGTTTTACTGATGTGCCCGATGACAACCCCTATTCTGCTATCTATACCGATACGCTGCACATTGTAACTGCGACCCAGGATATGTCGGGCTATCAATTCAGATGCATTGTATCCAATGCTTTGGGTAGTGATACCTCTTCTTTAGCCGTATTATCGGTGGTTGATACCGTCAAGCCAACTATTGGATCCGTCCCGGATGATCAGATCCTGGTAGTCGACAGTGATTGTAAAGTGTCTTTGCCTGACTATACCGCTGAGGTGGAGGTGTCTGATAATGTAGACGAAGATTTGGAGGTCAGCCAGTCCCCGGCACCGGGAACTGCCATATCCAGATCTACTATTCAGGTCAAACTGACTGTGACGGATGATTATAACAATCAAACCGAAGCCACCATTCAGGTGGAAGCCCGGGATACTACCCCGCCCGTCATCTCTTCATCCCATCAGGATCAATTTCTGAATGCCGGTAACAATTGCAGCGCTATGCTTCCTGATTATACCAGCACTATCGTCGCCACAGATAATTGCAACAGAGCTGCTGAACTGATGATCGCCCAAACCCCGGATAAATTTACCACCCTGACCGATACACTCAATGAAGTGATCCTGACAGTAACCGACAGGCAGGCAAATACCAGCCAGGTTGTCTTTGATGCTTATGTGAGAGATCAGACAGATCCTACCATCAGTTGCCCCAATGATAAGCACATACCTTTAGAGCAGGGAGAAACCACTTATGCAGTTGCCGATACAACATTCGATCCTGTTGTTGTAGATGATAACTGTGCAGTAGCCGGTCTGACCAATGATCTGAACAATGCCGCTACATTAAAAGGTGCGGAACTTCAACCTGACACCACAAAGATTGTCTGGACAGCTATTGATCAAGCCGGCAATGAAAATCAGTGCAGTTTTACGGTAAAGATTAGCCGGTATACGGGTATGGAATCCCTGAAAGCACAAGGAATCAAAATATATCCCAATCCGGTTCGGGAGGTTATTCATTACGAAATAGCCGAAGGATCCATTCGGCAGCTTATGGTTTCAGACCTGGCAGGTAAGCGCATCCTGAAAAAGACCAATTTGCCTGACCAGGGAATGCTTGATGTTTCTTTCATGGAGAGTGGTATCTATATGTTGGAGATCAAAACCGGGAAAGGAATCCGGAGAACCCAAATCGTTAAAAATTAGCAGTGCTGTTACAGGGTCTGCTGAGAAACACCAAAACTACTTAAAATCAATAGGATAAACATATTTATTGTTTCCAGAATACCAGGTTTTTCGTCAATATCTATAAAAACCTGGCATTTTTTAAGTTGATATTTTTTGTTAGCCTTTAGCACATCATCTACTTCGTTGGCTTCAGCTCGCAG
>CAYYLT010000214.1:0-6026 GCA_964472385.1 uncultured Bacteroidales bacterium
GACTGCGTCGTCGGCTTTCGACGCCTTGCATCTACCCAAAACTTGACGCATGAATCATACAGGTTAAGGAATTCAATTTGTTCATTTTCTTTTGTTCACGTGTATCGCTGGCGACCCTGCTTTTCTTTGCTTTTTGCATAGGCTTAATGATGAATATATGGTTATATTTATATTTTTATATGCAAAGTAATTATGAATTGCCATGCATGTCAATAAAAAATAACGGGGGAAGATACCACAGACTGCTATTTTTATTTGATTTATTTAGAATAACAAGTACATAGCAGGGTGGCATTGTTGTTAAAATTCATAATTTCCTAAACATATTGACAAGGATCTAATTTAGACGGGTAAACCATGTTATTAAAAAGATTTTTCGGAGGCATGTTTGATAGGACGGCAATGCTATAAATGATCATTTAACCCGGAGGTGTTGGTTCTTCTAAATAAACAAATAAAACCCACCAGCATGCCTTCACAACAAGCGCATGAATATCATGCAGGATCCTATGACAGTTTTATCCCGCATGAATAATGCAGTACCCTTAAAAGCCAGGCTTTTTCCCATTACTCCTATACACAATGCTGATATAAATTTATTTTGAATGATTTAGCTGCATGTTTATATGCAAATCTGTTGATCTTTATGTTTTTGGGATTCGTAAGAAGTCTATATATAAGGAAAAGATCACTTTTTGCCGATATGTTCTATTCATTTCAAACAAACATTTTCTTCCAATGGAAAACCATAAGATACTGATTACGGATGACGATCCCCTAATATTATCAACCATAACAGAAAGCTTTGAAAAACAGGGCTATGATTATTACTTTTACCAGTCGCTGGATGGTGAAACAGCCCTTCGGCTGGCCAGGGAGAAAAAGCCGGAGCTGATTCTTATTGACTAGGAACTGCAGGGAATTTCCGGATTGGAGGTAGTAAGTTCCCTGAAAAACAATAGAGACACTCGGGATATACTTGCCATCATGATTTCCGGTGTCATGACTTCCATAGACAACCTGAAATCTGCCTTTGATGCCGGCGTGGTTGATTTCATCCAAAAACCCATAGAACCTGCCGAGCTGATTGCCCGTGTCAGATCCATGCTTTTGTTGTCCGCAGCTTATAACAAGAACATTGAACTGAAAAATCAGGAGCTGATGAATACCACCATGCGCCTGACCAAAAACAATGAATTTCATATCAAGCTGGTAGAAAGATTAAAAGAGTTGGACGGGTACGTTTTAGAGGACCAAAACGAGGTTAAGAAGCTCATCTCCTCAATGATTAATGAGGTTGATCTGAATACCAGGGATGAAAGCTGGGAACAGTTTAAAATGTACTTCAAACAATCCCATCCGGAATTTATTGATGACCTGCTGAGCAAATATCCTAACCTTACACCATCGGAAATCAAGCTGTGCACGTTCCTAAGATTGAATCTCAGAACAAGGGAGATTGCAGCCATTGCATTTCAGGAACCCCATAGCATAAGGATTGCACGTTCGCGTTTGCGTAAAAAGATGGGCCTGTCAAGAGAGGAAAACCTGGCAACCCATTTGATGAAATTATAACCTAAAAAAATAAAGCCGTAAAAATTACGGAGTTCATTATGATGTTCTATATTAAAGCAGATGCTTATGCGAATTTTGTTTTTCATTTTTTTCATTTATTTTTTCACCTCACAGGGTCAGGCTTCACAAACTGACAGCCTGGTGATCCTTTTAAGACAAACAAAACAGGACAAAGGGAAAATGCATGTTTTGGTCAGTCTAACCGATGCCTTGATGTATTCACATCCGGATTCGGCAAAAAATTATGCCCGGCAAGGCATCAGGCTGGCAGAAAAGCTCAATGATCAGGCAAAGAAAGGCTCCTTGCTGAAAAGCCTGGGGGATATCAACGACATCAACGGGAATTTTGCTGAAGCAGAAAACTTTTACCGAAAAGCCGTCCCCTTGTTGCGGGAATCAAACGACCAAAAGGGCCTGGCCCATGCCTATCTGGCGAGGGGATTAACCCACATCCACCTGGGAGCCTACCCCGACGCTTTGAAATACAACCAAAAAGCTCTGGAAATTGCACGCAAAGCAGATTATCACCAGTTTTTCCCATCCTGTTTCACCAATATCGGTATTGTCCACAAACACCAGGAAAATTTTTAGCGTGCCCTGAAATACTTCAAACAGGCTCTTGAAAAATTCAAAGCTCACGATGAAACACAGGGGATCGGGAAAAGCTACGGTAACATTGGGAACATATATCAACATCAGGGAAAACACTCAAAGGCCATTGAATATTCCAAAAAAGAGCTGAAGATGGCCAGAGAAATCTCATCGTTTGGTCGTGAGAGCCAGGCATACAAAAACCTTTACAAAGCCTATGAAAATTTAAATCAGTATCAGAAGGCGTTGCATTTCTACAAGCGTTATATGGCCATACAGGATAGTCTTTTTAATAAAGAAAAAAGCAAACAGGTCAACCGGCTGGAAGCCCAATACCAGACCGAAAAGAAGGAGCGGGAGAATAAGCTGCTCCGCAAGGAAAATCAACTGAATGAAGCCAGGATCAAAAACCAGCAGCGTTTAGGCATAGCCATTGGTGTAGGTTTGGTTGGGGCTTTAACAGTTGCGGTATTGTTTTTCCGGAGCCGCCAGAAGGAACGCCGATATAACAAAGAACTGCAGGAGAAAAACCAGCAAATAAGAGATCAGAAGGAGGAGCTGAAAAATTTCAACGAGCAACTGGAAGAAGCATCCCGCTTTAAAGAAGCCATGACCCGCATGATGGTCCATGATCTGAAAAATCCGCTGAACATCATGATTAATTTTCCTGACCTTACCACCCCCGAAAATGCCCATTTGGTGCGTCAATACAGCAAGCACATGCGGAATATTGTCATGAACGTGCTGGACGTATATAAGGCAGATAAAAACCAGATCCAACTGAATACTTCGGAATTTAACCTCTATGACATGACCAAAGAAGCAAAGAATGAAATTCAATTGTTTGCAGAGAAAAAACAAATTTATCTGAAAAATAATATAGAAAAAGCTATTCTGGTATCTGCCGATTATGAAATTCTGAAGCGCATAATAGTTAATCTGATGAGCAATGCTGTTAAATATACACCAACTACCTTTTGGTTTGTTCTTCCCACTGCAAGAAAACAACAATATGCAACCACTGACGATGAACAAAATACCCATAGATCTTTCAGGCTTACGAATGATGAAAAGAAAACCATACAACCTGTCGTTGACGAGCTGAAGCAATATGAAGTCTACGAACTGACAGGAATACTGAATGTCCTGGATAAAATCGATCCATCCCGAAGCCCAAACATTGCCGAATGGAAGGAAGCGGTCAGTAAAGCCGTCTATGCATGCAATAATGAAAGATACCTGGAACTTCTGGAGCAATGACATGCCAGACATGAACAGAGCGTGAGAGGGTGTGAGATTTAGTGACAGAGAGAGGAAGATACGGAGATTGGGGGATTGGTTGATTGAGTGATTGGGGGTATTAAGTTGATTGAGTTAGTTGAGGGATTGAGTTAATTGAGGGATTGGAGGATTGGAGGATTGACCACCGAGTGACTACTGAGTGACCACAGAATGACCACCTTGTCAAACTCCCGTCAAATCCACCTGTCGGAGGACAGGCATTCAAACCATTAAGCTATTCAACCTTTCAACTATTCAACAATAGAGCAACAGAACCCTCTCCCTGTTCCAAAAATATTTCCCATCGCATTCGCGTTTACACCTTTGCAATGTGAATGAAAAATTTGCTAATTTGGCAGGAAACACAAGCTGCTATGAGCAAAAAAGATAAGAACAATAAGGCCAATGAACCGTTATCTGATTATGGCGAACCGGTTTCGTTTAACCAGGTCTGGAAAATGTTCCAGGAAACGGATAAAAAGTTTAAGGAAACCGACCGCAAAATTGACCGGCTGGCCAAATTGTATGGTGGGGTATCCGAAAACAGCAAGGATGTGGCGGAAGAATTTTTCAGAAGGGGGCTGGAAGCCAGAAGCTCTCTTTTCGGCATAGAATATACCGAAGTGGATCACCTGGCAAGAACCTCAAAGAAACACCAGGGCGAATATGATATTGTTCTTCATAACAAAGCCTATATCATCGTTATTGAAGTGAAATACAAACTTCATCCCGATGATGTAATGGATTTTATCAACCGAAAGCTGGTTCATTTCAAACCTTTATTTCGTGAATATGCCGATAAAAAGATCATAGGAGCAGTGGCGGGCATGAGTGTTCCTTCCGATAGCTATGAGCTGGCTGCAAAACACGGCCTGCTGCTTCTGACCCAGGCCGGAGACAATATGGCCGTGATGAACCCGGAAGGGTTCCGGTGGAAGGGATATTAAAAGGAAACCGGCTTCTTGACAATTCTATAAGGACCACCGGCTTCCAACCGGTTCTTCAAGGACCGATGTAGCATTAGATGCTTCAGGGTCTGGCTTCATAGCGGACTAAAAAGTTCAATGAGTTAGAACACCCTAAATAATGATTATCGAATTAAAAACAAACCTGCACCGCTTACGTTTACTTATTAAACGATTTTTTCGTAATTTTGAAAAACCATAATTTAGGATTATGAAAACCATACAACTGCATATACCTGATGAGATCGATCCGGAAGATTATGATTTTCCGATGATACTGGCTACCAAATTATATGAAGACAGCAAAATATCTGCTGGCCAGGCTGCACAAATAGCGGGCTTGTCAAAAAGAGCATTCATAGAAATGCTGGGTAGATACGGGGTTTCTGTGGTAAGTGATTCAATTGATGACCTCCATTCCGACATAGATAATGCCTGAAATTGTTATTCCGGATACAAGCAGCTTAATACTTTTTCATAAGATTGGGGAGTTGAATTTGTTACAGGCGATTTATAAAAACCTGATAACAACACAAGAGGTTGCTTCAGAATTCGATGCTGACTTACCTGGATGGATAGAAATAAAAAAAATAAAAGACCATACCTATCAGAAATTTTTGGAAACCCAGGTTGATAGTGGTGAAGCCAGTGTAATTGCTTTAGCAAAAGAAAGCAAAAATCCTTTGTTAATTCTGGATGACCCTAAAGCAAGGAAATTGGCCCAACGTTTGAATTTACGTATTACAGGTACTTTAGGTGTTATACATAAAGCCAGGCGAATAGGAACAATAGATAAAGTACAACCGGTTCTTGATAAATTGTTATCTACAGATTTTAGGATCTCACAAAGACTTATCAGAGAATTGTTAAGACTAAATGATGAATTGAATGAATAGGTCTTTCCACAATAATCAACGTTTACGGTAACTGGTTCAATCATGGAAATTGATGTTCCCGGGATGCCGGAACGGCAACTGGTCTTAAAATTTCCATGATTTAAAAATTCATCCTATTCACCGCCAAAATGGCGGCGATCCACTCGGCGGCCGGTTTTTTTAAGGACCACCGGCTTCCAGCCGGTTTCTTCATGGACTAAGAAAGGCCCGATATTCATTAATTATGTAATTCAGGGATACAAGAGGGAGTAGAGTGAGTAGGATCAATTTCTGAATATAAAATTGCCACGAATTCCCGAATAAAAGACGAATGAAGCATCTTCGATGCTGATGAAAGACTCCGGCCTGATACAAAACTCCAAATTCTAAACTCCAAATCCCAAACCCGATAGCCTCTGATGTTCCCGGTTTGGGATTTGGATATTGGAGATTGGAATTTTGCTTAGAATTTGGTGCTTAGCCTGAAGTTTCAGGTTCAAAGTTTCCTGTTTCAGGTTCGAATCGTGACAAACTGTGGTCGCAACTTCCGTCAATACAACTTCGCAACTATTCAACTCCTCATCTCCTCAACTATTCAACTATTCAACAATAGAACAACCCAGCCAAACAACAATCCACTCTGTACCAGTTTCTTAGCTTGTTGTTTCCGTGCAGTTGTATACATTTTGTGTATATTTTTTTGCCCGTTTGTATATATTTTACTAATACCTCAAAAAGC
>CAYYLT010000215.1:0-6019 GCA_964472385.1 uncultured Bacteroidales bacterium
ACGATGTAGAACAACTGAAACAAAGGCTTCGTGACATGATGGAGCAGGAATACGGTAAAAATGAGATGATCAAAGAGTTCAGCAAAGAAGAAGAGGAAAGGCTGAAAAGCGAAATGACCAGCCTTAACCAGCAGGAAAAGAAGCTTGATTCGCTTAAGACTTCCCTGGCAGTGCAAAAATCACAAATTAACCAAAGGCTTGATTCCCTAAACTCAGAAATAGAATCTGTAAGGAACCAGGAGCTTTCAGAAATTCTGGCCGACAGATCGGCACTTGAACAGCAGGAAGCAGATTTGGCTAAAAAAGAATCCGATTTATTGGCGGAATCTTCCGAAAAAGGGGATCAGAAAAGGAAGTTGGCAGAAAATATTGAAGGGGCTGAGATGCTTAAAAATCTTGAAAAAGAGATCCGCAACAAACGTCAGCGCATTGAATCCCTGCAAAAAGGAATCGCTGAGGATCGTCAGGAACTTGCCCAAAAAAGATCCGAGCTGGAAGCCCGACGCTCAAAGAAGGTAAAAACTATCGCTACCACTGTTATCATCGTGATTATAGCAGGTGTAGCTGTATTGGCCTTACTTTTCTTCCTCGGGAGAAGGAGAAAATTAAGAAGAGCGCAATAAATCCAAAGAAAGATTATAAACCTTTAAAAAATTGATGAATTATGGCAACTGAAAACACATCCAATAACACCGGAAAAGAAGAAAAAAACCAAACCTCCGGAGAAAATCAGGAAAAGACCAGTGCACAACAGGAAGAGCAAAAGGCTCAATCTACTTCTTCAACAAAGAAAGAATCGCAGGAAGAATCAAAAACTACTAAACCCGGAAAAAAGACTGAATCCTCAGCAAAAAAAACAACCGGAAGCAAAAAAAGTAGTGGCTCAAAACCTACGGTTAAACCCAAAAGCAAAGCTTCTGATAAAAGTAAAAAAGAAGAGGAAAGTAAAGAAAAATCCGAAGGCACCGATTTTTGGAAAGAAGCAAGTGAAAATATTGCGGAAGGTACTAGGGTAATTAATGAGGAGGCCCGGGCAATAGGTGAAAAATTGTCCACCTATTCCGAAAAAATATTTGGAAGAATAAAGGAAACATCTTCGGAAGCTTACAGAACCAGCGCCAGGTTAACTCAGAATGCAGTGAATAATGCACAAGCCCTGGCAGAAAAGTACCGGGACATGTACGAAATGAGAAACCTCAATAATGAAAAGAAAAAAGTGGGATCTCAATTGGGAATGAAATTGTATCTGGCAATGAAAAACAACAACAATACCATACCGGACGATTTCACCAGTTATGAAGAGGTAAAGTCACTCCTGGAACAGATAGAAGAAGTTGATCAGAAAATTATCGATCTTTCCAAAGAAATAGAAAAAGATAAACAGGAGTAACCAAAATTTTAAATCTCAATCAATGAAAAATCTTAAAACCATCAGAACAATAATCAACTATTTCCTAATAATCTGGATAGTGATATGGGCCTATTTCGCTGCATTTAACTGGGCCGTATTTACTGTAAGTCTTAATATAAACCTTGGCTTTACTGTTATTACGGGTTATCCCCTTATCTTTTATTCCATTGCAGGAATTATCTTTTTCATTATACTTCGTTATATTGCTCAATATCTGATAGTACAGCAGCGTATACATGAGAAAACCCTGGAAAACAAAATAGCCATGCAGGGTAAAGACATTGAAATACTTCAGTTAAAAGAAGTATTGTTTAATATGCAAACCAAAGAATACAACCAGACGGCCGAATCTATGAAATCTTTGAATGAGAAACTCAATAATATCTCTGAGCAGATGCAGATGGAGAAACAGGATTATACGGAAAAGGCCGGGGAGAAAAAAGGTCAGAAAGACATCAAAGAAAAAGATAAAGGCAGTGAGCAGGAAACAACCTAACCACCCGATTATTTTTCAATTAAAAATTTATATTCCAGACTTGATTGCATGCTGGTAAAACCTGGTTAATATGATAATCAGAAGCTCATATATGCTTTTATAAGAGATATATGAGTCTTTTGATTTATCGTTCTGGTAAACTTAACTCCAATAAACTGGAACTTAGCGCAGCGATCTCACGAACGTAGTGAGTAAATCCTAATGAGAAATCGTTCCCAAAAAATACGTTTGGGTGTTTTTTTATTTGTTAGCCTGCCCATCCTGCTTTCTGTCATTGGATTTTTTACTGCAAGGGAATTCTTAGAAAAAGGAAGATCCATATCTGAAAATCCAATGTAATACAATACATATCAATTTGCTGTTCAAGCTGTTATTGCTAATAAATTTTGCAGAATATCTATAAATTTACGTAATTTGCTCCTTAATATCTTTTTTTCTTATAACCCGCTGCTTTATGATCAGTGCTTTTTTCTCCTCTAAAAACAATTTGTCTCATGGACTAAACATTTTGCTGAACATTTCCATTTTTACCGGAATACTGGTATTTGCAACAATTTCTCACGCCTTTGGTGACACCGGACAAAACCAGGAGACTCCCGGCAGAATTCTTGTAGGATGTGAGCCGTATTATCCTCCCTATTGCTTCATAATTATTCACATGATTTGTATAACAAACCAGAAAAGCCTTAATATTATTTTCATATCCTATGCACTAATCTGATGTCCATGCCATTTTGAAACCGGGGTATAGCGTAAGGCCGCCATCAACATACAAGGTTTGTCCTGTAATATAAGCTGCATCCTTAGAGGCCAGAAAAGTTGCAACGGCCCCTATTTCATCGGCTGTACCTGCCCGTCCTATGGGGATATGACTAACTACCTGCTTATGCTTTTCCGGATCTTCAACCCAGCTTTTGTTCATGGGAGTTATGGTCGCACCCGGTCCGATCCCGTTCACCCGGATCTTTCTGTTCGCATATTCCAGGGCAAGCGTTTGGGTTAAATTCCGCATTCCTCCTTTGCTCATAGAATAACCAATAAAACCGGGTTTGGGAATTTTCTGATGAACACTGGAAATGTTGATAATCACCCCCTGGATGTCCTGATCGAGAAAATGTCGAATAGCAGCCCTTGAACAATAAAAAGCCCCTTTAAGGTTAACATCCAATACCCTATCCAAATCTTCCCCTGTAACCTGCTCCGAAGGCTTATTGACCTGTATTCCTGCATTATTAATCAAAATATGTATATCTCCCAGCTTTTTTACAGCCTCCTCAAACATGGCGTTTACCTGTTTTTCACTTGACACATCTGCCTGTACCAGGGTATGTTTAACCCCTTGCTGACCTACTTTATGAATACATTCCTGCACCTGGGCTTCGGTATCTTCCGCCTCCTCGGGATCCTTAAGATAATTGATGGCCACATTGGCTCCTTCCCGGGCAAAACGAACAGCAACCGCCTGCCCGATCCCGGCAGTTCCACCGGTAATCAGCACATTTTTCTCCTTTATACCTTCCATACATATATCATTTTAACAATTATAATAATACAATATTTATCAATCGCTTAGAAGTTTTAAATATAACACAATGTTGGTATAAAACATATACCATAACAGTTCATTTTTTCAAGGTAGGTTAAAGCCTTGTTAAACTTACCGTAAAGTTAGTAATATGAAAACTCCAATGATGACAAAAACAATGGATATTCCTGCTTTCATCTTATCTTCCGGTACGATTTTTTGTAGTTTAGGGCCGGCCTGTCCCCCGATAATTACCCCTGGTATGGTAAAGATAACGATATTGAAAACCTGATTCATTACTTCCCCACCCTGCCGAACAAATTCGTAAAAATGTCCGGCAGATGCGACCAATACTGTAATTACCACCACAAATACAGATGTTGCAACGGCTACAGGTGTTGGTACCTTACACCTGGCCACAAGTTGGTATTCCTGAAGTTCGGCCAGACCTACTGAAATCATGCCCACAAAGGCCCCACCTATTCCGGCAAAACTCCGGCCCATATTTTTGTTGCATACGGTGTAATGGAAAACCCTGCCTGATTTATCAATTAATTCCGTCTCGTAAGTATGCTGAAATTCTTTTCTGTGAGCTGTTTCATGTTTTTCTCTCTCTTCTTGCCGCCATGATGAAAAAAGCTGTACTCCGATAAATAAGAGGCCTGTGCCAAAAATGGCTTTAAGTACAAAATCGGGTATCAATTCAGCATATACAGCTCCCAGAATTGCTGCCGGCACAGAAAATAGCAAAAGATTCCTCGCCAATTTAAAGTCGATCAGTTTAGCTTTTATATAGGCAGCAAGCCCGCTACTAAAGCCAAAAAATTCTGTTATCAGTGCAGCCCCAATAGCAATGTGTGGCTGTATTTTCAACGCAAGAATAAAGAGTGGCGAAAAAAATACCGCTCCACCAATACCAGACGACATCGCTATGGTGGCAATAAGAATGGAGAGCGGAAATAAATACCAAAATTCAAAACTTAGTTCCAACATGTATAGATATTGTTTGTTGTTTAACTTGTTTGATCTGTGTCAGTGGATTTCATTTTTTAACTGATTATTCCGGCCTATAATACTCATTTTCATATTTCTCCTGGCTCTTAATGGAACAGGCAATCACCTCCTGGTCCTCATCAAAACTGATTTTATCATACAGATCCGGTTCCTCCAGCAGTTTATAGGCAGCAATATACCCGGCAAACGTCCAGGTTTGGTATAGCCTGGCTTCTTTACCAATCAACCGGTTGGTTTTGCCATCGTAATACTCAGGCCAACAGTCCTTTTCAATCCTCTGTTCTGCTATTGTTAAAGCTTGCCTGGCCATTTCCGAATAATCTGATTTGATGGCTGCGGTGGCCATAGTCCATAGTAAAAAAGGCCATCCGGCTGCATTGTGATAAGACCATGGGATATTCTTCGGATCTGCCCCGGTAAGAATTTTCCATTGCTCATGGTGGATTGCCGGATAACAAACTTTGATGGGCATATCACCGACCAGCGCTTTCCACCTGCTTTGCATAAGTTCCATGATAGCATGAGCCTGTTCCTTGCTTGCCAGGGAAGAGATGATGGACAGCAAATTCCCCGAAGTAAAAAATCGGAAATCCATTCGTGCAGGCCCAAGATTTCCTGCAAAATATCCACCTTCTTGGGGAAGCCACTCCAAAAGCCATTCCGGGATGGTTTCCGGGTAAATGTTGAAGGCATTTTTCGTAGAGGCACCATATCCCTCTACATCATACCGATACATCTCATTGAGCTTATCAAAGTCGAGCCAGTAATATTTTCTTATGTGATACACCAGGTGTCCCAGTCGATCATAAACAGCCTTTCGGTAAGGCTCATTGGTCTCGTTTTCCTCCAAAAGTTCCCTTGAGGAAAGCAGTGCAGTATAAAACAAGGACTGAATATCGAGCGGATAGCCATAAACTCCCATTCGCCGGTCAATCATAAAAGAGCCGTCAGGTACAAGCAGGGTCGGAAACATATCGAAACGGCTGGTCAAAGAAAGATCCAGTATCAGACGGATGCCCTGCTGTACGTTTTCTTCCCTGGCAAAGCTATAGTCGCCGCTGAAAAGCTTGTACATCCGCAAAACATAAAGCCACCAAAAAACCGAATCGACCGGGGCGACCTTACCAATAGCTTTTTCGCCGAAATCCGGGTTGATGGATTCTGTTCCCGAGGCATCTTTTTCAATCCTGAAACTCACAGGCATCATACCCTGGCCGGGTTTAAAGCAATCGAACTGCTTCTCCCGGCTTTGTAGATCAAGCAATTGCCGGAGAAAATTCTTCACTATACTGTATTCCCCGTTTACCAAAAAAGCGATAGCTGAAACAGCAAAGTCACGGGTGAAAACCTGGTCGTAATTGAGGGCATGGGTTTCCGGATCTCTTGCAGCTACAGTGCCAACGGCTTCCCCATTGTATGTTACAACAGCGGACTGCAGTTCTTTCCATGCGGCTTTGTAAATAGACTTATCCATATCTTAACAAGTTTTGACTTGACAAAAAATTTTCCGTTATCGTAAATTTCCTTTACTAACCTGTATTATTCATGCGTCAAATTTTGGGTAGATGCAAGG
>CAYYLT010000216.1:0-5981 GCA_964472385.1 uncultured Bacteroidales bacterium
TGGCAACTGTTTTTGGATCTGCAAAGGTTTAATCCTTATACCAAAGAAATGCGAAGAAATTTACAGCAATCCCTGGATAAGATATATAAGGCTTTGGAGTAAAAATCCTTAAAAAAAAAGCGTCTCCATATTGGAAACGCTTTTTTTATTGCTATCAAGAGCCTTTGGCTCTTATATCTGTATCTTTCGTCTATTCTTTGATTATAGTCCTGTTTAAAACTCCACTTTCTCCTTCTAATTTAATGAAATACATTCCATCTGATAAATGAGAAAGGTTCAGCTCGTTGATGTTGCTGTTCAACTTTTTTTGCTTTATCATTCTGCCCTGGATGTCAAAGAGTTTGATGTTGCTGTATTCCGTTTGGTTAAGGACTATGGTAACAATATCAGAGAAAGGTACTGGATATATCAGTACGTCATCAAGCTTGTCATTTGCTTTTTCTTCTATGTTTGTACCCTGGTTGGATATGGTAATGGTAATATCCTTGTACACGGTAGTATCCTCGTAAGCATAGGCTCTTAGAGTTACTGTACCATTTCCACTGCTTTTTCCTGAAGACATCATGATAAAATCATTTCCGAAGAATCCGCCTATGACTCCTATATTGTTATCAATGAATTTCCAGCCTACTTCATCCATGTAAGCATCATCAGGAGAGATATGAGCGGTGACCGTCAGTCGGCCATAATTCTCATCTATCACGAAATCGCTGGCATTAACTGGAACTACATCAATAGAAGTAATAGGTTGGTATACCAGGTTACCCATGGAAACATCGGGCAAATCCTGCTTGTCGGCTTCGAACACTATAAATACGAGGCTATATTTGGGAACGGTAACCAGCACGCTATCTCCAAAAGAAATATCCTCTTCCGTGATGGTGGTCTGCTTGCCGTTCATGTCCGGACCGGTCATCACCACCTTCTTGGCCGTGCTGCTCACGCTGTTCAACTCGTCCGGCAAATCTACCTGTACCAGGTAATCTTCAGCGAAATCCCTGCCCGTGAGCATGATGGTATAGCGGGTGCTGTCCACGTAGGTATGACAACCAACAGGATCAAGTGCCAAGGCGGTACCATCAAATTTATTCAAAACATTGCCTGTTTCAAACCCGGTTTTCAGTATCGTGCCTTTACAATACTTGTTAAACAACGATGTGGCATAATATTGTGGCCTCTTGAAGTAATAATTTGCCGGTTCTATAATTCTCCACATCCCCCCATCTAATGAAAATACACAACCTACAGCAGCTCCTGCCTCGTAAGATTCCGCGTACCAATCGGTAAATACCACGGCCTGTCCTAATTTACCATTGTTATCCGGGGGAGTAAAATTACCCTCGTAGATAAAGGATGGCAATACTCTACCCGTTGCCGTGAGCATTAACCTGTTCCGCAGGTGCAGCTTACTGATATAGTCTTGTATCTCTTCCCAGGCTTCCTGGTAATAACCCAGGATCGTGGTAGCCTCACCTTCTACTATCTCTGCGGCAGTATTACTGTTGCTCACGTACCCACTCTGGTCTACCCAGTCAACTTCCCCGTTCTCTCCTTCCAGCATGGGAACTACTTCATGAATTCCCCTCCAATAATAATCACTATAAGATGTCACTATCTTTTCAGGATCGTGGTAAGGAGAAGTTTTGAGAGAACGTGTCCGGTCACGCACCCATTCGCCCCAAACAGCAGGCTGAGAAGCAAATGTTTCATCTCCATGAGTTTTTCCCCATACTTCACAACCGAATTCAAAGAGTATCTTTTCTGCATCAGTCATCAGGTCATCATACCCTTCAGAAGCCCTGATGGCTCCCCAGGTAGATGAAGTAGGGCCGCCATAGTATTCCATCAGGTTCCTGAAGGTTTCTTCCTCTGTACGCCAGTCTGTCTCGGGGGCATAGCCAATATTCAACGCGGAATATCCATCACAGAACTTGTTGGATATATGAGTGATATCCCCGTAACTGTACAAATTCCCGGCTGGTGATGGGCCAGTCATTCTAGAGAGGTTTTTATAGTTGAAACCCGGTGCCCCGCCCATTCTTACTCCTGCCATTTCTAATTCTTCCAGGAATCCAACGTACAAACCAGAAACCCACGTGGTGCTGTCATAATGCGTGTAATTATGAAATTCCACGTTATCTACAAACAAATTACCAGCATCCTGGAAGATAATCTCTATATCCCACAGGTTCGCTCCTTCTTTTTCCGAAACAGGGAACACGAAAGTAAACTCTTGCCAGTAATCCATGGGTACGAAATCTTGCTCGAACAACACTTTCCACCGGTTGTTAAATGTTTGGGATACTCTTACAGTGGCTGGCCCCTGGTAGGTATCATCTTTTTTCGCTGCAAGCTTCACCATGTAATCGTCTTCAGGGTATATATACATGCTGGACCTGCTTCGGAAATAGCTCCCTGTGCCTCCTGTAAGCTTGGCCGAGCGTTCTCCATCATAAGCCTGGTCGCCTTTGACAATCTTGAATATCACGTTTCCTGCTTTCTCCTTGCCTAATTTCTTCAATTTCTCATTTGTATTGGCATCATCAAAATCAGAAGTCTCGAAATCAGGAAACTTCACCCCGTTTGAAGCAAAATTTGCTGACCATTGCAACATGTGTCCTATATTTTTTGACATCGGCTCCAGCGTTACTTTCACACGACCTTTTTTCACTCCATCCTGGGGACAATCTGCACAGAATTTCGTGGTAGATGCCGTGAGCATATCACTTGGCAATGACTCGTTAAAACCAGCATCAATGGCCGTGACCCTGAAGTCATAACTCGTGGACTGATCCAAACCGGTGACCCAGAAATAGTTCTCACGGATATAACCGGCGTTCAATGAATCACTTTGACCGTCAAAATAAACATTATAGCCCCAGATGGCTGTTTCTCCGTCTGTTACCTCGTCCCAGGTGATCTTGATACCACCACCGGTGGCTTCCGTTGAAACCACGTTTTGTGGCGCATCAGGAGGTGTGTTATCTACCTGGTAAGTAGTGATATTTAACAAATTGGAAGGATCAGAAAGGTTGCCTAACTTATCCATAGCCCTTACTGTTACCGTGTATTTTCTATTCGGGTTAAGGCCGGTAATCGTGTATTCAAGGCCTTTTATCATTTCATCATTCACTTTGTAGCCATCCACGAAAATATCATAACCAATCACTTTATTGTTATCTGTTGCTTCTTCCCAATCAACAATCGCAGCATGCGTTCCTGTTTTTATGGATTGTAGATTTTCCGGGGCATCAGGTAATACAAAATCAGCTTCTGCAACTAAATATTCGGAGGTGATAGGGCCATTGGGGATACCCGGGCCAGTCCAGTTGAGTTTATTATTAAAGCCGAGAACAACTTCCTTGGCAAAAAACTCGAAGTAGTAATACTTGCCGGCTTCAAGATTGATTGGGTCGGAACTTTTCTGGGTGCCTTCAATTTTTTCACCTGTCTTTGGATCTCTACCAGAATACCAGGCAGTAGGATTTTCCTGATCTGGTATATTCTCCTTGGTCTGATCGGTACTTAAATACACATACGACCCTTCATGATCGAACGTCTGGAAAACATAATCACCAGTGACTTTTGGAACGATATAGCCATACATCTTCATCCAGAACTTATCCCTGGTTATGCCTACCAGTTCATCTGTCACGGCTGTAGAGGACAATATAGTCTGGTTGAATACCGGTGGTTCTTCATTATAAGGCATGGGTTGCCAGAAAGCTTTATCATAAGCCTTGTAAATCACGCCATTGTCCGGGAAACCAGTAATAGAAACAGTGAATGTAGTTGAAAAAGAATCATTACCATCGCCGACGGAACCGCCGTCATCCGTGATATCTATTTGCACTTCCACATCACTTGCCTGTGCCTGTTCGGTAACATATAACAAGGCGATGTTGTTCATGGTATCATGCACTACCGAATCAATCACAAGCAGACTTTCATCCAGTGAGGTAGCGGTGATCGTTAGGTTTTGTGATTTATCAGCATCCCCGTCACTCACCGAGGGAAGTATTATCACGTTTTGGCCGGTTCCCAGTTTCATCTTCGCTTGATAGGGAAAATCACAAGAAGGTGGGTTATTTACAGAAAGATCACGTACTTCAACAATAAAACTGATAGATACTGAATCCATCTCGTCTGAATATATCCTGCCCTCGTCATCTTTAACTGTCACCGTGATGGTAGAAAAACCACGTGCACCAACAGGGGAATAAGTAATAGTACCGGTACCGCTTGTCCCGTCATAATTCACCACGGGAGCACTGACAACAGATTCATCCGAACTGGTAGCTGTTATGGACATGGTTTGGTCTTTCAGCTTATCTCCATCATCTATACCCGTGAGCTCTATGGTTTGTTCTCCATCACCGGCAAGAATAAAATCCGGCTTTTTCACGGGATCAATCACCGGCACCTGGTTGGGTAAAGCAGCGTTTCCTGCACGGAAATCATCTATTTGGATAGAGGCATCTGTGCCTCCATTCGAATGTATACGCAAGAGTAATTGATCTATACGGCTTATATCTATCTTGTTATTGGTATCTTCCGAAAAAACCAGGGAATTGGAAAAATCGTATTCCAACTCGTACAACGTGTTAGATAAAACATTTATGTCTATCCCACTACTCCTGTTCCCATCAGCATCTTTGAGATAGGCTTCTACACCATTATATCCGATGGATTTGTTGGTCGTGAGACGCATTCTCACGATGGGCGTGTTGGCCAAGTTCATCAGAGAGGAAAAATCGTACCCTGACCATTTATTCCTGGTATCAACACATTGCAAATCCAGTTTTTCATCTGTAGCATTATGGGAATAATTAAAATTCCCGTCATCAGTATCCCAGTTAGACACGTTATCAGCAGTGCTAAAGTCATCTGAAAAAGACTGCACGCCATCTTCTACGATGTAAATAATTGTATACACTCTTTCACTACCATCCTGGGCAGTTACTGTGTAGGTTTTATCTTCCCCAGGCACCAGGATATTCTTTGATGTTGCAGTGACCATGGAAAATTGTGAGTGTTCTATTGTTACTGTCTGCTGGTAGCTATATCCATCATTATAGGTGACTTCGATCTCGTTGTTTATATTGTCTATCGCTGCTTCTTGTTCCAATGGCTCCAGGTAAAAACGGGTGATTTCCTTTTCCGTGCTTTCCGATCCTAACACTGTTACACTCACCGTGTAATTACGAGTAGATCCATCTAGTGCTTCTACCTCGTAAGCCACGGGGTTGCTGAAATTCTGTGCTACACCGGATGATGGTGTTACAACAGCTCCATAAGGGGCTTCTATCACGGGAACAAGATTGGTCTTGTCTGTTCCATAAGCAGCAGTAATATTTATTGTATTTGCCATCTCGTTGATAACTCCTTCTACCGGGTATTCTACTTCTTCCAAAGCAAAACGGGTAATGGACTTGGCATCATCTTTAAGCATCTGGTCTGCCTGAGGTCCAGAAGAAATGGGTTCAAACCCGTGATCACTGGTTATGATGATCTTGTCTACATAAACACCATCCTCACTGGCCCACAAGTTAATCGTGTGGTCTCCGGAGGAGGAAATAAAGATATTATCTGTATATAAATTCGCTTCCCACCACTCGAAAGAAGCACTCTTCGAGTGTTTTTCCAAACTGGATGAACCATCTACACCAATGTAAATACCATCGCTTTTTCTACTATCATTGAAACTCTTCATCCGTACCCAAACATGATACTCCCCATCATTGGTAAATGTCACAGGGAAATCAAGGCGGGGGGATTTTGAAGTGTTAAAATTTTCCCCGTATTCCTTGATGTAAACACAATGGGAATTACTGGCACTACCATCCATAAGTATCTGCCATTCACGGGTACTACTCCCTGGAACCTGGTCGAGAAAATCTTCAGCTTCCATGACTATAGTACCGGATGATTCGCGATACGTCTGACTCGTTACCAGGAGGCAACTAAAAAGCCAAACCAAT
>CAYYLT010000217.1:0-5951 GCA_964472385.1 uncultured Bacteroidales bacterium
CTAAAAAGGATGAAGATGAAATTTAGATATAGATTGACATACAAGGATTTCAAAAGATACTTCTTAAACCGCATGAAGGGTCAAGAGAAGCATGCTTTTGAAAAGCGGATGATGCGGAATGCTTTTGATGCGGAAGCCTACGACGGGCTGACACGACTGGATAAACAACAGCTGGATATGGATATATCCGCTTTGAAAAAGGGTATTACCCGACGGACAAACAACAGCCGCCTTCTTGTGCCTTATTGGTTTCGGTATGCAGCCACAATCCTTCTGCTGATTGGTATAGGGGTGGGGTTTTATATTTTGAAAGAACCTTTTAAACGAGAAAAGGTTGTCAGCCAGTCGGTAACCGATAGTTCGGATCAGGAGGATCATGAAACTTCTGCCGGTCCGGTATTCGAAAATGAACCTTACAGCGAGAAGCAGTCCGTTCAGCAAGGAACAAAGGTTGAAAAGGATCATTTTGCAGCAAAAGCGCAAACTGAAAGCCCGCAAATTGAAAGTGGGCCGGAGGAACGGGATTTAAAAAAAACGCGGAAGGGAACCTCGAAAGTTGCCCCACAAGTTGCGATTCCTGAAAAACAACGAACGTTGGCACAGCCGGTTGAGAATCCATGTGCATCTCAAAGGCTAAAAATTCCATCCGGCATAGAAAAAGACCGGCCACTGGAAACCCTGGCTGCGAAACCGGTTAAAATTCAAAAGATATCACATCAAGCCATTGCTGTCCACCCTGATGAAAGGGTCGTCGGACTTGATATATTATCTGCCGGGGATATGAAAGGGCGAAAACAGGATTCTTCTGTGATGGTAACCCTGAATGGGCGACAACAATCCACTGATGAAATGGTGCAGATTAGTGAAACAGGTATCACAGCGCAATCAAGTATTCAAAGACAACCTGTTTTAACTGAGGCCGGAGCGCGTCCTCCCCAGGGCATGAATATGAAGCAGTATAAAGCGGAGTTGCTAAAAAGGATCAACGATTCCGCTCTTTCCGCTTTCCCGGGAGAACATCACATTAAAGTTGCTTTTAAGGTGAACGGGCAGGGCATGCTCTCCGGTTTTCAATTTGACCATTATCCCGATTCGACCTTCGTCAGTGAAATACAGTCAGCGATGGAAACTATAGGTCCATGGATCCCTGCCACACAAAAAGGAGACACCATTTCTTCCCGGCAACAGATGGAGCTAAACCTCGTGGTGGGAAAATGACCTGGTATCAGGTTATTCCAATACATGTTTGTAATTTTCGACATTATTTCCCGCAAAAGGCTTAGCAGCGCGCACTAAACCTTCCATTTCCGATTGGGATAATTTCTTCAGGTTTTTAAGCACCCCGACGTTATGCTCCAGATGTTCCATGGTTGCACAACCACTGCATAAGGTGGATACCGGTAAAGAATAGACATATTGATGCAATTGTGCCATGGAAATGCCCGTTCCTTCTACCACATCCGGTATGTCTTCCGTGTCCAGCGATTTGGGTGTGATGTCAAATCTTCTGCCACTGATGCTTCCGCCTGCCATGCTTTTCATAGCAATGACACCATATTTTCTGTCAAGCAGCACCGGAAGCACATTTTTCTGAAAAGAGGCAAAGCTGGGATCGCAAATATTTAGGGGTAACTGACAGGTATCCATTTCAATGCCTTGTTTTTCAAGGAAAGATAAAAAGTACAAATGGGTTTCAGGATTATGATGGCCCGTAAAACCAATGTATCTTGCCTTACCTTTTTCTTTGGCTTCCAGAAATGCATCCACTACGCCACCTTTTATGCGGTTGTCCACATCTTCCGGTGAACTGATATGATGCATTTGCCAAAGATCTACGTAATCCGTTTTGAGTGCCCGAAGCGATTCATCCAGATGTTTGCGTGCACCCAATCCTGTTTTAGCCGGACTTTTGGTCATCATGAAGATGTGTTCGCGGTATTTTGGCGTCAGAAAGCGACCCATCAACTCTTCTGATTTTCCACGGTGATAAACCCGGGAATTGTCATAGAAACGTACCCCCAGCTCAATAGAGCGTTCAGCCAACCTTTCAGCTTCTTTGTCTGTGTCTGTACGACCCAGATGATGCCCTCCCATACAAAAGGCCGTAACTTTTTGGCCGCCACGGGTGAGCGTCCGCTTGGGAAGGACTTCTCCAAATTTATCAGACGAGGCAGAGGCCCAGCTCCATTTATATAAAAGACTTGCCAAAGCACCTGCTGAAAGCTTTTTGAGAAATTGCCTGCGGTTTTCCATGGTTATCTGGTTATGAAGATGATATTAATTGTACTTAAGATGAACCATATATTGCCAAAGATTTGGCTTTGATTGATTGATAGATCGAGTGGAGTTAACCTTATGGCATTTATGATTAAGTCTTTATATATGGAAATAGTTTATTATTGCCACCAATATATAAAGTATCCATGTTATAACAATTTAGATTATCATTATGTTCATGGTAATGTATCCTAAGGCATGACTGCCATATACCAGGGGCAGCAGGTTTTTTTCCTACCAGGTTCATCACTTATTTGCGGATTTGGTATGACGAAAGATTTATTTTTCCCGGATGATATAGCCATTTTTTTTATGCAAACATTAATTTTGTATATTAAACTTTTATCCTATACAGGATTTCCGATCATCATGGATCATACAGGTTCAATCTACCAATGGGAGATGCGCACAAAAATAATTTTCTTCTCGGGTATTATCATGTTATTGTTGTTTTCTACACGGATGGCTTATGCCCGGCCTGCCGATTCTATTGATAATCCCAGGGTTGGATTGGTTTTGAGTGGGGGAGCAGCGAAAGGGTTGGCTCATATCGGTGTGTTAAAGGTGCTTGAGGAGGCCGGCATTCGTCCGGATTACATAGCCGGTACCAGTATAGGTGCCATTATCGGGGGGCTCTATTCCCTGGGATATACTTCGGAAAATCTGATGACACTTGTAGATTCCATCGATTGGGATAAGATATTAACTGACCGGGTACCCCTCCATAAAATCGCAATGGAAGAAAAATATGATTATCAGCGTTATATTCTTGAATTCCCGGTTGTGAACGGAAAATTTAAGCTACCCTCGGGATTGAACGAGGGCTATCAGTTGGAGCGTTTGTTTAATGATCTGACATGGAGTGCAACAGGGATACATGATTTTGACCGTTTACCGATACCTTTTCATTGTATGGCAGTGGATATTCTTGACGGGCAACCCGTAGAGCTTGATTCCGGTTACCTCTCCACAGCCATCCGTTCCAGTATGGCCATACCTGGAGCATTTGCGCCGGTTAGAAAAGATTCGATGTTGCTGGTGGATGGCGGGGTCATTCGAAATTTTCCGGTTCAGGAAGTAAAGGATATGGGCGCGGATATTGTTATCGGGGTTTATGTTGGATTTGAAAAAGATGTTACCCCGGATGACCTTTTCTCCCTAACCGATGTCCTTAGACGAACGGCTTCCATGTATGGGGTGCTGGATTCAAAAAAACAAATGGAAAAGGTGGATCTGCTTATTCAACCCGATATGGAAGGCATACAGGCTTATGATTTTATGAGTGGCCGGAAAATTGCCCAACGAGGAGAAGAAGCCACGCGGGATGTATTGGATAGCCTGAAGCAGATCGCCAGGCAGATGAAATTCAGGTATAACCCTGTTGAAAAGCTACAGGGGCCCGATTATATCTATATTTCAGATGTTGAAGTGAATCATCTCGACTATGTGGATGGTCCTTTTGTGATTGGTAAAGGAGGTATCTTTCCCGGTCAATATGTTACCAAAAAGACATTAAATGAAGCCATTGAAAATATTTTCGGCACCCGGTATTTTTATAAGGTAAACTACAGACTGAAGAAAGTGGAAGGGGAGCTCTATAAACTTATATATGCAGTAAAAGAGAGAAATCCTGTTTTTATTAAAGGCGCCCTTCACACCGATAATGTTCAGGGTAGCGGACTGATACTGAACAGTACATTCAGGAATTTTGTGCTTCCTGCCTCTAAAGTTAACCTGACCCTCAATATTGCTGAACAACCAGGGATAAAATTCAGTATCAATAAGTATCATGGGAAAAAACAGTATTTGATTGGAAATTTGTTTACCAACTGGCATCGCAGCAATTTGCCGGTTTTTTTCAAAGACGAAAAAGTGGGCCGGTATATCCATGGTATGTTCAGAGGCGGTATAGGAGGCAAGTATTCTTTGAATTTTAACCAACAGTTTGGTTTGGACATGGCTTATGAAAGCAGCACCATTTATCCCGATGTTGCGGCACAAAACATTTCTACGGATGTCAATTTTGATTTTGAAAACTATGGATTTGGGGGTATTGCATTAAAAGGGTATTATCGCATGAATACCCACAATGATTTGTATTTTCCGACAAAAGGCACCCAGCTGCTGGTCTCCTTTAAACGGGTTTTCAAGCCCATTTCAAAATACAGGATAGAAGGCAATCAGACCCTTGATGAGCAGATTTTCCGTTTAAATCTGACTCCTTTTAATGCATTTTATTTTCATTTTGACCATTACTATGATGTATCCAGGCGTTTTTCTCTGAAACTGGGCTCCTCCGCGGGTATCGTCTCCAATGGTACACCGGTCACCAATAACTATGCCCTCGGGGGGGTGATGGCATATGATGCTATTAAATATGAACCCATGGCCGGCTTTCAATTTGGAGAACAAATAACGCCTAATTTCTTGAAAATAAACGCAGGATTGGATATGAAACTTTCTTCCAGGCTGTTTGTTACTTTGGAGACCCATATGGCGCATACCACAGAAAAAGTTGATCAAATGTATACTACCCTGTTAAATTCGCCGTGGAATGATTACCTGAAAGGTTATGCCGCCGGCGTGCGGTTCAATTCGGTATTGGGTCCCCTGGTCATTATGGTCGGAGATAACCTGTCAGATCATAAAGCGCGATGGTACGTAAATTTGGGCTATACCTTCTGATGAATTTTCCTTTTCCCCTTGACCATTTCAATTTTAACGCATTTTTTCATTTTTCTGCGGATTTGTCAAACATTTTGGTTATCCTCTATTATGCTTGTGACAAGTTTTGGGCAGATACAAGCCGACGACGTAATCACCTGCTTCGGAGCTTACGCAACGCAGCAGATGCCTAAAAATTGAAACATGAATAATACAGGTTCGATTTTGAGCAACAGCGAAGAAGTTGGACTTTGTAGACAAACCCTATATAAAACGACCCGATGACATTTGTTATGAATCTTCGGTTTGGTTAATTTTCATCAGCCAGGCACACGTTTCATAATCTTCCAGAGCCTGATAATGGTTTAGCAGCTTTTCCTTAAAAGCCGGATCTCCATAATATGGATGTGTTTCATTGTATGGTAATTCTCCGGATATGGTTTTTTTGAAGCTTTCTTCTTTACTCAGCGTTTGTTTCCTGATATGATTGCCTTCGGAAGAGACGCCTATATGCTCGGACTCTTCCCGCATATTTTTGCGATAATGCATTATGAATCGGTTGATGTTGTGCTGTATCCTTATGGCCTCTTCATTTTCTTCAAGGTATTTTTTGTTTTGTTCACGCATTTTACGGATTTTAGTGCTTCGCTCCCTGGAGACCGGTTCAGCCAGAAGTTTTCTGATGGCCTGGTTGTTGGCTTCTACTATTTGTAGATTGTGTTTTACTCTGGCTTTTAAATGGTTTTCTGTTTGATGCAGATGTTCAATCATTTTTACCTCCTTTACATTCTTTGCTTCATGTAATGCATTAGACCCTGATCAGATTGTCATGAAATGAACTGTAACGATTGGTGGTCTCTGATTTAGAAACAATAAGCACAGCATAATTGTTGAGGCTTTTCGTGGAAGATTTTTGTTCATTCGTCAATAAATAGGATTTGCGGGAAAACGCTTATATAGCCTGTATTATTCATGCGTCAAGTTTTGGGTAGATGCAAGGCGTCGAAAGC
>CAYYLT010000218.1:0-5914 GCA_964472385.1 uncultured Bacteroidales bacterium
GATGCCCAAAAATTGGCGCACTCGGAAAAAATGTTTAAAAATAAAAATTTTTGAGTATAATAAGTAAAACACTAATATGCCTTTATTTATAAATGTTTTTTTCATTTTTTATGCATAACAAAAGGTTATAATACATTGCATTATGCTAACCACAACCTTATTGATCATAGCCCTTACCGTAGCCATATCGATGTGGGCCTTTGAAAGAGACCGGCTATTCCGGCGTCTACAACTCAACCCTTATCTGATTTATCATAAAAACCAATGGTATAGAACCATAACGCATGGTTTCCTGCATGCCGACTGGATTCATCTGCTGGTAAACATGATTGTCCTTTTTTCCTTTGGAAGAGCTGTGGAAAACCGCCTGGATATTATGGAAAGTAAACAATTAATCGGCAATTCCACATTCCATTTTCTAAGCTTATACTTCATCGGGATGATCATTGCCACGCTTTCCACCATCAAAAGATACAAGGACGATTACAATTATAACGCCATAGGTGCTTCAGGTGCTGTTTCAGCTGTTGTATTTGCCTTCATCCTCTTTTCTCCCACAAGCACTTTACTGGTTATGGGGATCATTCCCATTCCTGCATTCCTCTTTGGATTGTTGTATCTTATCTATAGCCAGTACATGAGAAAAAAAAGCGGTACCAATGTGAACCACGACGCCCACTTTGTGGGTGCGGTTTTTGGATTCTTTTATCCCGTCTTGCTACAACCGGATCTGATCAAAATATTTTTTCATCAGATATTTTAGGCTGAGATGATACAGTATATCCAACTGAACGGAGATTTTTTCGATGCAGAAGCATCCATCTTTACCTGCCGGAACAGGGGATTTCAATTTGGTGATGCTGTATATGAAATCATGCGTGCCAATGGTACAAAAATCCACTTTGTCCAGGATCATCTTGAACGGCTTATAAGCAGTATGCAATACCTGAATATGGATATTCCTGATGTCATCAAAAGCAATAGCATTCAGAAGGATATGGTTAAACTCCTGCATAAAAACAAACATCTTAAAGGTGCACAGATAAAAATTACCGTATTCAGGAATAATGGCGGATCATATACTCCCTGTGATAATGCCTGCTCATACCTTATCGCAAGCAAACCGCTTGAAACGGATAATTATCATTTAAATAAGAAAGGATTGCTTGTAGCGGTATTTCAGAAGATGAAAAAACCCATTACCCCATTCTCAAACCTCAATACATCCCATGCCTTAATCTATATCCTTGCCGGAAATTTTAGCAAAGCACAAGGTCTTGACGATTGTCTTTTAATGAATCAGCATAATGAGATCATAGAATCCATCGGATCGAATCTTTTTTTAATCAAAAAAGGAGAGATCATCAAGACCCCCCCGCTGAAATCAGGATGCCGCGTAGAGATACTAAGAAAATATATGTTAGAATATGCTAATGAGCTAGGCTTTAAGATCTCCTCACAACAACCTGTTGCATATTCAGATTTGATGGAAGCAGATGAAGTTTTTCTGACCAATGACACCGAGGGTATTTTATGGGTAGCCGGAATAGAACAAAAAAGATATTATCACAATACCGCCAAAAAACTAACCGAGCTTTTGGCTCATCATACACGGATCGAATAGATGCTATCTTAACCTTTCGGCATAGAGAGATGAATCAATTCATGGCAGGGTTTTCAGGACAATTGGTCCAGCTCTTATAGCGGTTACCCAGATCGTGCAATATCTTTCTCCACATGTATTGATCCGGCTTCATAATCCTGGAACTATCTGCCTCGGATATGAGCCAGGCATTATGTTCTATCTCACCTTCCAGTTGTTTGGGGTTCCAACCGGAATACCCCAGAAAAAACCTTATTTGTGAAGGTTGTATCATGTTTTCTTTTATGAGCTCCTTTACGCGATCGAAATTGCCTCCCCAATAAATATGATCTGTTACAGGCACAGAATCCGGAAGAAGTTCTCCCAAAGTATGAATATAATGAATGGTATCTTTCCCTACAGGACCTCCTACATAGAGGGTAACGTCAAAGACAGGAAAATCGTTTATGATATCTGTAATGGGGATATCCACAGGTTTATTTAACACAAATCCCACAGAACCGTTTTCAGAATGCTCGGTAAGTAAAACAACTGATCGCTTAAAATAGGAATCATTGAGTAATGGTTCTGAAATTAATATGCGGCCTTGCCTGGGTGCCATATTATCACTTTCTAGCCTGAAAAAATCATAATGAATCTGCATAAAAACAATGGTTTTACATTAATACAAATTACAACAATTTTCATGTTTTTTCAAAAAAAATACTGATAAATTATGTTAAAATGATCAAGCATTTATAGATGGTTTGAGTTCCTCGGATTTTTTGTCTTTACCATTTATAACGAAATAAAATATTTTAATTACATTCGATGATTAGTCTAATTTTCTCCTTATGCAGGGAAATTATTGTATTTGCTCTTTCTTCCTGTTTTTTCTCTTGTTTCATGTTCATTTTACCACTTACGGCAAGACAGTTTCTTCATCTGAATTTGTAACGGAAAAGGAAGCTGTTCAGGTTGAACATGCCGACATAATTGTCAGGAACATCAAGGAAGAAATCACCCTCTTGTTTCAGGATCAATCGTTTCTTGAAAGATACGAAGGCAAAAAAATCACCATTTATGTGAATCAAATCCCCGTTGACGCTATAATTCATGAAGGACAAGCCACATTCCCGTGGACCTTCCATGAGGAAGGGGACTTTACCATAGCTTTTCGTAACTTTCAATACAAAACGCACATTCACCCCATCCCATTGTGGTTTTCTGTTATTCCTCCCCTTGTTGCCATATTGTTTGCTTTGGTTTTTAAAGAAGTATATTCGGCCCTGTTTATAGGTTTGCTCATCGGAACCACTACCCTTTATATACATCAGGAATTTGGATTCTTTTCGGCACTGGTTAAAGGGATCTTTGATATACCGGAAACCTATGTCCTGCATTCTCTGGAGCAAAGAGAGCACCTGTCAATCATCTTGTTCTCCATGTTGATCGGAGGAATGGTCAGCATCATTACCCAAAATGGCGGTATGAAAGGAATCGTAAATATAATTTCAAAATATGCGAAAAATGCACGGTCAGGACAATTGGCAACATGGTTAATGGGTATTGCCATATTTTTTGACGATTATGCCAACACGCTGGTTGTAGGCAATACCATGCGGCCGGTAACCGACCGGCTGGGTGTATCCAGGGAAAAACTGGCCTATATTGTTGATTCCACTGCTGCTCCCATCGCTGCCATTGCTTTTGTCACCACCTGGATTGGTGCAGAGCTAAGTTATATCCAGAATGGGATCAACACCCTTGGACTGCAACAAAATCCCTATAATGTTTTCATCAATTCACTTGCCTATTCTTTTTATCCCATATTTGCCCTCTTATTTGTAGGAATCCTTGCATACAGCGGAAAAGATTTCGGACCGATGTACCGGATCGAAATGAAAAAAAGATCGGAAAATTCCAAAAACAGCCATCATATTCGCCATTACAATGAAAACAATAATCCAGAGCTGGGCTCACATGCTAAACCCCGGGCATTTAATGCTATAATACCCGTTATGATAATCATATTGGGTACCATTGCCGGCTTATTCTATACAGGCTTTGATCCGGAGGTCTGGACAAATGGTGAGCTGTCCCTCTCAAAAAAACTCTCGGTCATTATTGGGCAGGCTGATGCATTCAAAGCATTGTTATGGTCATCCATACTCGGGGTGGTAGTAGCCATCATACTGACCGTAACGCAAAAAATTTTGCGCTTGAAAGAAACAATGGATAGCCTCACTGAGGGATTCAAAACCATGCTGACTGCCATTGTTATATTAATACTGGCCTGGTCACTTGCTTTATTGACAAAACACCTTCACACCGCTGATTTTATCTCTCAGATTCTCATTAGCATCCAATTATCGCCTCATCTAATACCTGCCCTTACCTTTGTGCTCGCTGCCTTGATTGCCTTTTCCACTGGTACTTCATGGGGTACCATGGCCATCCTTTACCCCCTTATTCTGCCGGCCTCGTGGTTTTTAGCACAAAACGCGGGCCTGGAACATACCCTGGTCCTTGGCAATTTTCATAATGTTGTTTCCTGCGTGCTTGCAGGGGCTGTACTTGGGGACCACTGTTCACCCATCTCGGATACTACCATTCTTAGTTCTCTTGCCAGTTCCTGTAACCATATCGAACATGTCCGAACCCAATTACCCTATGCACTGACGGTGGGAGGTATTGCCATAACTGCCGGAACCATACCTTCTGGTTACGGAATACCCGGTTATGTCACTTTTCCTGCCGGTATCATAATCCTACTGCTGATCGTCCATTTTTTCGGAAAAAAAACCTGCTGTAAAAATGGGGCATCAAAGAATATCCATAATACATACCCCGGCAAATGACAGCTCGACCCCTGCCTTAAAGCATTCGCTCAACGAGATACCTTCAAGCTTTTAATCCGCTCCTCAAGCGTTGTAATCTTTTGTTCAGCATCTTCCTTCTTCTTCTTCTCTGTATTTACAACATTTTCAGGAGCATTTTGAACGAACCTCCGGTTATTCAATTTTTTCATGACCGAGTGAAGAAAACCACGGGTGTAATCCAGTTCCTCCTCGAGCTTCCTGATCTCTTCCTCTGCATTCACCGTTTCCGGAAGAGGTATAGAATATTCCGTCGTCCTCACCATAAATGAAACGGCATTTTCCAATTTATCTGATGCTTCCTCAATACGTTCGATATGAGCCAACTTACGAATAACCGGATCATATTGGTCAACATGTTCTCCACTATATTTAAGCGTCAGTGCTTCACGATGGGATATTTGCTTAGCTTTACGCATATTTCGGACAGCAGAGATGATCTCTTTCACCTTTTCAAAAGCATCAATCTGTTGCCTGTCATATGCTTCGGCCACAGGTGCATTGGTCATCATAATACTCTCATCATTAGCTCTTTTCCGTATCAAATGCCAGATTTCTTCGGTAATAAATGGCATGATGGGATGAAGCATCTGCATAAGTTTCTCTAAAAACTCAAGCGTCAGCTCATATGTTTTTTGATCGATGGATTGTTGATAAGCAGGTTTGATAATTTCAAGGTACCAGGAAGAGAAATCTTCCCAGAACAACCGATAAATATTCATCAAAGCCTCTGAAAGCTTGAATTGATTGTATTGCTTATCAAGCTCTTGAATAGCCATATTCAGGCGATGCTTGAACCATTCTACGGTTTCTCTGGCATATTCGGGTTGTTGAAGCGTATCATCAACCTTCCAGTTTTTGATGAGCCGGAAAGCATTCCATATTTTATTCCCAAAGTTTCTGCCCTGCTCGGTAAGGCTTTCATCAAAAAGCAGGTCATTTCCTGCAGGAGAACATAACAGCATGCCCACGCGCACACCGTCTGCTCCGTACTGATCAATCAAACGAATCGGATCGGGCGAATTACCGAGAGATTTAGACATTTTTTTACCCTGATTATCGCGTACCACGCCGGTAAGATAAACATTTTTAAAAGGTCTCTTATTGCGGTATTCATAGCCGGCAATAATCATCCGTGCAACCCAAAAGAAAAGTATTTCCGGCGCTGTAACCAGATCATCCGTTGGGTAATAATATTGGATATCCCTGTTTTCAGGCTTCCGGATCCCGTCAAAGACTGAAATAGGCCATAACCAGGAAGAGAACCATGTATCCAGCACATCCTCCTCCTGTTTTAGATCACCTGTGGTTAACTGTTGATTGCCTGTCTTCTTGATAGCTTTTTCCAATGCCTGGGTAATGTCTTCCGCTACCACATAACTGCCGTCAGGCAAATAATATGCAGGTATGCGTTGTCCCCACCAGAGCTGCCTGGTAAGGCGAATCAACGCAT
>CAYYLT010000219.1:0-5912 GCA_964472385.1 uncultured Bacteroidales bacterium
GTGGTAATGGTAGTCCCTAATACCGGCATAGCCTCATATTCAGTTTACTCCCTAATGGCCGTGAGATCGCTTCGCTAAGTTCTGTTCGTCGGTACCAACCGCGCAGTCTGGCTTACTTCAGTGCATCTCTCAAGAGATAACACCCCCGCATATGTTGCGGGGCAGGCTTTGCCACTTGCTTCACTTCAGAGCGTCACCCCCGCGTGACAGTTTCCTTTGATGCTCATCCAGCTCATTTTCAAAGGTAATTACAGTTTGTTAAAAAATTTTTATTGCCATGAATTTCAATGCCTTATAGAATTAAATTATTAACAACTACCTCAATGTCAATTACATTCACTAAAGCTTAGCCATTTTAGACCGGACTCACTATTGCAATAAATAATTATAATTCATTGTCTAATAAAAAAGTATTAAACTTTCAAACTTTTTACTAAATTAACTACGAACGTGAAACAGAAACAGTTTTTCCTCCGGCAAATTCGGCTACCGCTAAGCATTGATGGCAATTAAGCCTTGAGCTTAAACACTTATCCAAAATGAAAAGAGAGATAAAAATAACAATGATAAAACATCAGTTACACTTTTTAATATCATTTGGCCGCCTCTTTTTATTCATTTGGCCGGCACGGTTATAAATCGAAAAATGAATTTTTTGAGCCTGAATGTTTTCTTTAAATCGGTAAATTTCTCTGAAAATATGGCAATTAACCATGTGTAGATATTCTTGCACATCATCATCACCGTCAGGAAAACGGTATTTTCCTGCATAAACGAAAAGGGCATGTTTTTCCAGCCAAAGTTATTGTTTAACACGTCGATGGTTCGCTCCTCAGTGCCTCTTTGATTGTAATATTCAATGATTTCCTTTTCACTCGATTCATAATCATTGGTCAGGATGCTGCGGTATTTCATATTATCCCGTGTAAACAGGTCTAATTGTTCGTCACCCTTTTTGCAACGCATTACCACCAAGCGATAATTTGCAGCCTCCTGTTCTTTTTCACTTGAAAAGGGCTGATAGTCAATAGAACAGACTTCGTATTCAATATGGTTGATCTCTTTTTTCTTACAGCTTTTATGCTCAATAAGCCTGTTTGTGAGTGCCTCACACCGGTTTGCACGGATGTAAAACAGGCGGCTGTGTCGGGCTACCACATCCACGATCTTTTTGGAATAAGACCCGGCATCCATTCGACTGCGATTTATTTTAACTTCATTGGTTTGAAATAACCTTTTCCTTTTCAGTTTTCAACGATTTTAATACACGCAAAACCGTATCGGCGTCTGCTATTTTTTTATGAGGAGACCGAGAGAGAAAAGGTTCAAGGTGTTCATTCAGATCTTCGGCGCAATCTCCGCCACAGAAGAAAACGCTCCATAAGTTCTTCAGCAAATCGCTATAGGAATACTCTGCCTGGGCAGACCTTCTAACTAATAGATTGTCAATTAGTTAATTGATTCCTGAGCGATTAATTTGGTCAATTACAAAATTTATTCCCCCGAAAGGGTTGATTGTTGGAGTACTTTTTTCTACCTTGATCATGTTGTGTGAATTAGGCTGTAAGTTAAGGATAATCTTTGTGATTACCAAAAACTTACAGCCTCTCCTCTCATTTTTTTGTAATATTTTTGTTTCACCTAAACCGGTGAAAAGATAAGGATATAAATAGCTATTAATCAATAGTTAGTCTTGATGACTTACGGATTTAAGGGTTTAAATTTTGATATAATCCTTATTCCGGCCGGCACACAGGCATCCAAAACACCGTGATCTACGGGGGTGTCAACCAAAATACCCAGACAGCCACTCTGAAAAAAGGAGTGGAGGTGCTCGTGGCTACCCCCGGCAGGCTGCTCGACCTGATGAACCAGGGTTTCATCAGCCTGAAGGTCATCGAATACTTCGTTTTGGACGAAGCCGACAGGATGCTCGACATGGGATTCATCCACGACATTCGCAAGATCATCGAACGGCTTCCCGAAAAAAGACAATCTCTGTTCTTCTCGGCCACCATGCCCAAAAACATCGTAGACCTATCGCGGCAGATCCTGCACAAGCCAGTGAAAGTAACGGTAAACCCGGAATCCTCCGCAGCAGAAACCGTGCAGCATTACCTGTATTACACCATCAAATCGAGCAAGAAAAACCTGCTACTGCACATCCTGAAGGATCAGGACATCGACCAGGTGCTGCTGTTCTCCAGGACCAAACACGGTGCCGACCGGATAGCCCGCAACCTGAAGAAAAAACAGATCCAAATGGCGGCCATCCATGGAGACAAATCACAAAACCAAAGGCAGAAATCGCTGAACCAGTTCAAGAAAGGCAATGTGCGGGTGCTGGTTGCCACCGACATCGACAGCCTGAAGTACGTGATCAACTAAGACCTGCCCAATGTTGCCGAGACCTATGTGCACAGGATAGGTCGCTCAGGACGGGCCGGAGAAGAGGGCACAGCTATATCCTTTTGTGAGCCGGAAGAGAATGCCTACCTGCAAGACATCGAAAAACTTATCGACCAGAAAAGTGAAAAGGTGAGCGACAACCCTTACCCCCAAACCGAACGGCCGATGACCGACCTGGAGAAAAAAGAGTTCGAAAAGGAGAAGCAACGTCGCAAGCAGGAATTTTTGGCCAACCGGAAAAAGAAACGGAAATAAAGACGCAGAACGACAAGTTCCTGGCAGTGCTTGTAACGCCAGTATCTCCGAGTCTTTATGTTGAGTCAGACTGATGCATCCCTAATTTTTCCGGTAGAAAATAATCCCTACCCGTCTAATGTGATTGGTCACATCAGGATTCTCGATGGATTCATATAAGGCTATATCGATTTTATAGGGTTCAGAAACGACATTGTGTTTACAGCCCTCTTTCATCTTATCATTTTTAACCTGGTGCGCAATTCGAGCTAAAATTCCTTAAATACCCTCGCAAGCGAAAAACCGGGGGCTTCTATGTTCAGGTTGAGGAAATAGCCGAAAGGCGTTTGCGATACTGAATAGTCCCTTTCCTTTAGCCATTGTTCTGTTTTGTCGAGGAACCTTTTTGTATAATCCGGGCCTGCCTTGCTGCCTGAAAGATGGGCAAAGGAATGCAAAAGAATGTGGTCAGGTTCATTCTTACGGTGTATCCATTTGAGAAAATTCCTGAGATTTTTGGCTACCCCCTTTTCGTTTTCCATATCCTCCGCTTCCACCTGGATGAAGGCCATCTGTACATTCTCAAAAACCTCCCCATCCATGATCTCTTCTGCTGAATTCAGCGTTTTAACCGCGGGCGTGTATTCCAAACGGTGGCAGTAGATCAGTAAAACTTTCATTATTGTAATGTTTTATATTTCAACTGAATTGTGCTTCCAGTACATAAAATGCGCATTTTATTGTTCATTTGCTTTTTGCGTAAGACCGTGCATGGGTGTTTTAGTTTATGTGTTAACACAGATCTTATAAATGCTAAAAGGTGTTCTCCACACAACCAACCTGGAAACACGGGCAAAAATAAAAATTTTAACGGTCACCCTCTAGTAAGGCAGATCATGTTCCATCTAAAGTTACATGCAGAAACCTCAGAAATGAATCACGATCGGGCTCCCCGCCCTGATTCGAAGAGCAGGGAATGTAAGGGGGTGAGTACGCGTACTTATCACCAACCTTAGCCCCCTGATAAAACTAATAGGGCTCCAAAAAATCAGCATGCATCTCCCCATCAGCTCTGAAATGACGCACATACAACAGCCTTTGGCAACGGCAAGGGTATGAAAATTATTAACAGCGGAACGCTGAAAGAGCAAAAGAGAAGAGCATTTGCGAAAAATCCCCAGTCCTATATGGGTAAAGGTCGAGATTAAACTTATTTGAGTGACTTTTATTTTATAGTTTTATCGGTAGCATTTCATTGCTGTTACTAACGATACAATCTCTGTTTTTAAAACATTTCCAATTAAACCACCTATCAATTTGGCAGTAGGCTCAATATTCCGCTTTAAAATTTCACTCCCAAACACATTATAGAAAAGTTGCCCCTGTAATAAGTGTCTTTGGATAAATCTATAAACAATGTTAGCGATGGCAATGGTGAAACCGATCAGGATGTTGTGACCATTAAAGTTACTTCCGACTTTGTTGAGGTTACTGAAGATATTACTGCAGATGAAACATGGACTTCCGGTACGCTTTACCGGGTTATGAACACCATTTCGGTACGAAACGGTTCAGAACTAACTATTGAAGCCGGAACACAAGTTGAATTTGTGGAGGCAGCCGGGCTTTACATTTCCAGTAGCGGTAAACTGACCATTAACGGTACTGCACAGGAAACTGTTCTTCTTACCGGGGTTGAGAAAAAACCCGGATTCTGGAAAGGCATTGGTTTTGATTCCAGTCCGACACGCCATGTTATCTCGCACGCTATTATAGAGTACGGTGGTAACGCCAGCCATCACTCAGGCCTCAATGAAGGAGCCAATATCGCCCTGGAGGAAAACGTGCTTGAGATGACCTATACCACTATCAGGCACAGTGGCCTGTGGGGCCTTTATATTGAATCTGGTAGTTCGTCTTTGCCCAACTTTTCAAGCAACATTTTTGCTTCAAACGCAGACGGGTCAGCCTATGTGCCAGCGAAACTTACGCCTGATTTCGACAGTGCTTCGAATTTTGATGACGGAGACGATACTACCCCTTCGGAAGTGTTCGTCTTTGACGGAGGTAACCTCAATGATGAGGGAACCATTTCTCCTCTCGATGTTGCGTATCGGATTGTTGATAACACCATATTTGGAATATCAAGTGAAATCACCATCAGTGCGGGTACCACGATGGAATTTGGTGAAGCTTCCGGATTGTATGTTACGGGAGGCGGCAAACTACTTATTGACGGGCAGAGTGGCAACACGGTGTTGTTAACTGGTGTGGAGAAGACTGCAGGTTTCTGGAAGGGTATTGGCTTCGACTCAGGATCAAGCCGCCACATTATACGGTTCACTGCCATCGAGTACGGGGGTAATACCAGTACCCACTCAGGCCTCAACGAGCCTGCTAATATAGCAATAGAAGAAAACCAGCTCGAGTTGCAAAACTCCACTGTGCGTCACAGTGGTAAATGGGGCCTCTATGTTGAGTCCAAGGGATCGACACTGCCCGACTTCACAGCGAACCTTTTCATGTCGAATACCGCCTCACCAATGTATATACCCCCGAGCCTGATTTTTGCAATCGGCAGCAGTTCGGATTTTACCAACAATTCTGAGCGGTACATACTGATTTGGAATGCCAACACATCCAGAGGAGGAACAATTTCACCATTAGCCGGGGACGTACCTTATCGTGTACAGCGTAGTGCACTGCTGCACTTTAACAGCGAAGTTACAATAATGGACGGTGTAGAGATGGAGTTTGAGGAAGCTTCAGGTATTTTCATGGGAAGCAGTAGCAAGCTAATCGCGAACGGAACAAGCTCTGATGGTATTCTCTTTACCTCCGCGGAGGACTCCCCAACAAAAGGTTTCTGGAAGGGCGTTGGCTTTGACAGCAATGATCTCACGCATGAGTTTACTTATTTCACAATCGAGTTTGCCGGTGGAGGTGATATGACAAATGTAAGCGGTGGAGGTAACCTGCGAATGGACGCCAATGCGAATTTAAGCCTGACCAATTGCAAGATCACCGACAGTGAAACTTATGGCATCTGGCGTGATTCCGACAATTCCATTATTAGCGAGACAGAAACAACTTATGCTCGCAATACAAACGGCCCGCAAAACAATCCATAGGAAGGACGTCTTGGGCATTGTCCATGCGAAATAGAATAATCCCGGGATTGTACCCGGGATGTTCTGTCAAAAAGTGGTTTTGCTACTTAGGGTTTGCTGAAAAAGTCTTTAGTGCATCAGCTACGAGGCGGCAAAGCG
>CAYYLT010000220.1:0-5863 GCA_964472385.1 uncultured Bacteroidales bacterium
CACATGGAAGAGCTGATAACCCTTTGTGACCGGAAGGGCTTGCTGGTATATGACGAGTTATACGATAAATGGGCGGTGCCATGGTTTCATAACAATGAAAATGTGGATTCCGGATATGTTGAGCAATACAAGCAAACATTTCAGGAAAACTACATGAAATATCTGGCCGATTTTATTGACCAGGTCAAAAACCATCCTTCCCTTATGATATGGAGCGTGGGAAACGAAACGGTTGAGCAGCGTTCTTTTGTTGAGGAGGGCAGAAAGCTCCTGCGGAATATGGTGGAATACACTCATAAAACAGAACCTACGCGTGAGGTTACATGTGGCATGCATCCGGGAAAGGAGGGGGTAGATGAACTTCCTTCAAGCTATTGGCAAGATATAGATGTGCTAAGCTATAATTACCGCACCCATCATTTCCCCGAATGGAAGGAAAAATATCCGGAATTGACATTAATAGCCAGTGAAACCCGCCAATATAATAATAACAGGAACTGGGGTTGGGATTCTTTGAGTTATGCCAACAATTCCTGGTGGTTTGTTGAAAAACACGATTATATCGCAGGCCAGTATATCTGGGCAGGATTTGATTATTTGGGCGAATCTCCATTATGGCCTTACAAAGGTACCAAGGTGGGTATTTTGTATACCAACGGCATACCTAAACCCCATGCCCGTTTTACAGAAAGTATCTATTCCGAAGATCCCATGGTTCATCTTGCAGTGCATGATGATTCTTTGGAAAGACACCTGGAAGAATCCACTGAAAAAACGTGGCATACCTCCTGGTGGCCACCTGCTGTAACATCTCACTGGAATTATAAAAACAAAAGCGGCAAACCTGTCCGGGTTTATACTTACACCAACTGTGAATCGGTAGAATTGCTATTGAATGGACAATCAATCGGTGAAAAGCAAAAGAAAGATTTCCATGATGGGGTCATAAGGTGGAACCTAAACTATAAGGCAGGCAAAATAGAAGCCATTGGTAAGAACAAGGGAAAGGAGGTTACCCGGCATCAGCTGGTAACTGCCGGAAAGCCTGCCAAACTTAGGCTGCTTCCAACAAAGCAACAATTAAGTACCGGCACTGATGATGCCATAGTGGTAGAAGTCAATATTTGCGATGAAGCAGGTAATGTATGTCCCTATGCGGATAACCTTGTTACATTTCAGATAGAGGGACCTGGAAAAATCCTGGGAGTAGATAACGGTGATATGGCGGATCATTACGCTTGGAATGGAAACAAGGTTCATGTTATGCATGGCCAGGCAGTAGTCATTATCCAGTCGACCGGGAAAACCGGAAAGATCAATCTTCAGGCCCAATCCGGGGATTTGACCAGGGAGGTTGTATTCAATGTATTGGCAGATTAGTCTCTTCTGCATATTTTTGCATAGGGACATAACCGGCAGGTGTTCAGATCGTCCGTCTGTACAAAAGACTGCTCCGGGTCAAAAATCTCCGAAAGGATGTACTGAAGATGTTCATCTAAATCCGCTTTAACCATTTTGTAAGAAAATGGCTGTTTGTTCATTGTGATAGCACAGTCAAAGTTTTCCTGGTATATCCTTCGGAAAAAATAGAGTCCGGGATGAACATCACCATCAGGGGGTTGCGTTTCGTGGTACATCCTGCAATAGATCAGTGCCTGAAGCGCAGCATGGTTTCCGTTTTTTTCAAATAATGAGGGCATGTCTTTAAAGTTGGTTTTGGGTTGTCCGGTTTTGTAGTCAATGATCCGGAGTTTTGAATCCTGCTTGTCCACCCGGTCTATGTCCCCTTTCAGCGTCACCTGCTTATTCTGGCCCTGCATCGTAAACTGCAGTCTGGTCTGATAAGATGCTTCCAGGGTTATGGGCAGAAAAGGTGCGAAATGCTGCTCGACTTTCAAGAACTGTTTTACATACTGATAAATAATATCCTTGATTAGCAGATTTTTACCCGAAAGCTCAAGGTGACCGGTTGTAGTCATATCTTTGAAATACACTTCCCTAAAGGCCTGCATGATTTTTTCATTGATCAGATCATCCTGCTTTTCGATCATTTTAAGTATTCCTGTGGTGATATGTTCTTTGTTTATTCTGTAAGGATCATAGAGGAGGTGAACGACTTTATGCAGTAATGAACCGAACAAGGGCAGATCAATATCTTCAGTCACTTCTTCAGGTTCTTTAATGCGGGCAATATATTTATAATAAAATTGTAAAGCACAGCGCAGGTAAGTTATAAGCGCACTGGGAGAAAGGGTTCGGGATCCCTGCTTCAATATATTGTATTCCTCAAGTAAATCAAGAACTTTCGGAGTTTTTGTTATGGCAATCTGGTTTGTTTTCGGCACCCCAATAGGTGAAACGGCTGTTTGTTCCGCTATAGAAAAAGCTGTTTCGAATTTAAGCTGATACATAAAACGACTCATTTCACCAGTATTGATCCCTTCCGTACCTGAATGATATACGATGGTAATATTTTTGGCTCTTTGGATCAAACGGTAAAAATAATAAGCATATATGGCATCTTCATGTTCATAGGTCGGTAATCCAAACCCTTTTCTTAAATTGAAAGGAATGAGGGAATTACTGGCTTCGGCTTTGGGAAAGGTGCCTTCGTTCATGGACAGGATGATCAGATTCTCAAAATCCAGGGCCCTGGTTTCCAGGGTACCCATAATTTGTATTCCGGATAACGGCTCTCCCTGAAAAGGAATACGCTGATTTTGAATTACCCTGTCCAGGATGCTCAGGTAAGTTTCAGGCTTTAGCTGAGCTTCTTGCTGGTCAAATATTTCCTGTAATCTTTTGACTGAAAGATAAACATAATATATGCTTTCCAGTTCTATACCTGAGGACTGGTCATTTTCACCGGTATGATCTTGCAATAAGAGATAAAAACGGTAATAATTATCCAGTATGTATTCGCTAAGCGACTGATTGGTATTATGGTGGCTGAATATGGAACGGAATAATGAATTGATGGATAGTTCATCCGGGGAAAGGTAAATTTTGTTGTGTTGTTGGATTTGCTTTATCAATTCATCTGCAGCGTCATCCTTTATTACAGACAGATACTGATGATTCATGATCGAAAGTACATCTTTGTAATAAAACTGAACGAGCTTATTTTTGATTTTGGCATTGATCTGCAGATTAATCAGGCAAAGCAGAAAACTATAGGCAGGGGTTATATGAACCGGATACCCCATGGTTACGTTGACGTCTTTCAGATAATCCGGAAGGCTGTTCAGCACAGGTAACAGCAAATGCTCATCGGGCAATACAATGGCCAGTTTATCCGGCTTACCGTCAATTTGTATCTGCATATCCTTTAGTAAACGCGGAAGAAGTTTGGCCTGGGCTATATTATAAGGCGTATTGATGAGACGGATGTGCTTACTTTCTTTGAAATGATCGTAAATATCCAGGTTTTCTCCTGGAAAAGTTTTGAGATTTTTGCTGATGAAACTACCGGCTTCGTGATCCTCAAGATAATAATTGTCGTAATCCCAATAGAACACTGCTTTTCCTTGGGTTTTCAATGCACTGAACAGTTTTTTTTCTGTGGGAGTCAGCGCGTTGAATCCAATGAAGATATAGTTATTATATTGGATATCCAGGGTCTGGCTATTAATTCGGTCGTTAACCGCCCGGTAAATCTTGCCTTCATAGGCTTGCTTTTTTCCATCCAACAACTGATTAAACTGAAAATACACATCATAAAGAATCTGCCATATACTGAGAAAATCGCTCTGTTCTTTGGATAGCTGGCTTATATTTAATGTATCCCAAAATTGACGAATGGCTTTCAATTGATTGTCAGAGAGGTATTGAAATTGCTGCTCAAGGGATTTTAGATTTGCCAAATTTCGGAACATATCCCGGGGATCAACCAAATATTTATCGATGTCATCAAAATCTTGGAGGATCATTTCTCCCCAGTGATAAAAATCATCGAAGGATTCCATTGATTTGGCTTCCTTTTTATAAACCTGATAAAGCATAAATACCAGGGAAAGTTGGTCGGCCTTTTGAAGGGACGACAATTGCTGCATAAGGTCGCTTATGGTTAGGATATTGGGTGCCCAGGCCGGTTTTAGCAGTGTACCCGCCAGATATTTCTTAAAAAACAATCCGGATCGACGGTTGGGAAAAACAAGACAATTTTCAGCACACTGATCTCCATATTTCGCATGTATATCCCGTGCTGCTTCCTGAAGAAAAAATTTCATAGCCTTATGATGATTATCGCCTGTATAATTCATACAGGATAGATGTACTTGCTTACTATTGGGTATAATGATGAACCCTGTTTATCTTAACTGGTGTTCTCAACCAGCAAATTGATCCGTTGCTTTTGGATAGTATTTTCCCTGCCATGTATTGCGGTCTTTCATGCGTTTTTCAAGCTTATGCCTTACCTCGAAGGCACGTATCAAGCCCCATCCCGGACCTGCCAGAAATCTTGGCGGCACTTCACCGGAAATCCTTTCTATAACAAATGCCGGATTCAGCCGTTCAATAAAATCCATGATAAAATCAATGTATTCATCGAGGCCAAAGAGGGTAAATTGTTGGGGATCTTTTTGATATTCAATGGCCATGGCAGTATCTTTGAGGATCTGCAGCTGATGAAATTTGATGGTATCCAGCGGCAGGTCAGAGACCATTGCCGCTTCGCTCAGCATATCTTTTTTGGTTTCCCCTGGTAATCCAAATATCAGATGCGCACCGGTTTTTATGCCTGTTCTGGATGTTTTTTCAATGGCTTCAATCGATTCTTCCACCGAATGTGCCCTGTTGATTTTTTTTAGTGTACGGTCATAGCATGATTCAATCCCGTATTCCAGCATAATGTAGTAATCCTCAGAGCGGGCGGCAAAATAATCCAGTTTGGCTTGATCAATACAGTCGGGACGTGTTCCTATAACCAGGCCAACTACATCAGGATATCGGAGCGCCTCATCATAAATCTTCTTTAGCTGGCTTAACGGAGCATAGGTGTTGGAGTAAGCCTGAAAATAGGCCAGATATTTGTTGGCGCTTCGATAACGGGTTTTATGAAATTGAACACCCTCATCAATTTGTTGGGTAATGCTTTTTTGCGGGGTGCAATAAGAAGGATTAAAAGCAGCATTGTTGCAATAGGTGCAGCCACCCGAAGCCTTATTTCCATCGCGGTTGGGGCAGGTAAAGCCCGCATTAATGGTAACTTTCTGAATTCTTTCTCCAAATATTTGCCTGAAATAATCGCTATAGGCATAAAAACGCCTGGTGTTTCCCCAGGGATAATGAACATCAATATTTTCCCGCATCATTCAACTTTTTTAATCCAGTTCTGATTCACATACCAGATGTATCCTTTTGTTTGCTTGTATCCCATTTTACGGATCTGCTTCAGGTATTCTTTTACCTGCTTCATATGAACCGGGTTTTGTTTTACGCCGAATTTGTAATCTATTACAACAGCCTGATCATCCCTAAACATAATACGATCCGGACGATATACCCTGCCGTCGGGAAGGAGGATCTCTTTTTCCGTTAATACACTCCAGTTTTCTGAAAACCAGTTTTTAACATCTGGGTTTTCCATCAATTGCCGGATGCGTTTATGCAAATCATCTTTCTCAGATAGGTTAATTTTACCTTCCAAATAAACCGTTTCAAGGGCTTCTTCAATATCCTTTTCACTATGAATACGGGAAAAAACCAGGTGCATTATTTTCCCGTAATCAATCTTATGCTGAAACAAGTCTGTCTTATTGCTGAAATATCCGGCATATTCAAATTTTAAACGTAAATTGGGTAAAGATTTATAAACCGGGTAATCATCATGATCTATAGTATGGGATGGATGGTTAGATGT
>CAYYLT010000221.1:0-3428 GCA_964472385.1 uncultured Bacteroidales bacterium
GTATTATTTATCCTGTATTATTCATGCGTCAAGTTTTGGGTAGATGCAAGGCGTCGAAAGCCGACGACGTAGTCGCCTACTTCGAGGCTTTCGCAACGTAGCATATGCCCAAAAATTGGCGCACTCGGAAAAAATGCATAAAAATAAAAAAAAAATTGGCGTATAATAATTAAAGCACTAATATTCTTTCGTTTATAAACATTTTTTCATTTTTTATGAATAATACAGGTTAAGACCAATTTATTAAGTTAATAGTTAACCATTAAAAATAGATATCCATGAAGAAAATTTTGTTACTTACATTCATCTCTTTGCTGGTCTATCAGGGATCCACTTTGGCTCAGGCAGTAGATGACCGGGCAGTTGTACCGATAGCAGTAACCCTTAATTCGATCTTAAGGCTGAATGTCAAATCAGGAGGTAATATTGAATTTAATTTCAATAACCTGGAACAATATGAAAATGGTATTTCCAATTCCACGGAGTATGACACCAAAATTACCATTGCTTCTTCAACAAACTGGGAATTGAGTATGTATGCTGAAGATCAGGCGCTTGTTAGCTCTGATTCCTCCAATGCTTCCACTAGTCTGGCACTTGATTATATAGGTTATTCGGTTGGACATGATGGCGCTGATGCAAGCGTTTTCAATATTTCACCGGATTATTCCGGTCCAACATGGGATGCCCTTACAGCTACCTCTCCGAATAATATCATACAATCTGCCGGTACGGGTAATGCAGGTGGCGTTGAAAACAATCAGTTTACCATCCACTGGAGCTGCGGTGACCCCGGGCAGGGAGCGGCAAGTACGATGCTTGGGGCAGGCGCTACCGGAGGACGCTATGCCACCAACGTTTTCTTTGTTCTTTCGAAAGAATAATTGTTAGAAGTAAAAATATATCATTGGGTCAAGTTTGGTCGGCTTGACTCAATGCTTTTATTTTTTTTTCAATGAGAGAAAAGTTTTGTTTTTTTTTTATCATATCATTTTTTTTCTTGCTTACATCTTTACATGCCCAGAATCCTTCCTATCATCTTTTTGTTGAATCGGGAGGTCTCATAGATTTTAAGATCTATTCCCTTTCACGGTATGAAGGGGGTATAACGTATGAAAACTGGACCCGTTTGAAAATTGTTTATCAAGATACAACACCAGGGACGCAAGTGGACAAATGGAAGTTATCATTTAAAGCAAATACAGATAGATTTTATGGAAGTATGAATGATTTGCCGCTGGATTATATATCCATTCAGGCTTCGGATCATAATTCAAGCATTGGAGGCAGCGCCATTATTAATACCAATAAAGAAACTTTAAGTGACGGTAGTTATATTGATTTGGTAAATGACGGAAATGAGGGCACATACTGGCTTGATATTACCTATCATCTTGATTCGTCCCTGATCGGGCGTAGTACAGATTACTATACTACTGAATTGCTTTTTCGATTGGATACATTACCATGATATTACAGGTATTTTTATAATGAATTGCGGAAATGTTCACAGAATTGGTCTTATATTTTTATTATTATTTAGCTTAAGCATCACCAGAGCTCAGGTATTGAATGATAATAATAATACCAGTCCTGTTTACGCTGAATTCACCAAAGAAAATATCAAGATAGAAGCACGTTCTATATTCTTTAATGTCTTAAAAATCTACAATCCCTCCGACCAAAACCGTACCATAAACCTCAGATTTGAAACACCCGTAGGCTGGAGCCTTATTTCCCATCAAGAAGAACGGATTACCCTTACTCCCAAAGATACGATCAGAGTTCCTTTGCAGGCTGCTACCAATAAACATGTGAAGGGAGAAATAGGTTATTCTATTATCGGTACCATAACCACCACTTCCGGTGAACCCATTACATCAGCATATTGTTTTATTAAGGTTCCCAGAAAAACAGAACTTCAATTCCGGCCATTGACCAGAATATCTTATATCGACCAAAAAACCCAAAAAGGCAACTTTACATTTAGGTTGATCAATAAAGGCAATGTTGATGAAGTCGTTAATCTGGAATTTAGATCAACGCCCAATTTAAAACTCAGGAACGAAGTAAACAATTCTTTTTCAACCGATATTGTCATTCCGGCCAAAACCGATTCAACTTTTTCATATGATGTCATTAAAACGGGGAAAGATGTAGCCAGAACCCTCTATAAGGTTGACTTAACCGGTTATACAGAAAAAACAAGCTTTAATACAACATTTTGGTTCAAAAATTTGATGAATACCTATAAGTATGAAAAACCCATGGTTGAATTGCCACTGATCATCAATTTGAATCTGGAGAATTTCTTTAGTGAATACAATACCTTCCTGACAGGTGGAGCAAAAGGTACGCTGCTTTTTGAAGATCACCGCAAGCTGAACTATTATTTTTTTAAATATAACAGAAGGGGTGAGAGCTTTTTAGATGCCAGCAGAATCTATTTGAAGTATACCAACAACAAAATGTCCATAACGGCAGGTGATCGCATTGGATTTCATTCGATATATGGCTATGGCCGCGGGGTAGCTTTTAATTATGATTTTCTGAATAAGTTTAGAATAGGGGGAAAGTATAATTATAACCTGTTTAATCCCATCAACAATTACGGAATCCATTTCGAATTACTGAAAAGTGAGGTCAGTTTTGATGCGGATATTGAGTTTAGTCATGATCAAAAGAGGAATCAAAATCTCTTGCTGGGATATTTCCGGGGAAATTACGCCATTGATAATAACCACAAAATTTATGCGGATTTTTCATTAAGCGATTTGTATAAAAACAGCCTCGTCAACCGTGATAGCATTGGATACCATCATTGGTTGAAATACAGAGGCAAGATCAATGACATGAGAATAAGATTTGGCAATCGTTATAGTACGAATAATTATTTTGGCAGGCTTTCAGGCAGGAATAAAACCCTCCTTTCCATTACCAAACCCTTCGAAGATCAATATTATCTCCGATTATTTGTTAATAACTTTAATACCCGACCTTATAACCTTTTCAGAGAAGAACAGCATACCGATGTATTTTATTTAAACCGGGATATAGGGATCAGAATGACAAGAAATTTTGATAATGCAATTGCTGTCTTTGCCGAGCCCAGTTATAACTTTTTTAACTCCAATTCATTCTTCAATTCCCTGGAAAATCGTGCAGATTTTAAAACCAACAGCTATTATATCAAATTGGGCAGTAGATTTCAGGTACTTAATGACAATCGGTTTTCTTTGGCTTTTAAGGGGGGGTATACATTCGTCTCTGATTTTTATCACCCCGATAAATTGGACAATTTGGATATGACCTATTCTGCCATTCAGGAGCGGGAGGTTTCTTTCAATTCTATTTTAGACCTTTCCTATTACAGCCGGAATTGGGGGGCTTTCTTCAAGTATTTTCACGGCCCGTACAATGGCAATCAG
>CAYYLT010000221.1:3438-5842 GCA_964472385.1 uncultured Bacteroidales bacterium
AGTATTTTAATTATTTTTATTACGATGAATTCAATCAAACCCTCCGTCTTACACCTTATTACAGGGATTATATCTATAAAGACTTGATTGAAATGGATTCCCGTTTAAATTATATCTATTCGATAAATTATCAAACACACCGGATTAATCTGGGTAATCAGGTAAGATTTCATATGAATTACGGTATTATGTTAAGCCTTATTGCAAACTTTACATTGCAATCTTCCCTGGAAGCGAGTCAAAGCAGCCAAATATTTGAACGACAGCGATACAATTACACCAGCACTTATTTTGAGCTCAGACTGGAAAAGCAATTTGGCTGGAATCAACCCAGAACCAAATATTATGATCTGGAAGTCCATCTGTATAAAGACTTGAATGGAAACCTCAAGAAAGATTACAATGAACCGGGTGTTAAAAATGTTTTGGTTAATATTGAAAAAGTGGATCCGGCCAAGGTGGATACCTTTGAGGTAGATTATGAAGATGCCGGGAATCTGATGAATAATCGCTTGCTTTCGGGCATGAAAGGAAAGGTTGGTTATCAAAATATGCCCCAGGGGATTTATCGGATAAACATCAAGCGTGTGGGTACAGAGACGGGCAAGTATTCAGCTGATCAGCAAGAGGTGCTTATTCACATGAACCAGGACCGGCAGGTATACATACCGTTTTTAGAACGTAACAAGATATTTGGCCGGGTGATCCTGAACAGAAGTAAATTGTCAAATCTCGGCGAAATGGATGCTTCAAATATCAAGGTTATTGCTGAAGACTCAAAAGGGCGGAAATCAACAACATTAACGGATAATAAAGGAAGGTTCACCATTTATGCCCCAAGTGTGGACCTCTATGATGTGTATATCAATAACATATTTCAGGATCATTTTGATCTGAGGAAAAATCATTATAAAGTTCAGTTGAATGGTTATCAGCAATTTGAAGTAAACTTTATTTTCGATGAGAAGCGGCGTCAGATCAAATTTACGCCAAGCATGGAAGAAACCGATGTCGAGGTGAAGAGTGTCAGACGTACCAATTTAACAGGGGTGGTGAAGGATGAAAATACCTTACAACCGCTCCGGGCAACCATTGAAGTAATAGACAATAAAACCGGATCGACCATAGAAACGATAAATTCTGACAGAGAAACCGGACGCTTTAGTATGAGCTTTATGACAGGCACCAGCTACGCACTGATTGTCTCAGCACCGGGTTACTGGTTCCATTCCGAAGATCTGGACCTTGATCAGATGCTGACCATTCAGGATATTGAAAAAGAGATCCTTCTGGAAAACATCATCATCGGATCTAAGATTGAGCTCAACAACCTGATATTTGATCCCGGAAGTGCTGAAATACCCAATGATGCTTATCCTGAACTTGACAGGCTTATCAACCAATTGAAACAGAACCCGAATGTACGGATACAAATTGCCGGGTATGCCGATGCATTGGAACAGCTGGATCAAGAAGATATCTCTGAAGAACGGGCTAAAGCTGTTGCCAAGTATATGATGCAAAACGGATTCAGCAATATCGAATATGTAGGATATGAAGATAGACGCCCCGCGGCTCCGAATGATTCTCCTGGAAACCGGGCCAAAAACAGGCGCGTTGAAATGACTGTTGTAGATAAATAAAACACTTGTCATGAAGCAATATCTGGTGTATAACATTTCAGTTTTTTTAACTGTATTATGCTTACTTTTTACCACAGCTTGTGAGAAAGACAAGGATTTTCAATACGAAATAAATCATCTGATCAACACAGAATGGGGTGTTCCGCATATTCAGGATACCGGCCCGGGTTATACAGGGTACAACATGAGCGCTCCAACGGTATTTCATGATGACGGCAGGGTCACCTTTGGAAGTACGCAAACCGACTTCTGGGAAGTAAGGGATTCCAGGAGTCTGTTGATTCAAAAGCGGGCCCAAATATGGCAGGTGCTGGATTTAACTGAAAATAAACTGCATGTGGAGATTTTAAAGCATCCTACCGGGGAATTTGTAATGAATGCCATCTTTTATCCGACGTAGTAGGGAAGAGGTTGGTTTACTGCATAGCAGAAATCTATGCGTTGGACATTTTGACGGGAGAGTGATAAAGCGTTTGAATGTTTGACAAGCTTGAATAAACTGGTCACTCAATTTTCATTCAGTAACCAGTAAATTTATCCCTCATTCACACATTCAAGCATTAACGCATTCAGTTCCATTCGTTGCGGTTATGTGAATCTTCTGTCTTATATTCGCAGGCATTTTAACCTGCATTATTCACAAGAATAAAAGTTTATTAAAGATTTATAATTCAACATAATAAAAACTAAAAAAACCTCAATTTCGCAATTTATCATTGTGGAACCCGCATTTTTATTCATGTCCTTGTTGTGAAGCTTGC
>CAYYLT010000222.1:0-5837 GCA_964472385.1 uncultured Bacteroidales bacterium
ATTATGTATAGCCTGTTAATTTTAAGGTTTTTTTGTGTTTTTCAGCAGACCCTATTTATTTTTTTTGAATAGGTTGGTCAGCATCCCCAACACCGTTTTATCCACAGGCAATGTCAGATCTTTCTGAGACAGACGAGTCAAATTTTCCCACCGGAAAGAAATAAAACCCGCTTTCAAATCTTCCCTCCCGTCGAAAGGTTGGGTGGAAATCTTAAATTGAACAGGTTCTGTAAACCGGGCCAGGTAATAAATACTTAGCAACTGATAGGTTTTATAAAATATGGCAGGTTGAAAATAATCAAGCGTATAAAAATGCTCAATCACTTCAACTTCCTGACCAAATTCTTCCAACGCTTCACGTTTTAAACAATCGATTGTTCCCTCTCCAAATTTCAGACCGCCACCCGGAAATTTGGTCATTTTCATACCCAACTGATATTCATCAGCTAACAAGATTTCATTGCGTTCATTGATGATGATGCCATAAACCCTTATGTTGAATTGTTTGATATTTTGATCCATATATTCTTATCTAGTCTGCAAATATGCGCAAAAAACCTTGCATTTAATAAGGAAATGTTTTGTTGTTTTATTTCATTGCCCAATGCTCAGCAGAGCGGCAAAATGAACAGCTACCCTAAAACCATTTCAAACCAGGAAAAAATGTCAGGTTAATGGGGCTGACACTTTTTTATTCATTATTTTTATCCTTATTTTGACATCAAACTTTATCATACGTGAAAACCTATTTGTCCCTGTTGAATGAATTAAAAGCATGGATGGAGAATCTGGGTTTAAACGACCAGGTTGCCAATCTGCTTACCGTCATGCTTATTCTGCTTCTGGTAATCCTTCTGGCCTACCTGGCAGATTATATCACAAAAAATGTACTGAATGTCAGTATTAAAAGAATTGTCCGTAAAAGTAAAACCCAATGGGACGATCTGCTCATTCAAAGGAAAGTACTTCAAAGAATATCGCATTTAGCGCCAGCTCTGGTCATCTATTTTGCAGCTAACTTGCTTCTGGCGGATTTTCCACAGGTGTCGTCCGTGATCATCCAGGGCATATATATATATGTCATACTGATCATTCTGCTCACCATGGATGCATTGCTCAGCTCTGCACATGATATATATCAAACCCTTCCCATCTCCCGGGAACGCCCCATCAAAGGTTATATTCAGGTTACAAAAATTATCGTGCATGCAATAGGGGGTATCTTAATTCTCTCAAAGCTTCTGGGAACAACACCTACCGGTATCCTGGCAAGCCTGGGTGCCCTGGCTGCTGTTTTAATCCTGGTGTTTCGCGATACCATCCTTGGATTTGTTTCAAGCATTCAGCTATCGGCCAATAAAATGCTCAAACCCGGCGACTGGATCTCTATGCCAAGCAGGAATGCAGATGGTACGGTTATTGATATCACGGTCAACACAGTCAAAGTAAGGAACTGGGATAAAACAATATCCACCATCCCCACTTATGCTTTGATCAATGAATCCTTCCAGAATTGGAAGGGCATGCAGGAGAGCAAAGGAAGAAGGATTGCCCGGGCCCTATATGTCGATATCAAAAGCATTGCTTTCTGTACGGAAGACATGTTGGAACAGTTTAAAAAATTCCGACTCATCCGCGAATACATCATTACTAAGCAAGCGGAAATTGAGCAATTCAATAAAGCCCAGGGCATAACAGATGAAGATACCGTAAGCAGAAGAAGGTTAACCAATGTAGGGGTTTTCCGGAAATATATCCAGACTTATCTGGAAAAACACCCTAAAATTCATCCCAATCAGGAGCCTTATATCATTATGGCAAGACATCTGCAACCAACAGAGCGGGGATTACCGATCCAAATCTATTGTTTCAGTAAAGAGGTTGAATGGAAACTATACGAACTGGTACAGGCTGATATTTTTGATCATATCCTGGCTGTAGTCTCCGAATTTGAACTCAGGGTATTTCAAAATCCATCCGGGGATGATTTTCGATCACTTACCGGCCGCCAATATGGGCATCAATCGCTGGACGATTGAAAACCCCTATTCAAAGAAAGATTTCGTTGGCGCACCACTTCATACATCATAATACCAGCAGCTACCGAAACATTCAGCGATGCCAAATCTCCATTAACAGGAATTTTTACAGCCTGATCAATTTTCTTCAATAAGGAGGCTGAAATACCCTGATCTTCAGAGCCCATAACCAATGCTGTGGGTATCTGAAAATCCAGGTTAACATAATTGCTTGAGGCTTTCTCTGTAACAGCGACCACCTGAATACCGCTTTTTTGGAGAAAATCAACCAATGCAGCTAAACTGGAAACCCGGCATAAAGGAATTTTATAAAGTGCCCCGGCTGAAGTTTTGGCAGCATCCGGCCCAATACGGGCAAAATGTTTTCCGGAGATCACAATGGTATGAACCCCGGCACATTCAGCCGTACGAACTATAGCACCAAAATTTCTTACATCGGTTAATTGATCCAGCAATACGATAAAAGGAACTTTTCCTTTTTCAAATATACCGGGAATAATATCTTCTATGTGCTGAAATTCAACCGGAGCCATCAAAGCAACAGCACCCTGGTGATTTTTTTGGGTTATGCTATTGAGTTTAGCCTGAGGCACAAACTGATAAGGTATTTCATATTTGCGGACTGCAGCAAAAAATGCTCTGAAAAAGCCATGCTTCAAGCCTTCTTTGATAAGCACCTTATCTATGGGAGCCCCGGATTCTATAGCTTCCTGTACCGGTCGAAGCCCGTAAATGAATGATTTATGCATCGGATCCATCTGAAATGAATTATCGTTGGCCTATTAAGAAGCCGCATGCGAACGGTAAGTATCGCCATGGAACCTTCATGTTTATACATGCTCTTGTTGCAAAGGTATGGTGCATAAAGGTTTCATCTGTTTAATTTTTACAAGTGCGTCAATTTCAATGCACCTGCTGCGATGGGAAAGCTTCCAAGTAGGCAGCTACATCGCCGGCTTTCGACGCCTTGCATCTACCCAAAGCTTGCCGCATGAATAATACAGGATACAATTCAGGATGTTAATCGCTCAAGTTGCTCCTGCAATTCGGTCCACCTTTTCAATTCTCTCTCATGTGCGTTTTTAGCTTTTTCATACTCCGAATAAAAATTTATATCATTTTGTTTGTCAGGGTTAGCCATGAGCTTTTCCATCCTGTTAATTTTCTCTTCCAGCACTGCGATTTGCTGCTCACATTGTGCAATTTGCCTTTCTACTTTTTTAACCTGCTTATTGATTTCTTTCCTTTTCTGATAGGTTAATTGGTTCCCGGTATTCCCGTTATTTCTTTTGGAGTGTTTCTCAACTAAACCCCGGCCATTCATCTCATCCAGTTCCTCCATATTCTTTTTTTCCAGAAAATCATATATTCCGCCAAGATGGGTTTTGATCTTCCGGTTTCTGAATTCATATACCTTTGAAACCAGACCATCCAGAAAATCCCGGTCGTGCGATACGATAACCAGACTTCCGCCAAAATCATTCAAGGCCTGTTTTAATATTTCTTTTGACTGCATATCGAGATGATTTGTAGGCTCATCAAGAATAAGGAAATTATAAGGATGAATCAATAATTTGGCAAGCGCCAGCCTTGATCTTTCTCCCCCGGATAAAACACTTACTTTCTTATCCACTGCTTCATCCTCAAATAAAAATCCTCCCAGAATATTGCGAATCTTCTTTCTGACCTCTCCTGCTGCTATTTGATCCAGGGTCTGAAATACAGTCAGTTCCTGGTCCAGCAGTTCATCCTGATTTTGTGCATAATATCCGATATCCACATGATATCCCAAATCAACCGTTCCCTCACAATCCGTATCCCCGATCAGTATTTTGGCCAGGGTTGTCTTACCTTCACCATTTCTTCCCACAAAAGCAACCTTTTCACCCCGTTCTAAAAGAAAATCCACATCGGCTAAAACCATATGATTACCATACCGCTTCACGACGTTTAAAGCCTTAACCACTTCCCGGCCTGAACGGGGTGCATCGGGGAATCGAATATTTATCTGTTTATTTTCCTCCTCGTCCACCTCAACCTTTTGCATCTTTTCAAGCTGTTTGATCCGCGACTGAACCAGGGAGGCTTTATTGGCTTTATACCTGAACTTCTCAATGAATGCCTCTGTCTCTTTGATCTTCTTCTGTTGATTTTTTTGAGCAGCCAGCTGCTGTTGCCTGATATTTTCCCTTTCAACTCTGTAAAGCGAAAAGGGTAGCTTGAAATCAAACAAATGCCCATTTGAAATTTCAAGCGTACGGTTTGTCACATTATCCAAAAAGGCTCGATCATGGGAAATAAGGATGACTGACCCGCTGTAACCCATCAAATATTTCTCGAACCATCTGATGGATTCGATGTCCAGATGATTGGTCGGTTCATCCAATAACAATACATCGGGTTCGTTCAACAGATTTTTTGCAAGTTCTACACGCATCTTCCATCCCCCGCTAAATTCAGAAAGTTGGCGGTGAAAATCTGCTTTGTCAAAACCCAGTCCCGTTAAAGTTTGTTCTATCAAAGCTGTAACTTTATCTCCGCCCAGTAAATGATACTTTTCCGTTTTGGTTTTCAGCCGATCCAATAAATCGGCATATGCCGCGGATTGATAGTCCTGTCGATGTGAAATATCCTGGTTGATCTTGTTGATGTCATGTTCAAGTGCTGAAATTTGTTTCAGCCCGTGGAAAACTGACAAATAAACAGTTTGGTTCTCATTATGAACCATATGCTGGGGCAAATAACCCATATTAAGATCTGAAGAAATATGAACAGCGCCAGTTGTGGGCTCAATTTGACCATGAATTATTTTCAGCAGGGTGCTCTTCCCTGAACCATTATTCCCTACCAGCCCTACGCTTTCTTTTTGCTGAAGCATAAAGGATACATCTTCAAACAAAACCTTACCGTCATAGGCTATGCCAACGTTTTCCATAGAGATCATAGGCATGCAATTTTTTTCCACTCAGTGGCCAAAAACCGGATCTAACCTGTATAATTGATGCAGGCCAAATCAAGGCACTTCATTATAAGTGGTCATCTTTCCACAAGAAAGTTCAAAGATAGAAAATATTATCTCCATTCACATGTGATGAGGAAATATCCTGATGTATTCATCCGTCAGGTTTTGAGAGGCTGAATATTCATTATAAATAGAGTTTTTCTATAAACTGAGGTGTTTGTTCTATACCCGAAAAGACCAGGGAATATGCTGCAGGCAAACCTATTTTCCGATCAGGTTAAGCTCTTTCAAAAACTGTTCTTTATAGGCTTTTCCTATGGGAATGCTTTTTTGACCGCGTTTGGGGTTGATGATGATATAATTATCTTCTATCTTATCGATGTTTCTGACATTGACAATATAAGACCTGTGTACTCTTTTAAACTGATCGGCAGGAAGCTGCTGAATAATAGACTTCATGGTAAAATGAATGGTGAATTTCTGCTCGTAAGAATGGATAACCACATAATTTTCCATGGCTTCTAACCATAAAATATCATCATATTTCAGCCGCACCAAAGCCGAATCTTTTTTAATAAAAATCTCATCACTTTCCTGCTTTTGTTCTTCCGAATAGCTCAAGTTATCCTTTGCTTTGTTAACAGCTTTGTAGAAACGGCTGAAGGTAATGGGTTTCAATAAATAATCCACAACATCATAATCAAATGCCTGAAGGGCATATTTTTCCTGGGAAGAAATGATTATTATCTGAGGCAGGTCTTTTACCGTATTAAGGAAGTCGATACCTGACATTTCAGGCATTTCAATATCCAAAAAAATTAAGTCGATATCCTCAT
>CAYYLT010000223.1:0-5818 GCA_964472385.1 uncultured Bacteroidales bacterium
ATAGCTTCACCAACTTTTTATAGATAGTCTCCGGCTGAAACAATTGATGCCAACATTATAGGACGTCGCCGATTACTCGGCTTTTATAAAAAAGAAGATATCAAAGGTTTTCTATTCCTCTCAAGCAGCGAAATTTACGGAGATCCGTTCCCTGAGTTTATCCCTACCAAAGAGGATTATCGAGGTAATGTGAATACCCTGGGGCCCCGGGCATGTTATGATGAAGCCAAAAGGTTTGGAGAAACCATCTGCTGGATTTACAATAATATTTATGGATTACCAATTCGAATAGCCAGACCTTTCAATAATTATGGTCCTGGAATGAGTATCTATGACAAAAGGTTGCCGGCTGATTTTGCCTATGCAATTGTACATGGACAAGACTTGAACATCCTGTCTGATGGAAGTCCAACCCGGACTTTTTGTTACATATCCGATGCAATCACAGGATATTTTAAGGTTTTGATGCATGAAAAATTTGATGTTTTCAATATTGGCATCAATGAGCCCGAAATATCTGTAAAAATGTTTTCTGAAGTATTTTTAAGGCATGGTATAGATATTTGGAATTATCAGGGTAATATACAATTTACTCAATCGCATGATAAAGATTACATTACGGATAATCCAAACCGCAGATGTCCAGACATCGCAAAAGCCAAGAATATACTAAGCTATAACCCCACTATTTTGGTAGAGGAAGGCATTTATAGATACTTAGAATTTTTAAAAATCAATAACGGAGAACTATCATGATTACAATCATAGGATTAGGTTTTGTAGGACTAACTACTGGATTAGGTTTTGCAAAAAAAGGTTTCAAAACCTATGGCTTTGATATCAATCAAGAAAGGATTCAATCACTTCAAAGGCTTGAAATACCTTTCCATGAGCCCCATCTTAAAAAAGTTTTAGAAGAAACTATCGATCAAAACTTTTTTCTGAACCCACCATTTGAAGAGGCCATCAATAATAGCAAGGCAATTTTTATTTGTGTTGGGAGTCCCTCAACTGAGGATGGAAATGCTGACCTGACCTATATTTTCCAAGCCATTGACAACATAACAAAGGTCAAATCAAACAAATATAAGGTAATAGTAATCAAATCAACAGTGCCACCCTCTACTTTAGCAGAAAAAATAACTCCATACGTGAAAGCAAAAATGAAGGATAATAAATGTAATATCGGGCTTGCCTCAAATCCTGAATTTTTGCGAGAAGGACATTGCTGGGAAGATTTCATTCAACCTGATAGAATTGTGGTTGGAGTAGAAGAGGAATCTGCTCGCTTGATTTTATCTGAGATCTATAGTCCCTTTGATGCACCAGTACATTTTGTATCATTTAACACAGCCGAATTCATAAAATACCTGTCCAACACCTTATTATCCACTATGATTAGTTATTCAAATGAAATGTCAATGATTGCACATCAAATTGGAGATATTAACATAAGACAAGCCTTTAAAGTATTGCATGAAGACAAACGTTGGACAGGATCACCTGCAAATATGGCTACATATGTATATCCCGGATGTGGATATGGTGGATACTGCCTACCCAAAGACACGTTAGCGATTTACAGTATATCAAAACAAAAGGGGTATGAACCCCGGATATTAAAGGCAAACTTGGATGTAAATATGCAAATCCAAACCTTTGTAGCCGATATCATACGCCAAAAGCTCAACGAGGATGCATCTATCGGTATACTTGGGCTTTCATTTAAACCTGGCTCTGATGATATTAGAATTACTCCCACAAAAAGAATCATTACAGAAATAATTAACCGAGGTTTTACCAATATCTATGCATACGATCCCATTTCCAATGCTGTATTTCAAAAAGCTTATCCCGATCTGAATATCATTTATTATGATAGCCTGGAGAGATTATTGGATGATGTGGACAACGTGGTCATTTTAACCGGATGGAAAGAATTCATTGACAAAAAAGAAGCCATCGAACAAAAACAGGTTTTCGATTTTAGATATATCTACTAATTAATAAACATATAGCATTATGAATAGCATATCTGATAATACCATGAAAAACAACACGACATGCCGCCACTGTGGCACAGAATTAAAACATGTGTTCTGTGATTTAATCAATTCTCCACCTTCAAATTCATTGCTTACAAGAGATCAATTGAATGAACCTGAACCTTTTTATCCTCTGAAAATATTTGTATGCCACAATTGCCAACTTGTACAGATTGATGAGATGAAGAAAGCAACAGATATCTTCGATGAAGCATACACATATTTTTCTTCCTACTCTACAACCTGGCTGGCGCATTCAAAAAGATACGCAGATCTAATGATAGAAAGATTCCATTTTGATGAAAATTCCCTTGTAATAGAAATTGCTTCAAACGATGGATACTTACTACAATACTTTAAGGAAAAAGGTATTCCCGTGCTGGGCATAGAACCAGCAGAAAATACAGCTGAAGTAGCTAAAGCAAAAGGAATAGAGACCATAACCACTTTTTTTGGTTATCAGTTTGCCAAAGAAGAATTGGCAGCCAGGAATCAAAAAGCTGATCTGATTGTTGGAAACAATGTACTGGCTCATGTGCCCGATGTGAATGATTTTGTCCGTGGTATGAAAACCGCACTGAAAGAAAAAGGAATCATTACCATGGAATTTCCTCATCTTGTTAAGCTTGTTGACCAGGTTCAATTCGATACCATCTATCATGAACATTTTTCCTATTTCTCTTTTACAACCGTAAAAAGGATCTTTAACCATTTTGACCTGGAGTTATTCGATGTAGAAGAGATTCCGACACATGGCGGATCATTGCGGATCTTTGCCAAACATATGAACAATACTTCCCTGGAAACAACGGAAAGGGTGCATGAATTGCTTGCCCGGGAAGAAGGCATGGGTATAACATCGGAACAATATTATGAAGATTTTCAGGATCAGGTAGATCAAATCAAATATGAATTATGGAAATTTTTGCTGCAGGTTAAAGCGGAGAACAAAAAAATTATCGGATATGGCGCTGCCGCAAAAGGCAATACTTTTCTCAATTACGCCGGTGTGAAAGGAAATGATATCATATCATTCGTCGTAGATGCTTCACCGCATAAACAGAATAAATTTCTGCCCGGCAGTCACATACCCATCGTTGGTAAAGAAGAAATAAGCAAGTTCAAGCCTGATTATGTGATCATTCTGCCCTGGAACCTGAAGGATGAAATATCGGACCAGCTTGCTTATATCAAAGACTGGAACGGACAATTTGTTACATTTATCCCGCAAAAAAAGATTTTCTAATGGAATCCATCATCCAGGAGCTAATCCAAAACAAAGATCATTTCGGGAAAAAGATATTTGGACTGATCGATGATTTATATCCGATTTGCCGCAGCATTACGGGCAATGGAGTTCGAAAAAGCTTGTCCATACTCAAAAAGATAATTCCTGTAGAAATATATGAAGTAGCGACAGGCACTGAAGTTTTTGACTGGACTATTCCCAAAGAATGGAACATTCGGGATGCCTATGTGATTGATCCGGAAGGAAATAAAATCATCGATTTCACCAAACATAACCTGCATGTATTGAATTACAGTATCCCGGTTAATAAATCAGTAACCCTTGAAGAACTAAAAGAACACCTATTCACTTTGCCCGAACAGCCAAAAGCCATACCCTACAGAACTTCATATTATAAAGAAACCTGGGGATTTTGTATAGAATATGCCAAATACAAAGATCTTAAACCCGGCAATTACCAAGTATACATTGATTCTACCCTGGAGAAAGGGTCCCTAACTTATGGAGAATATTTAATAAAAGGCGAAACGGAGGAGGAGGTACTTATTTCCACCCATGTCTGTCATCCGTCAATGTGCAATGATAATCTTTCAGGCATTGCCGTTGCATCTTCACTTGCATGGCATCTCTCACGTATAAAACCCAGATATTCCTATCGTTTCCTTTTTGTACCGGGCACAATTGGTTCCATAACCTGGCTTAGCCGAAACGAAAGAAAAACAAGCCTTATCAAACACGGCCTCGTTGCCTCCCTGCTTGGAGATAAAGCCGATTTCACTTACAAAAAAAGCCGAAGCGGAAATGCAGATATTGACCGGGCAGCAGCACATATATTGAATCATCTGGATGGAGATCACAAGGTTATAGACTTTTTCCCTTATGGGTATGATGAAAGGCAATATTGTTCTCCCGGTTTCAATATGCCCGTAGGAGCACTTTCCCGTTCATTGTTTGCGTCTTTTCAGGAATATCATACCTCAGCAGATAATAAGCAGTTTATTCATGCTACCCAACTGGTTGATTCCATTATTGCATTTCTGGAAATCTTTAAAGTCATAGAAAACAATACAACATATCTGAACACAAATCCCAAATGCGAACCCCAGCTGGGCAAAAGAGGATTGTACGATAAAATAGGGGGCAGCAATGAAAGCAAAGCCTTACAAATGGCAGCATTGTGGGTTCTGAATTTTTCCGATGGCACGCATGATCTGCTTGGCATAGCGGAAAGATCAGGTATGTGTTTTGAAACCATTCTCAAAGCTGCGCATAATTTAGTTGAGTGCCAACTGTTAAAAGAAATTTAATTCTCCCTGAAATCTAACGGCAACAATAAACTCATAACAGGTAAAACAAGTGCAATAGAGCAACTTGTTGCAGAAAGCTTGATTGTAAATAACAATGCCCTTTTCCTATGAAGGGAGGCAGAAATCAGCAAAAAAATCAATCTCTTCGAACACCAACTATAGCAGAAATAACAGATCTTTACATCAAACACACTTCATTTTAATCCGCATGAATGAGACGAATATTACGGGGATCATTCCGGCTGCAGGATATGCAAAACGATTGTCCACCATACCCTCCAGCAAAGAATTGCTGACTATTGGGCTGAATGATGATCCTAAAAAGCTGAGAATACTTAGTGAACATCTTATCGAAACCTTCCGTCAGGGAGCAATCGAGAAAGCTTTTTTCATTATACGGGAAGGCAAATGGGATATTCCTCAATATTACCAAAATGGTTCCCAACATGGCCTTCATTTGGGTTACCTGATTCGAAGCATGCCATTTGGAGTGCCCTTTACCATTTACGAAGCACTGGAATTCTTTCCGGATGATACCATCGCTATGGGTTTTCCAGACATTTTGTTCGAACCCAAAGATGCATTCCTTCAATTACGCAGAGCGTATGAAAGAGAAAAAACAGATATGATGATTGGATTGTTTCAAGTTGAAGATAAATCACAGTGGGATATGGTTGAAGTAGACGAGAACTGGAATGTAAACCGTATAGAAATAAAACCCGAAAGTTCATTCCTTCAATATGCCTGGTGCATCAGCATCTGGAACACTTCTTTCAGTAAGTATCTGAAAGACTTTGTTCTTGATGGTTTAAAAAAAGATCCCTATGGCAGAATAAAGGATCCTAAAGGCCATTACAGAGAGCCTATTTTCAGTGATGTGATCAATGGTGCCCTAAATATAGGGATTAAGGTGAAAGGTCTTGCTTTTCAAAAAGGCACTTGCCTTGATTTAGGGAGCTATGAAAATTTGTTTAAAATATTCGGGAAACAATGATGGCCGTTCCATGATTAAGGGTATAGATTAACAAATAGACACTTAATAGATGAAAATGCATGTAGCTTTTATCCTGGCTGTCCTTTTGTCATTGCTTTCCAGCCGAAGCTTCAGTCAGGATTCAGCATACAGCGCCAACGGTCATTTTTTTGTTGACAATCAGGGTAAACATATCTGTTGTTTTCAAAATGAAAGGTTTTCAGCAAACCCGAAGTAGGCGACT
>CAYYLT010000224.1:0-5783 GCA_964472385.1 uncultured Bacteroidales bacterium
ATTATGTATAGCCTGTTGATTTTAAGGTTTTTTTGTGTTTTTCAGCAGACCCTAACTACCTTTCCAGTCCCCATATTGTTTTATCAGTTTTTCCAGTTCTTCCACGGCCTGATCTTCGGGAATGTTTTTTTTGATGACCTGTTTTTTTCGGTAAAGGGTAATCTTACCCTGTCCAGAACCGACATATCCATAGTCAGCGTCTGCCATTTCGCCGGGTCCGTTAACGATGCAACCCATCACGGCAATTTTAAGCCCTTTCAGATGTCCCATCCGTTTCCTTATTTTTGCAGCGGTTGATTCCAGGTTAAACTGGGTACGACCGCAACCCGGGCAGGAAATGAATTCGGTTTTGTAAATCCTGCTACGGCTGGCTTGCAGTATGCCGTATGAGAGGTTTATGATCTCCCGCTCCGCAATAGAGCCTTTATTTTCAATGTATAATCCGTCTGCCAGCCCGTCGATGAAAAGAAGACCGAGATCAGAAGCAGCTTTAAGCTGAAGGTCTTCCAAATTGTTTTCCTGGAATGATCCCCGGATGATAACGGGGATTTGCAATCCCTGATGCATCATCTCAAAGATAAATCTGCGCTGTTCGATAGTGGGATTTTGAGCATTTGCTTTCAGGAGCAATACTACATGATGATAGGTTTTAAGATCGGCCAATTGATCTAATGCCTCTATGGAGGCACAAATAAATGAATTTGCAGGTTTTTCGCCGGGGTAACTCAGGAAGTGACTGATGGAAGGAAAAAGGGGATATTTTTTTTCAGGTTGATTGGCACTGAACCATTGCTTGTAAGGGATTATGACGGGTGTATCCGAATGGGCATGAAGCTCATGGTGATTCATCATGATCAGGTCGGCCGCCGGTGAACCTGACAAAGGCTTTTCGCCAACTACTACCGGATCATATTCACCACCCACCATAGCCACAGAAGTTGTTTTTCTTCTCTGATAATCAAACGGATCGATTGGAATGGAGGTGAGTGGGGGAAGATTGGTATTTGACGATTTTTGCCGGGCATGGTTGACCAATTTTCGGGCTACGGGTATTTCTTTCTCCGGTGCTTCGGTCAGGCTTACCCGAATAGTGTCTCCAATACCATCGGTGAGCAGAGCACCTATGCCAACGGCACTTTTTATCCGCCCTTCTTCACCTTCCCCGGCTTCGGTTACGCCCAGATGTAAGGGGTAAACGCTGCCTCTGCGAAGCATTTTATGAACCAGCAACCGGTTGGCCTGAACCATTACCCGTGTGTTGCTTGATTTCATAGAAACCACTATCTGATGAAAATTCTGCGTTTCGCAGATCTTTATAAATTCTAGTGCCGATTCGGTCATGCCTGGGGGTGTATCACCATATGCATCCATGATACGCTGATCCAGCGAGCCATGGTTTACTCCAATGCGCAAAGCCGTTTTATTCGCCCTGCAGATTTCAATCAGACGGATAAAGGCTTCTTGTTTTTCAGGGTGCGCACCTTGTTTTGTATATTTTATGGCATAATTGCCCGGATTGATGCGTACCTTTTCTATATGGGATGCTCCAATTTCTGCTATCTTTGGATTGAAATGGACATCCGCAATGAGCGGAATAAGATATCCCTGCTGAAGCAAACGGGTTTTGATGTTTTCCAGATTATAGGCTTCTTTAACAGTTCGTGTGGTCATCCGGGCATAATCCCCTCCTGCATCTGCTATGCGCTTGATTTGCGCTATAGTGCCTTGAGAATCATTGGTGTCTGTATTGGTCATTGATTGAATGCGGATGGGATGTTTGTTTCCCAAGGGAATAGATCCGACATGAACTTCCCTGGTTCCCAATTTTTGATGATAAATCAAACTTTCACAATATTGTTTATTCGAGAAATTCATGGCTCATGTATCTGCAAAACAATGACCTGCCTGATAATACAGGATGGATATGTTATTGCCAGACTTCAGGATTTAAAAGATTAGGTGGTTTGACCCCTTTATAGAATTTGATAATATTGTAAGCTGCTTCTTCGGTCATGGCGGCACGGGTTTCATAGCTGGCCGTACCGATATGAGGTACCAGGATTACATTGGTCATTTCCAGCAGTTCTTCGCTGATCCGGGGTTCAAATTCGTATACATCGAGGCCGGCGCCTCCCAGATGGCCATTGCGCAGATATCTGATAAGCGATTTTTCATGAATGACTGCGCCCCGGGCGGTGTTGATGATGAAAGCCCCTGGTTTCATCTTCATGAATTCTTTGTCTCCCAATAGATGGTGGGTATCCTTCGTTAATGGGGTATGCACTGAGATGATATCTGATTTCCTGATCAATTGGTCAAGATTGGCATAACGGGCCGAATAAATCCTTTCATCGGTATAATCGAGTGCATTTCTTCGGTAATAGAGGATGTTCATGCCAAATGATTTTGCCTTCCGGGCCATGGATTTGCCAATATTTCCCATGCCAATGATGCCCAGTGTTTTCCCTTCCAAAGTATATCCCAGGTTAGCCATCACTTCCCATTGGATCTCTTCTTTATGTTTGATTTTCCGGTCCAATTCAGCGACTCTTCTGACCAATGCCAACAGAAGGGCGAAAGCCAGCTCTGCTGTTGGTTCAACAACGGTTTCCGGTGTATTGGTAACCAAAATTCCTTTTGCTGTAGCTGTCTTGACATCAATATTGTTGTATCCCGTTCCGAAGTTAGCAATGATCTTCAGATTTTCAGCTTTTTCGATTACATCTTGACCGATCTCAAATCCAAAAACCGGAATGAGTACCTCATATTCCGGTATCAAAGCTTCTAATTCCTGTTTTGAGAAATGTTTGTCTTCCGGTACCTTGATCTCAAAATCCCTTTCCAGCAATTTCAAACCCTCCGCCGGCAATTGATGTGTGAGCAAAACTTTATGTGCCATATCTGCTATTGATTATCCGTCATGAAAACGATATGATTTAGGTTAAATTGCGAATGTAAGGACATTATATGATTTCACAAAATTGTTTTTGGGAATAAGGGTATAGTTTTCTCTCCTATTCTTTTTATTTTTGAAACCTGTATTATTCATGCGTCAAAGTTTTGGGTAGGTGCAAGGCGTCGAAAGCCGAGGCCGTAGTCGCCTGCTTCGGGGTTTTCGCCACGTAGCAGATGCCCAAAAATTGGCGCACTCAAAAAAATGCATAAAAAGAAGAAATGTTGAGCATAATAAGTAAAGGACTAATATTCCTTTGTTTGTAAAGGTTTTTTTATTTTTTATGAATAATACAGGGTAAATTAGCCGGTAAATTGGGTTGGAGACGGGGTTAGTAAAATCAAATGGGTTGATTTTTTCGGATAAAATCTTTGTGATATGTCCATTCAGGTAAAGGAGCTCAACAAATACTATGGCAGCCAAAAAGCATTGGACCGGATCAGTTTTCAGGTTAAACCCGGTGAGATCGTAGGATTTATTGGCCCTAACGGTGCGGGCAAGACAACAGCCATGAAAATACTAACGGGTTATATGATGCCGGAGAGCGGAGAAGTTTGGATCAATGGGCGCAATGTGTTTGAGGAAATTCTGAAAATCCGGAGGGACATTGGTTATCTTCCCGAGCACAATCCGTTATATACACGCATGTATGTTAAGGAATACCTTGAATATGTATCGGGATTGTACCGGTTGGGAGAAAAAAAACCTGAGCGTGTCAGGGAGGTAATCCGGTTGACGGGCCTGGAGAAAGAGAAATCCAAGCGGATATCTATGCTATCAAAGGGATATCGCCAACGAATGGGTCTGGCACAGGCCATCATTCATGATCCCGGCGTGCTTATACTGGATGAACCCACAACCGGATTAGATCCCAATCAGATAGCCGAGATCCGGAACCTTATATCCAGGCTGGGGGAAGAAAAAACTGTTCTTTTGTCCACACATCTTATGCAGGAGGTGGAAGCCATCTGTGACCGTATCATTGTGATACACAACGGGAAGATTGTGGCCGATGATAAGGTGCAGGATATCTCATCAAAACTTGAAAAGTACCAGCAAACAGTGCAGGTGGAATTCAACCGTGATATCCATGAAAGCATCCTGGCAACCATTGAAGGGGTTAGCAGAGTACAGAAAATTGGTGACCGGCAATGGTTGTTGGAAAGCTTAATGGAGGCGGATATCAGGCAATATATCTTTGATTTTGCGGTTCAATCCGGTATATCTGTCCTTTCGATGCAAAAAAAAGAGAAAAGCCTGGAGGAAGTATTTCAGGATTTGACCAAAGAATGAAAAGATGGATGTTTTTTTTGCCTTTACCATAATTTAATTTTATGCCTTTTGTGCGAGTGCATTAATTTTTAGGCATCTGCTGTGTTGCGAAAGCCTCGAAGGAGGCGACTAAGTTGTCGGCTTTCGATGCCTTGCATTTTCCCAAAACGTGACGCATGAAGAATACAGGTTAGATTTGTATCTAGAGATAATGCAATTCAGCATCAAATTCCTGAATGCTTATTGAAAAAAAGAATAAACCATGTACATTTAAAATCAATTACCATGAAAAAAATTTTATTGTTTGCCTTAACCGTTACGATGTTTTTTGGGGTTTCCACTGCCCAAAAAAAGGAATTGGACAATACATTCTTTTGTTTCAACAATTCTATGAAAATGCCCAATGCGCCTGAATCTTTTGAGGAACAGGCAGCGCTGATCAAAAAGATCGGATTCGACGGCATGGAAGGTCATAGTGGAGAGAATTACCACCAGCGCTGGGCGGCCCTGGATGCTAAAGGGCTTACCATGCCTCAGATGTATTGGAGTATGACATTAAATGATGATGGTGAGGTTACTTATGATGAAGAGATCAAAGACATTATCAAAAATTCGAAGAATCGTGATCTGACTGTAGCTATCATCGTGAGGGCTGACCAATACAAACAAAAAAAGGACGAGGGAGATAAGATCGTTGCCCGTGCTATTGGTGAGCTGGCCGATTTTGCTTCGCCTTATAACGTTAAAATCGCATTTTATCCTCATGTATGGCTTTATTACGAGAAAATTGATCATATAGTCAAGCTGGTTAACATGATTGACCGGGATAATGTGGGTGCTATTTTTAATGTATGCCATTTTCTTAAAGCTGAAGGAGAACAACACCTTAAAGACAAACTGTTGAAAGTGATACCCCATTTATTTTTGGTTTCCATCAATGGCGCTGATTCGGGCAATACCAAAGAAATGGGCTGGGATCAGCTCATCCAGCCTCTTGGTGATGGCACTTTCAATACTTATCAGGTTGTAAAGATTTTATGGGACCATGGATATGAGGGACCTATCGGAATACAATGCTATAATGTGGATCAGGACTGCAGGCTTGCCCTGTATAAGTCTATGAGCACCTGGCGGAAATTTAAATTGAAATATATGGTATCCGAGTAATTTGATTTTTGACATTTGGTGGATACCTGAAACAAAAGGGAGGCTTCGGATCATGATCCGAAGCCTCCCTTCAACAGATAAAAAGCAAACAAACTATCGCGTCATTCGGATTTCTTTAGCAATGTCCTTACCGTTAGCTGCAGCCCAGGTATTACAATCCCCGTCACCATAAATGGATAGAGGTTTTACCATCCGTTTTTAACTTTCGCCTTTACGGATAAGGTTAAGCGACAGTCCACCGGCGCATGCCTGCTTCGGGTCTTTCGCAATGCAACAGGCGCCCAAAATTGACGCACTTGCAAAAAAGGCATTACATGCATTCATAACAAAATAGGGTCTGCTGAAAAACACAAAAAAAACCTTAAAATCAACAGGCTATACATAATATATT
>CAYYLT010000225.1:0-5684 GCA_964472385.1 uncultured Bacteroidales bacterium
AATTTTTGGGCATCTGCTGCGTTGCAAAAGCCTCGAAGCAGGGTTTGCTGAAAAACACAAAAAAATCCCAAAAATGCATTGACAGGTAAAATAACCATGATAGCAGCGGCTACCCTGATATTGGCTTCATAATTCTTATTGCCGCTGCAAATATAAGATAGGATCAGAATGATCAATCCTTTAATGAAAACCCCAATAACGGCTCCGATGATGTAGCCAAAAAAACTTACTACACCAATATTTCCACTAAAAGCACCTGATGTAACACCTACTCCCCGACCTCCATACTCTTTCGGGATAGCTACCGAAAACGGTTGTTGCCATAATATCGTTTAAGACCATGGGGGAAACCCCCTCTGGAGGATGAATTTTTTTATATCGTTCTTCTCATAAAACATACTTTTTAATGTTTGTTGAAATGTGTGTAAAAAATCCATGAAAGGAAGCGTCAACATCTATTGGACAGGAAAGCATCAACAGAGGACGTCGGGTTGATTTACAAAAAGCCCGTTGAAAATGGAATTTTTATTGCAATTCTTATAATATATTGCTATAATTTAGTATCTTTAAACTCCAAATAATTTTTATCATGTACACAATTATCATTCTTATACTCCTATTTTTCGGGATACGCTTCATATATCTCGGCGCCCAAAGGCAGAAGAAAGGAAGCATCTATGTGGGGAGCAGTATTATTGTACTGACTGCTTTATTATTCCTGTTCATGTCATTCTGGGGCGATAAGCTTTGGTTTGATTCCGTTGATTTTGTCAACCGGTTCTGGGTAGAGATCGGAACAAAAGCAGGGCTTATCCTGGCAGGTACAGTCATCTCCGGTTTGTTGGTATGGGCATTCACCTCCAGTATCAACAAAAAGAACCTGTTTTTCCGTTACCTCGCCCTGGGGATTGGACTGTTGTACGGTGGAATATGGGGGCAGACCAGCTGGGAAGTGATCCTGCAGTTTTTCAACCAGGTGAATGCAGGGATCGCCGACCCCATTCTAAACAAGGATGCATCCTTCTATATGTTTTCACTCCCTTTCTACAAGGGGATCATTACATTTTTCATCGTCACGTTCATTATATCCATTGCAGCACTCCTGCTCTCGCTCTATTCGCAGGACAGCGAAGCCGCTCCGCCCTCCTATGAAGAGATCAATATACAGGGAGTTAAGATCGGACGTTCCCTGGTGATTGTGGGTTCGCTTTTCTTTATAGCCCTTGCTTTCCAGAAAATAATGGCAAGATACGACCTTTTATTCAACGATACCGGCGTGGTTTCAGGGGCCGGCTGGAGCGATATCAATGTTAAGCTGCCCGGATATATCATATCCGTGGTATTGACTTTCCTTGCCGGAATCCTATTCTTCATACCCCTTACACGAAGAAGGTTAATAAGCTACCTCAAGAAATTTAAGATTCAGCCTTATAATCTGGTTCCTTCTTTATTCGGGAGTCTGTTTGGATTAACGCTGGTATCCTGGTTGCTTTTTATTGCAATCATACCCGGAGCTTTCCAGGGATTGGTTGTTGAACCCAATGAGATATCCAAGGAAAGACCCTATATAGAAAACAACATCAAATTCACCCGGTACGGTTTTAATCTGCAGGACGTTCAAGAAAAACAGTATGCGGCTTCAGGGCAATTCAGCCGGGAATTGGTGGACAGCAACGAAAGTGTGTTTTCAAATATCAGGCTCTGGGACTGGACCGCTCTGCTTCAGGTTTACAGCCAGTTCCAGGAAATCCGTCTGTACTATGAGTTCGAGGATGTGGACATGGACCGTTATACCATCAACAACCAGTATCAACAGGTGATGGTTTCGGCAAGGGAGATGGAGCTGAACAACCTTCCGGATAAAAGCAATACCTTTGTCAACAGTCGTTTTAAATACACCCACGGCTTCGGCATCACCCTAAGCAGGGTCAATGAATTTACGGAAAACGGATTGCCCAACATGCTGATCAAAGACATTCCTCCTGTAAGCCTATATCCCGGGTTAGAAGTAACGCAACCACGTATTTACTATGGGGAAGCCACCCGGACCCATGTGATAGCCAATTCAAAAACAGAAGAGTTCGATTACCCCAGTGGTGAAAAAAATATGTATACAAAATACAAAGGTTCAGGAGGAGTTCAACTTTCTAACCTATGGCGTAAATTCTTATACGGATGGAAATTCGACGGCACAAAATTTTTCTTCTCCAGCTATGCCGACAAAACAAGTCGTATCATGTTCAACCGCCAGGTCAGCGACCGGGTAAAAAAGGTGGCTCCTTTTCTGAAATATGACAAAGATCCCTATACCGTACTGGCTGACGGAGAGCTTTATTGGATCATCGATGCCTACACTTCCTCCAGTTCATTCCCTTACAGTGAACACTACAATTCGAGGGAAGTGATCGAATTTTCAGAAGGCCAACAGAGAAGGCAACTGGTCAATAATGTGGCGCCTCATCTGCACGGAGTCAACTACCTGAGGAACTCGGTCAAAGTAGTGGTAAATGCTTACAGCGGTGATGTCGACTACTACATATACAATGAAGACGATCCCATCATACAGGTTTGGGATAAGATCTTCCCGGGTCTGCTGAAGGAGAAGGACAAAATGCCGGAAGCGCTTCGTTCCCATGTGCGTTATCCCATTGATAAGCTGCAGGTACAGGGCCAGGTATACGCGAAATACCACATGAACGACCCCAGGGTATTTTACAACCAGGAAGACCTTTGGATACGGGCTACCGAAAAATACCACAACACCATCAAACCGGTGGACCCTTACTATATTATGTGGAAGCGCTCCGGTTCGGAACAAGCCGAATTCACCCTCATTCAGCCATATACTCCCAAAAACCGCCAGGTATTGATTGGATGGATCGCAGGAATGAGTGATGGTGAAAATTACGGCCGATTTCTTTCATATAAGTTTCCCAAGGAAAAAAGAATTCTCGGTCCACAGCAGGTTGAAACGAAAATAGACCAGGATGCAGAACTTTCCAGCCAGTTAAGCCTGTGGGATCAGCGCGGCTCCAGTGTGCTTAGAGGAAATGTGCTGGCTATACCTGTAGGTGAAACCCTGGTGTATGTAGAACCCATATACCTGCAATCAGAAACTGCAGCCTACCCGGAATTAAGGCTTGTTTGCCTGATGCATGAGGATAAGCTCAGCTATGCCCCTTCCTTTGAGGAGGCATTGGAAGGTTTATTTACCGGGGCACCGGTAAAAAAGATCTCGAAAGCAGCAGCAGAAGAAAAAGAAGCAGAAGGACGAGAAGAAGAACAGGAGACAGTGGAGGCTGTTTCTTCCGACAGGGAGCTGATACGGGATGCAGATGAATACCTGAACTCCTATTTAAGAAATATGGGTGATCAGAACTTCGATCAGGCCGCCAGTTCTCTGCAACAACTGAGGGAAACACTGAACCAACTGAAACAACAAAGTCAGCAGGATACCATACAATAATCAGGCTGCATAATAAAGAAGCTCAGTGTTTCAACCGAAACACTGAGCTTTTTTTTCGATCTTATCCAATCCAGTAATCACTTTATTTCTCTTCCATTTCTTTTTTAAAAGTTTCAACACTATTATCAAGGGATTTTTTAAGCTTTTCTACTTCCTTTTTGAGCTTGGATCGTTCTTCTCCTGAGGCCTCTTCCAGTGCTTCAACTTTTGCTTTGAGCTCAGTGGCTTGTTTTTCAATCTTTTTCATTTGATTCCTGTGTTTTTGTTTTAAGTCATCGCTGAACTCCTCATATTTTTCGCGGACGTCCAGCAAATTCTCTGAAATCAAATCATTCACCTTTTGAAACTTTTTAACCCACTCATCCTTGCTTGCTATTGCATAATCTTTTGCAGTTTCAGCAACTTCTTTAGCCTCTTTCTTAACATCCTCTGATGTTGTTTCTTTTTTTTGTTCACTGCGGCATGAAAATAAGGCCAAAGTCACGCTCATGATAATAATCATTTTTGTCGTTTTCATCTGTTTAAGATTTTTGTCGTTTGAAAAAAATGCCGGAAATTTTGGTACATTCAGAAACTCCCGATGAACTTCTTTAATCATTCTCCTGTGCGTAATTTACGATTAATAAAGTTCATGATCGTTTCATTTCTATGATAATTTTAAATTTTCCTACTCTTAAGGATTTTCAGTTACTCCCCTTTGAAATGTTTGGTAACCTTCAAATTTAACCTACCAGGTAATACAAAGTAAAACACAAAGGCCCCGAATGAAAATATTCCCCTGCTGTTCTCAGGTAATATGCTTAACGTATTTCGAGATCGTATTTTGAGGTATTCAATCCCAAGTCTGGAAAAACCTACAAAGTTTCCATCAGGGATAACGAACACAGCCACAATTTTTGCTCCTGCCCCGACTTCAGGGTCAACGGTCTGGGTACCTGCAAACACATCGAAAATGTGCTTTTATACCTGAAAAACAAAAAATCCAACTGGAATTATTTCAACCATACCCAGCCCCAGTCTTATTCCTCATTGAGCATTTATTACGGAAAGGTAAGGAGATTGGGGCTAAAACCCGGAGGTCCGAACGGCGAAAAGATAAAACAGCTTTTCCGTCCCATTATCGACAGGGCCGGATTCATACAACCGGAAAAACTGCCTGAAATGGAAAGCTACCTCCAGGAAGCTGCCCTGATAGATCCCTATTTCAGGGTTTACCCCGATGTTTATGAATATCCAGGGGCACAGGCAACAATTAAGGTTTTCTGAATGAGGAAGAACGGCAAAAACTGCTGATCAATCTGGCATGCATGAGGATGGTGAGTGATTCGACGTATATTCTCAATCAGAAGAAGCGCCATGACACCAAGATCGGGGAACTCACTCAGCTTCTGGAAAATGTAATGGAAAATGAAGACAACAAGATAGTGATCTTCAGTGAATGGAAGAAAATGTTTGAGCTGGTGATCCGGGAGCTCGAAAAAAGAGGGATCGATTATGTTTATCTGAATGGCGATCTTTCCACAAAGGAACGCAAGCGCATCATTCACAGATATCACAACGAGAAGGATCTGAAGGTTTTCCTGTCCACCGATTCCGGCGGGCTTGGGCTTAACCTGCAATGCGCATACGTCAATATCAACCTGGACCTGCCCTGGAATCCCGCCAAGCTCGAACAAAGAATAGCCCGTATTTACCGGCTGGGTCAAAATCAACACGTGTACATTTACAACTTTATATCAAAAAGTTCCATCGAACACAGGATCTTCTACCTGTTGGGCTTCAAAAAATCCTTATTCAGCGGCACGTTAGACGGAGAAAAGGATACCGTTAAGCTGGACGAGAACAACATGGGAAGCTTTATGGAAACGGTGGAAAGTTTGACCGAAGCAGAACCGGAAAAAGCTCATGCTGAAGATACCACAAAGTCAGAAACAAGGAAAACGCTCCGGACAACTGAAGAAGAGAAGGATGATGAAGGTCATGTGAGCGCAAATGTTCAAAGCGAAAACAAAGTATGCAAGGTCAAGGAAACCGGAGAGCAGCCACCTGCCAAACCAAAACAAGCCGGTCAACAGGCGGTTAAGAAAAGAAAAGGTTTCTTTAAAAGAATTGGCAGCGGCGTAAAGAAATTTTTAAAACGGTTTATTTAAACGATTCTTTGGGTTTACCTGGATTTTGATAAATTGCCTGGGAATAATAATGCCTCTTGAATTCCTTA
>CAYYLT010000226.1:0-5675 GCA_964472385.1 uncultured Bacteroidales bacterium
GTTAAACATATCTGTTGTTTCCAAAATGATAGGTTTTCAGCAAACCCGAAGTAGGTGACTACGTCGTGGGCTTTCGACGCCTTGCATCTACCCAAAACTTGACGCATGAATAATGCAGGCTAGTTGCTGGTTCTTGTTTGATACAAATTCTTTGTATCTCCTTCTCTGTCCCTTCCTACATGCCGCCTGTACAATTTTTGACCTGCTTCCGGATTACAGGCAATCCAGTTTCTTCCGAATTTCATCTGGTATAGCTTCTTTATGCACCATGATGGCAATGGTGTTTAACCGGATATAGGGTGCCGACATATAAAGAAAGCCCCCGAAATCATTGCTTTCAGTACCCCATGAATTTTTGGTGATATAGAATTTGTGGTTATCTTGATCTTTTGCCATTCCGGTAATATGCATCAGATGATCGTCTGTTAAGGTTTGATTCAGGAATAATTGCTGTCTTAATTGCTGGTTGATATTTTTCTCCTCAACAGGTAATTTGTCCAATTCTTCATCGGCCAGGGGCACCATAGCCAGTCCACGTTTATGGGAGAAACCGGTGTTACTGACATCTCCATCCCATACAATTGAATAACCTGAATTAATGGAATGATCCATTACTTTGAGCAGTTCGCCTATGGGCAGGTTATAATAATTTTGGTGAGCCCAATTGTCGGGTACTTCCAGGTCGAATTGCCGGTACCAGGGATGATGGGTAAAAGAAGTAAGCTCGATATAGTTATCCGGGTTAATCTCCAGATATTCCAGGAAAGAACGGGGATTAAAAGATTTTTCTTTCAAGATGAATTGTCCGGGTATAGCTCCAAAATGGCCATTAAGGATGTTTTGATACTCCTGTTTCCAGTCCGGAGATAAGGGTTCTTCAGCTATTTGAACCAGTGAATCCAGATAATGGCTTAAAATATCGATAAGTCCGGTATGTACATGTTTTTGCCCGTCATAGTTTATGCCGGCATAAACCGATTCCGGAACGATTCCATGTTGATTGAGTTCTGTTATGGCATCATGGGCCTGTCCGCCCTGTGAAAAATTGTTATGACCATGATACATCACATAATCTTTTGCTTTTTGCATGTAAGTGTGACGAACCAGAAACATCTCCGAGAGGTCAAATGCGGGTTTTCCCATGCGAAGTAATTCTGTCTCCAGAAAGGAAACCGTAGCAAAACACCAGCATGTTCCTGTTTTGTGCTGGTCTTTTACAGGCGATGTTTCCAGCCTTATCTGATCCTCAAACGGGTAGGGTTGTTGGACGCTTTGTTGGGCATCAGCGGTCTGCCATAATATTGTTGAGAATAAAGCAAACGCGTATGCAGAGAGCTTTAGGTTATTCGGTATTTTCATGATTGAGCTTATTGTAATTAAAATTTGCCACACCGCCGGAAATGATAAATTTCATCACTTCGGACGGGGGTCCGTCGATTTTGGTAATGTTCTTGCAGGGTACAATGAACAGTTCACCTGACCAGTTGTACGAGTGGGGAAAATATACTGCTGCTTTTTTCCCTTCTACGCCAATGTTGGATACATCCCCCTGGGTCAGGAAGCCCAGCTTTTCCAGTTCTGATACCGCATTAACCTTTACCAGCACGGGTTGGTTGAATTTGCTTTCTTTGCCGACAAATCCTGTAAAGATGTCTTTTAATGCCGAATATATGAGCTTCATGAAGGGTATTCGTTCCATCAGTCTGCCCATAGTAGCTTTGATGGGCTTGGCAATAATTGTTTGCCCAATAAATCCAAGCAGAGCCAGTAAAATTATGATGGCCACCACTCCTACCCCCGGTATATCGAAATGGAAAATTTGTTTGATGTAAGGCTGTAACAAATTATCCATGAATTTTAAGACATTGTATAAAATAAAGATCGTTAAGCCGATAGGTGCAACATACAATAAGCCCTGCAGAAAAAAAGCGAAAAATTTTTTCATGATTTTTGTGGTTTTACCTGTATTTTTTATGAATAATACTGGTGAAATGACTGTCATTGGCGGTTGTCCAAAAAAGCCAGATATTGGTTCACTCGACAAACCTAAATAAATCCGGGTTGAAACGCATCATCAATATGCGTAATCGTTGACCGCTGATGATCGAATACAATGATGATCACATCAAAACGGGTTTCTTTTTCAATGTTGTATTTAAATACGTAGGCCTCAGCAGCTTCAATCAGAAAATATTGTTTCTTTCTGTTGATCATCTCGCCGGGAGATTCAACAAAGTTGATATTTCTTGATTTAACTTCCACAATAACCAAAAAGTTATCTGTTTCAGCAATAATATCAATTTCTTTATGCTTGTGAATCCAATTGGTTTCCAGAATCCGGAGCCCTTCATTTTTCAGATAATTAACAGCTAGCTCCTCGCCCTTTTTTCCCAGCGCTTTTTTGTTTGCGGATTTATCCATATGCAGTTTTTATGCTTAGCTGGGTTGCGTTGGGCTGTTTTATCTGATGATCGATCCTTTTTGTGTTTTATCATCCGGAGCGATAAAAGATAGTTTGCCCTGGGGATCTTCAGACATCAGGATCATGCCGTGGCTTTGAATTCCTTTGATTATTTTAGGTTCGAGATTTACCAGAATGCTTACCTGCTTGCCTTTGAGTTGCTCCGGGGCATATTGTTCTGCTATGCCGGCCACTACTGTTCTTTGATCCAGGCCGGTATCCACTTTTAATTTCATGAGCTTTTTGGTTTTGGGAACTTTTTCAGCCTCAAGTATTTCTCCAATGCGGATGTCCAGCCTGGTAAAATCATCAAAGCCAACAGGTTCTTTGGCCGGTTGTGATTTTTGAGCTTCCTGGTCTTTCTTTCTCCTGGCCTCTTTTAATTTTTGCAATTGTTTTTCTACCGTTTCATCTTCTATTTTCTGAAAGAGGTGTTGGGGTTTGCCTACTTCATGGCCAACAGCGAGAATATCGAGTTTTCCGGCGAGCTCCCAGCTCAACTTACCGATATTCAGCAGTTTCCTTAGCTTTTCAGTGGTAAAGGGCAGGAAGGGTTCGATGAGAATGGAGATGCTTGCAGTGAGCTGAAGTGATATATTGACAATGGTTTGAACACGCTCAGGATCCTTATCGTAGATGTTCCAGGGTTCGGTATCGGCCAGATACTTATTTCCCAGCCGAGCCATATCCATAGCTATTTTGACTGATTCCCGGAATTTAAAATTTTCGATGCGATTTTCCAGCTCCTCTTTGATGGCGGCAGCACGGGTAAGGATTTCCCGGTCATAATCTGTCAGTTCGCTGCATTCAGGAATTTTCCGGTGAAAATATTTTTTGACCATGACCAGCGCCCGATTGACGAAATTGCCCAATACAGCCACTAGTTCATTGTTATTGCGGATTTGAAAATCTTTCCAGGTAAAATCATTGTCTTTTTGTTCTGGGAAGCTGGCTGCCAGGGTATAACGAAGCACATCCGCTTTGTCGGGAAAAACGCTGACAAATTCATTCACCCATACGGCCCAGTTTCTGGAAGTAGAAAGCTTATTTCCTTCCAGGTTTAAAAATTCGTTGGCCGGAACATTATCCGGGAGGATATATTTACCGTGGGCTTTCAACATGGCGGGGAATATCAGGCAATGGAAGACGATGTTGTCCTTGCCGATGAAATGTATCAAGCTGGTATCCTTATCTTTCCAATATTTCTCCCAGTCCTTCCCATGTTTTTCAGCCCATGCCCTGGTAGCTGATATATAGCCAATAGGCGCATCAAACCATACATAGAGCACTTTGCCTTCCGTATTTTGAATCGGAACCGGCACACCCCATTCCAGGTCCCTGGTAACAGCCCTGGGCTGAAGCCTCTGGTTGAGCCAGGATTTGCATTGCCCGTATACATTGGTTTTCCAGTCATCCTGGTGACTGTCAATCCATTTTTCAAGCCATTCGTCCTGATACCTGTCAAGCGGCAGGTACCAATGTTTGGTTTTTTTTAGCTGGGGCTTCCTGCCTGAAAGCGCCGATACCGGATTGATGAGCTCCTTGGGGCTTAGGCTGGTTCCACATTGCTCACATTGATCACCAAAGGCATTTTCATAATGGCAGTTCGGGCAGGTGCCAATAATATAACGATCAGCCAGAAATTGCTGTTCCTGTTCATCGTAATATTGTTCCTCCGCTTTTTCAATGAATTCGCCTTTATTGTATAAGGTGAGGAAAAAGTCTGATGCGGTTTGATGGTGCAGCGGATCTGAGGTACGGTGATATATATCAAATGCTATACCCAGATCTTCAAACGACTTTTTATTGATCTCGTGGTATTTGTCCACAATTTGCTGGGGGGAGACACCTTCTTTCCTTGCTCTGAGTGTGATCGGAACCCCATGTTCGTCAGAACCGCATATGAAAGCCACGTCTTTTTCCTTTAACCGGAGGTAACGTACGTAAATATCAGCAGGAAGGTAAGCACCGGCTATGTGTCCGATATGCAATGGCCCGTTGGCATAGGGCAGGGCTGAGGTAACAAGATATCTTTTGGGATTCTTCATCTTTTTCTTTTTCTGAAAGGATTGTATGCTTATTTTTACTGTACAAATATAGTCAAGATTATTCTCTTATAATAACGCAGATAACATTTATCCATTCATGAAGAAGACCGATCCTGTGATTACTCCGCCTTATTTGCAGGCGGGTGATGCGGTAGCTTTAGTTGCACCGGCAAGAAGCATTGGGCGGGAAGCTGTTGAACCTGCCCTGAAAATATTCAAAGCCTGGGACTTAAAGGTGGTTACCGGAGCCAATCTTTTCAGTCAGTACCATCAATTTGCCGGCAGTGATCTGGAAAGGGCGCGGAATATGCAGCAAATGCTGGATGATGAAAAGGTTAAAGCCATATTTTGTGCCCGTGGGGGCTATGGAACCATTCGTATCCTTGAGCACCTTGACTTCAGTCATTTCGCTCAACATCCCAAATGGCTGGTGGGGTTCAGCGATATTACCGTTTTGCATGCCTATATCAACGAAAAACTGAATATCAAAACCCTTCATGCCGAAATGCCGGTTAATTTTCCCAAAGACGCTAAAGAAAATACCTCGATGAAATATTTGAAAGCATTGTTATGGGGGAATATAAAACACTATGACCTGGACAATGATTTTCCGTTAAGGGATCAATCCCGGATCTCCGGAAAGCTTACCGGTGGCAATCTGTCTGTCCTCTGCAGCCTTTCCGGAACACCTTATGATATGGATACAAATGGCAACATATTGTTTCTGGAGGAGGTGGATGAATATCTTTATCACCTTGATCGCATGATGATGAATTTCAAACTTTCCGGTAAGCTAAATAACCTCAAGGCGTTGATCGTTGGAAGCATGACGGAAATGAAAGATAATTCGGTACCCTTTGGGAAGTCAGCCTGCGATATTATCCTTGATGCAACAAAAGAATTTGATTTTCCTGTATTGACCGGTTTCCCATCAGGACATTCCGAACTCAATATGCCACTGATTTTGGGGGGGATCATTCAGATCAGCAAAAAAGAAGGAGGGATTAAGGTGACATTTGCTGATTAAAGGCCCAACGGCACCAGTCACCGGCATGGTTTTTTAATCTGTAAATGAGGATGATCATAACAACAGGGGATTTGCCGCATTAACTAGGGTTTGCTGAAAAAGTCTTTAGTGCATCAGCTACGAGGCGGCAAAGCGAAGC
>CAYYLT010000227.1:0-5674 GCA_964472385.1 uncultured Bacteroidales bacterium
CTTTCGACGCCTTGCATCTACCCAAAACTTGACGCATGAATAATGCAGGATAGAACAGCCCTGAAATTTTTATTACATAATCATAGGGCAATTAATAGCTTATATTAAAAACAGGTACCGAATTTTTGCATATCAAATTTATAAAAGAAGGTAAGAATGAAAAAATCAAGTTTAACCAAATCTTTCACAAGTTTTGGGGGTGATGCAAATAGCAGAATAGCAACTACCTCATAAAAAACCTAATATCAATCATTTAATATATGCGTTCAAAAAAAATCAATTTTTCCCGTTTTTTTTGTCCACACGGAACAGGATTCACCCTTTTAGTTAGTGAAAGCTTAATACAAAAGTTGAATTATTGAAAATTCCTCCAATGAAGTATACTGAATATAATGTAGAAGATTTCGTGCTCGATGAAAGCTTCAGGAACTGGGTGCTCATGGACAATGCCGGTAATGAAGCTAAATGGAGAGCATGGATATACCGGTATCCTCAGATGAAACCGGTAGTAGAAGAAGCACAATACATTATTTACAGGCTTCATGGCGAGGAGGTTCAGGTTAGTCAGGAAGAAATTGACCATCAATTTGAAGAAGTAGCCGACTATTTTAACAAAACCACTCAGAAAAGCGGCAATAAATTTTTGTCTTTTGAATCCTTGGCCAAAATTGCTGCAGTCGTTCTTATGCTGATCACTTTAGGAGCAGGATTATTCTATCATTCCTGGAAAGATCAGCAAACGCAGGTTGCAGAGAACAACCAAAAGGAAGCTACAACATTTCCATCCCAGGAAAATAATGCGGTCGTCAGCGAGTCCCAATCCACTGCTTCACCAAACACTACTGCCGAAAAAACACTGCAAGAATCTGCACAAGCAACCAGCCCGGACAATTCCACGCAACAACAAACAACCCTTGCCGGTGCTTCTTCATCTCAACCCAATGAAACAAGCAAAACGGATCAAAAAAAGCCTCAAACCCTAACATACGCTGCATCTAAAGGAGAGCAGCAAAAAATTACCCTCCCGGATGGTTCTAAAGTATACCTCAATGAAAATTCACAACTGGCATTTGCAGAAGATTGGGAAAACGGCACCGAAAGAAAGGTAGAACTAAAAGGCGAAGCTTATTTTCAGGTTGAAGAACAAGTATATCAGGGCCGCAAAATAAAATTTGTAGTCATTGCCCAGGATGTGCGCGTCGAAGTGGTAGGAACTGAATTTACCGTTAAAGAGTTGATTCAAAGTACCCAGGTATTCTTGCAGTCGGGTAAGATCATGCTGGATCTTCCCAAATTGGGGAAACGTGTTGAAATGGATCCCAATGAAATGGTGGAATACAATAAAACATCAGGACGCATGAAACTCAGTGAGGGAGTAGATAAATCATCTTTCATTTCATGGGTCAACAATTTCGATCAGGTGGTACGCGAAGCGGAAGAATACATGAAAGGCAGCAAGCAAGGGAGTTCACAAAGCACAGGACAAGGAAACAATACCAGCCGGGTTCTCCAGAGTGGGGACGAAAATAGCGCTTACATCCAGCAAATTGGGGAAAACAACAAATCGGTACAGGTACAAAGCGGTATGGCCAATCAGGCCCAAAGTAATATCAGCGGTGCCAGAGATGACAATGATGAGCTTTCATGGTCCACCGGACAGATCCAACATGGAGAAGGTAATGTTTCCATATTCAACATTGTGGATTCATACAATTCCAATATGTTCTCAGGACAGGCAGGAAAAAGTAACACCGTCAGAGCCACCAGCAAAGGCGAAGAGAACATGGGCCTGACCATCCAGTTTGGCCAGGGAAATAAAGCCCATATTTACCAGGAAGGTAGGGAAAACGATGTGATCATCCTTCAGAAAGGTGAAGGCAATATAGTGGGGCCGGCCCTTGAGGAAGGCGTTTATCAGCAAGGGCAATATAACGAAGTGGATATTCTGCAGAAAGGCATAAACAATCAGGCCAAAACGATGCAGCGGGGAAGCAGAAACAAAACCAACATCAATCAAAATGGTAACTAATAAATTAGACCCAATTGTTTAACCGAATAAAATATTGTATGCCCAATTGTTTAATCAAAAATGAAAAAATTATGAAAACAAAGAGCTCATTTCAAACCTTTAAAAATTGTTTAACCAAAAATTCAAATGTTATGAAAAGATTAGTTAGTGTATTGGTAGCTGTCATGTTTATGACCGGCATGGTAGTTGCTCAAAGTAATGAATCTGATGTAGAACAAGAAGGAACAGGACACGAGGCTACTGTGAACCAAAATGGAAGCTCCAATACGAGCGACATTGTTCAGGATCAGGGCTTTAACTATGACCTGGACCGTGGCAGTAAAGCCGAGGTCGATCAGGATGGAAACAATAACAGCAGCGACATCAATTCATGGGGCTGGAATCATGAGGTTTACGTAACCCAAAATGGTTCGGAAAACGCAAGTGCCATCAAACAGTCCGGTGGTGAAAACGATGCTTATGTCGACCAGATTGGTGACAAAAACATCCTCAGAGGAAGATCACAAGGTTCTGCTGCTTTTCAAAAAGCAGGTGATCCTTTTGGCAATGACAAAAACTATTTTGACGTAGATCAGACTGGTAATGAAAACACAGTAGGCATGTGGCAAGAGCACAGCGCTGAAGCGGTAGTTAATCAAAACGGGGACAAAAACCTCACCGAAATCTATCAGTCCGGCCCGGCTTATGGCGACGACAACACTGCCAACGTAGTCATCAACGGTGATGAAAACATAACTGATGTTCACCAGGATGGTGATGGAAACAGCTCCACTCAAAGTGTGGGTCATCCCAATTACATCTCCAATAGCAATGAATTCACTTCCAAGCAGGTAGGTAACGGCAACATTGCTTCTGCTGGATTACAAAAAGGTGATGACAATGTTGTTGATATTGATCAAATGGGAGACAACAACTACACCGAACTGAGTGTCAAATATGGTGACAACAATGAAGCAGTAGTTGATGTTGACGGTGATGTCAACAGGAGCAGAATTTCTGTTAGCACACAATGGGGTGATATGTCTGATGGTAACCAGATCGATCTGACCCAGGATGGTTATCAAAACTATGCCTCCGGTGATATCGAAGGTGACAACAACGACATCGACGTTCTGCAGCAAGGTGATTACAACCGCGTAGGAACCTCCTGGTATACAAAAGACGGATTTGATGTGCTGGGTAACAACAATACCATTGACATTGAACAAATGTCTAACAGTAACAAATCTCTGAACTCGGTTGTTGGCAATAGCAATTCCATTAACGTAAGCCAGCACTAAAATTAAAATATAAGGGGAGGGCAGTTCTCTGCTCTTCCCATACTATTTTAATTTATTAGTTCTTTTAACCAAAGGGAGATAAACCTATGAAAAGATTAATGAGTCTATTAGCCGTGGTTGTTTGCATGACCGGCATGGTAGTTGCTCAAAGTAATGAGGCGACAACAACGCACGAGGGAAATGATAATACCACCCAAATCGATCAAATCGGGCAGGATAATGAAGCCAGTGTTGAAATAGCAGGAGACAACAACACGGTGCAACATGCGCAATATGGAGACGGATCGGGTGAAGCTCTACCTGGCAGAAATCATCGAGATTTACCCTGGAGATTTGCCAAAAATCCCGGACAGGATAACATGGCCACTACCCTGATTGAAGGCAGTGACAATAAAGCTGTTGTTTTCCAGGAAGGGAAAGGCAATGAAGCCAAACAGATGATTGAAGGGAATCAAAACGAGGTCTATACCAACCAGGATGGATCAAATAACGCAGCTTCGGTAGAACAGGTGGGTATGAATAACTTTGTTCAGCAGGATCAGGATGCTTATATCCCTTTAGCTGAAAATTTTGATGGTAATGCCAATAGCGAAGCAGAAAAGAATCTATCCGATATCGTTCAGCGGGGTGATAACAACCATGTATGGTCCGATCAATTCGGAGATGGTAATGAAAATGAAGTGATGCAGGATGGATCAAACAACCAGGCCTGGTTAAAACAGGGACTTAAAGATGCATACCATAGCAACGATAATGTGATGCATTATTCGGTGAAAGGTGACGGCAACAAGTTTTGGGGCACCCAAAAAGGCGATGGCAACATTATGATGGTAGACAATGGCAGTCAATATGATGGAGACCTAAACAATCAAAACTATATTGAAGCCGACCAGATTGGTAATAACAACGATATGCGTGTTCAGGTAAAAGGAGATTACAACAATGAAACCACCAGTGCTGTGGGCAAAAATCTAACCTTTTACCAGGAAGGATCTGGTAACGAAATCAGGGGTCTCAGCGGAAGCGGTTCCAACTTCTTCTATGAAGGAGATTATGCCAAACAGCTTGTTGTCAGCCAGAATGGATCCGATAACCTCGTAGAAGGCACAATAAAGCATGGCGCTTATCTGGACCTGAACGTGGATCAAAATGGATATGGTAACAATGCGCGTGTGGATATACGTGACTGGTATAACACCGTTGATATTGACCAAATGGGCTCAAATAACGGTGCCGACGTATTCCAACGCGGGCAAAGCAACCTGTCCACCATATATCAAAATGGTTCGGGAAATCAGGCCACAATCAGTCAACAGCCTTAATTAAAAGGTGATGCACCTAATAAAAGGTTTGTTCTTTTTGCTTTCTATGACGAAAAATCATCAAAAATTAACTAATAGTTTAAAAACGAAAGGCCAAAAATGAAATGTTCTGTAAATATTGATCGCCTTTTGATGGTTTTTCTCTTATTTTGGTTTGGTGTGCACGCAGGAGGAGTGTTTGCGCAAAATGGATACATGACCATTGAGGAAATTGAAGCGGAATCGGGCAAAAAAGTATACAGACCCCATTGGACTAAGAAAAGGAATGGGCTTACCGATGCATTCAATTTTACTCCTTTGAAAACACTGCCTGATTTACAAAGAATGAGCCTCACTGATCCTGGAAATGAGCTCGCTGCAGTGAGGATGAAGGAAAATTACCTGTACCTGCTGATGGATGGAAAGCACAACAACATGCAAGCAACCCAGAATGGGAGGGACAATATTATGGATATCGGTGTTTATGGTAAATCCAATGAAGGCATTTACCATCAGCAAGGTAACTGGAACTATATATTCGATAGAATAGGTTCACCCCAGAATCCCGTATCTGGCCAACAGCATGAAATCTATCAGCATGGGAATGAATTAGGCGTGATGAAGCGTGGGATACAAACCATTCCAATGATCATAAATCAACGCGGACAGGGCATGAAAATCCAAATTCAAGGAAGCCCTGTTAAATAGCCCGGATTAAAAGATCATCAAAAAAAAAGAAATTGTCCCTGCTGCTAGCGGGGACAATTTCTTTTTATACCCAATTGTTTAACCAAAAATGAAATGTTGTTCACCTCATTCTAACGCAAATTTATCAAAAAAGTTATAAAAAAAAACATCTTTTTTAAATTTTATTCTGTAATTTTATATTATAATCGCGCTAATATTGATATAACAGCCCATTAAAAATGATTTCAAAATTTTTATTTTTTTTATTTTTTCCTTTACTGTTTTTTTCATTGGACAATACTGCCCAGATAAAAAATAATATCACCTATGGGATTGAGCAAAAGACCCTTGCCGAGATCCTTCAATTCAACGCCTGG
>CAYYLT010000228.1:0-5671 GCA_964472385.1 uncultured Bacteroidales bacterium
GACATTTATAAACTTTAGGACAAATATAACAGTATACTCGGAGGCGCTAACTTGTATCCGGCTTAATGGACAAACATTAATTATTCAGCAATTTGATAATGTCGTTGCCATTAGCATATATGAGGATGGCAAATAAGATGAGCATGCCGGCGATTTGAGCGTATTCAAGAAACTTATCACTGGGTTTTTGTCCGCTGAGCACCTCATACAACAGAAACATAATATGTCCTCCGTCAAGTGCGGGAATGGGCAAAACGTTCAGTATAGCCAGTATGATCGAGAGAAATGCGGTCAAATTCCAAAAGGCATACCAATCCCATACACCCGGGAAAATTTTTCCAATGGTGATAAATCCGCCCACTTCTTTATAAGCACCGGTTTCCGGTGAGAAAATCAACCCGAGCTGTTGCAGATATTCTTTAAAGGTTTCCACGCCTTTATCGATACCAGCAGGCAATGCTGCTATAAAGCTGTAGTCGACTTTTTCCATTTTGAAATGGTTGTTGAGGTTGCCCACATAAAATCCAATCAGTCCATCAGATGTAGTCTTTAGGTTGTATTGTTTTGTTATCCCATCGCGATCAACAGTCACAGAGATTTCTTCACCCTGTTTGTTTTTCAAAATGTCTTTGAGCTGGTCCATAAAACGAGCATCTTTGCCGTTAACTTGCGCAATGCGGTCGCCGGGTTTCAAACCTGCCTTTTTCGCAGGAGAATTATCGCTAAACCCACCAATAACACTGGGTAATCGAAAAGAGATAAACTGGGGATTATTGATAATCCGGGGGAAGACCGAATCAGGGATAAGCACTGTTTGTTGTTGACCGTTTCGTTTTACAGTCACTTCGTTGGCTTTGTTAAGTAAAATATGTTTGGGAATATCCCTGAATCTTTCCACATGTTGACCTTCAATGGCGATAATCTGGTCGCCGTCCTGAAATCCGATATTTTCAGCCAGGGAATCTGCTGTGATACCATATTTTATGTTGTCAGCAGGTAAGTATTGTTCACCCCAGACAAAGAGCACTGAAGCATATATCAGAATAGCCAGAATAAAATTCATCATCACCCCGCCCACCATGATCAGTAGACGTTGCCAGGCCGGCTTGGACCTGAATTCATGAGGCTGGGGCGGTTTTTTCATTTGATTTTTATCCATTGATTCATCAATCATCCCTGATATTTTAACATATCCACCAAGGGGCAACCATCCCATCCCATACTCTGTTTCACCTTTACGAAATTTAAACAAGGAGAATCCGGGATTGAAAAAAAGGTAAAATTTTTCAACCCGTGTATGAAACAATTTAGCCAGGATAAAGTGTCCAAATTCATGAAGTATAACAAGAATGGATAAACTCAATATCAGTTGTGCGATTTTAACCAGTATTTCCATTTATTTTCTGCTTTTCAATATTAAACTTTCTGTATAAACTCTTGTTTGCTCATCTGTCTGCATATAATCCTCAAGATTCGGTTTGGCAATATGGGGTATGTGGTGCATCGCTTTATCAATTATTCCTGACATTTGATGAAATCCGAGCTGTTCATTCAGAAAAGCTTTTACGGCAATTTCATTTGATGCATTTAGAATGCAAGGCATATTACCTCCCCGTTTCATGGCTTCATATGCAAGATTTATGTTGGGAAATCTTTCCAGATCAGGTTCTTCAAAGGTCAGCCTGGAAAAATCCTTGAAATTGAAACGCTCAAAATTGGTTTTTAATCTGTGGGGTGCTGTTAAAGCATAAAGAATTGGCAGTTTCATATCAGGAAGCCCCATTTGCGCTTTCATAGAGCCATCAACAAACTGGACTATGGAGTGAACAATGGACTGAGGATGGATAACGATATCGATCTGTTCGGGTTTCAGGTCAAAGAGCCATTGGGCTTCAATAGCTTCTAAACCTTTATTCATGAGAGAGGCGGAATCAATGGTGATTTTATCACCCATGCTCCAGGTGGGATGGTTTAAAGCCTGTGACCTGGTGATATGTTCGATCCTGTCGGCAGATAATTTCCATAGAGGGCCTCCGGAAGCAGTGAGGTAAATTTTTTCTACCTTGTTATTTTTTTCACCTGCCAGACACTGAAATATAGCTGAATGTTCTGAATCTACTGGGTAAATGGATGTTTGATGTTTTTTTGCTAATGATTTGATCAAATCGCCTGCGATAACCAGCGTTTCTTTATTGGCCAGGGCAATATCTTTTCCGTTTTTAATGGCGTGAATGGTTGGAATTAGCCCGGCATATCCAACGAGTGAAACCAATACTACATCAATATCATCTGATTCTACAACCTTTGCCAGGGCATCCCTGCCAGTATAAATGTTAAGGGTAAGATCATCGACAAGGCTCTTAAATAGGTCATATTTTGCTGCATCTCCTATTATAACCGTTCTCGGTTTAAACCTTCGGGTTTGTTCTGCCAATAGCTCTACATGGGTATTTGTTGACAATACACTGATGTCGAAATTTTCAGGATATGCTTCTATGACCTGTAGGGCCTGAGTTCCGATAGATCCTGTAGATCCTAAAATGGCGATGTTTTTGTTTGTCCGCATATATATGGATCTGTTTCTAACCTCTATTATTCATATGTTAAGTTTTGAATAGCCGTGAAATGTAGAAAGCCAAATATTTTGGTGTCTAATTCGAGGCTTTGGGAACACAGTATATGCCATAAAATTGATGCCCTTACGGTAAAATAATCAAAGCAATATTTCTTGAAATTCATGCATAATACTTTATTGTTCAATAGCTTATGTAAATATATGTGTTTTTTTAATATAATACAGGTTAATTTAAAAATGGATATATTTTTCCGGGTCAAGGGGAGTTCCATTTCTCCAGAGTTCAAAATGCAGGTGAGGCCCGGTGGTCAATTCACCAGAATTTCCAATGATGGCTATGGGATCTCCTGCATTAACATGATCTCCGATATCTTTTAACAATTCAGCGTTGTGTTTATAAACCGTTATAAGATGATTTTCATGCTGAATTTGTATGATCCATCCTGTTTTTAATGTCCAGTTAGCCAGGGTCACAGTTCCTTCCAGGGCAGCTTTTACCAAATTGTTATCCCCGGCAACAATATCGGTACCAAAATGATTTTCTTTTGAATTGAACGAATTGGTTATCAATCCTTTGCACGGACTAAAGAAATGGATTCTGGACAGGTCTCTGCCGGCTGGTTCCTGGTAATTTACCGACAGGGTATATTGCTCCTCCTGTTCAATTTGCTGACGCAAAAGCGAATCGTGTCTGGATTTTTCAAATCTGATATGCTGGTTGTTGATGGCTGTATCCTTGGGCTGGGTATGGCTTTTCGGTACACCTCCATTCATGATCGTTGTGATGTTATCAACATATTGCGTTCTCAGTTTCAGCTCCTGTTCCAGTGAGTCAAGTTTTTGATAATTCTCTACCATCTTTCTTCTCATATTGCCCTCGGGGTAGCCGGGAATAAATTCACGAATGGGAGTATAAGCAATTACTAAGCTAACCATTATGATCAATATAATTGCCATCCCACCCATTACCGCAATAATGTTAAGCCTGCTTAAACGCATGAACCAAACCTCTTCAAAGGTGTCATCATTAAATATGACCAGCCGGTACTTATTTCTTAATTTTTGAAGAAGACTGCGTTTGTTGTTCGATTCTTGTTCAGCCATTGCAAAAGATCCTTTAACAATCCCACAAAGATAATAGTTTTCATGAATTTATCCGAGAAGAAATTGAAAAGGCTCTCACCTGTATTATTCATGCGCCAGGTTTTGGGTAGATGCAAGGCGTCGAAAGCCGGCGATGTAGGCGCCTGCTTCGGGTTTGCTGAAAACGCTAAAAATGCTCAAAATAAATAGGACGCATGCATTTATTATTTGCAAATTGCAGGGTTATTGGCAGATATTCGCGAAAGTCTTTGCCTTTTTATGATGATTTTTTGTTAGCTGCAGCACATCATCTGTTTCGTAATCTGTCTATAAAGTCAGGTACGATTTACAGCGTCGCCTAATAGAGACTTTTTTAGCACATAACCGGCAACTTTATGGCCAAACCATAAATATTTTTTTAGATTTACCAGCAAAATGTGCATTGATCCATTTTGGTTAAACGATGAGCATATTATCTAAGAAGCTTGCTATGGTGTTAGGAATCATGATTTTAACGATTATATGCATGTTGGGTTCATATTCAGGAGTTGATGCTCAGAAATTGGATGTTCCCTATGTTTCCACACCTCATGTTGTGGTTGAAAAGATGCTTGATGTGGCTAACGTAGGACCTGGTGATTATGTTATTGATCTGGGCTGCGGTGACGGTCGAATTGTAATTGAAGCTGCACGCCGGGGAGCTTATGGTCATGGCCTTGATCTTGATCCCCGGCGGATAAAAGAAGCTGAAAGGAATGCCGTAAATGCAGGTGTTCATAACAGGACCATTTTTTTACAAGCGGATATTTTTAAATCTGATTTTAGCAGGGCCAATGTCATTACCATGTATCTGCTTACAAGCGTTAACCTCAAGCTTAGATCCCGGCTGTTGGAAACATTAGAACCAGGTACAAAGATCGTGTCCCATAATTTTGATATGGGTGACTGGAAGCCTGACAGACATATACGTGTCGGTGATTCAAATCAGTTTTTTCCAAAACGCCTTGTGGGTCAGCCGGACCAAACCGCTAGTCCGGATATGGCTTTGGACAACAGGGTTATTGATGAACTTTTCAATATGGAAGATACCAGTTTGAATATGGCGGAATGGTTGGTTTCTCAACAAAACAGATTGGAGGAAATAGAGCTCGCATTAGAACTGCAGGATATTAGTGAATCCATTGATCTACAAGGGCATGATATTTTTTGTTGGATCGTACCTGCCCGGGTTGGGGGTACATGGCAATGGGAAACAGAAGACCAAAACTTTGAAATGAAAGTTAATCAGCGATTTCAGGAAATATATTTGGAGCTCCATTCCGGGGAAATTTTGTATAACATTGAAAGCAAAGCGTTAAAGGGGGGAAGAATAGGATTTACTGCTATTAATCCTGATAATGAGCATTTGTATGTATTTAGTGGTTTTGTCAAAGGAAATAGGATCGTGGGAAAAGTCCAGATTCATGAATCCGATAACAGAAAACTAAAAGACTGGTCAGCAAAGCTACAATAGGGTTTGCTGAAAAATACACCATATTTTTGCAATCAATGATATCTCTTTTTGTTATTGGCGAAGTTCAACGTTCTTGTTTTATATTTTCAGCAACCTTTAGATATCTCCTTCATTTTTGTATCGTTCAGCTTCCTGGTCGGCCTTACGCAGGGGTTCGGGTATGCGGTAATGGCTGGTACATTGCATGACAAGCTGGATTGATTCCTTCATTCCTATTTTATGGCCCGGGGAAACAAATACGGGATTTGTATTATTCCGGGTGCGCAATGCAAATCCAATGGTTTTGCCTGCTTGATCCATCAGCGCACTTGTGGCTCCCTTTTGTGTGCCGATTTCTTTATAAGTACCGGTTAACTTATTCTTAGCTACGCCAACAGCGGGTTTATCCAATAAGAAACCCAGTTGTGCTGCAATTCCCACACCTCTGGGGTGGGCCGTACCGTGGCCATCAAAGAGAAACAGGTCTATTTTCTCTTCTACTTTTTCGAGGGTATCCAGCA
>CAYYLT010000229.1:0-5635 GCA_964472385.1 uncultured Bacteroidales bacterium
GTTCACCTGATTCTGGGTACGCCCGTTAAGGTAGGCCTTCAGGTTATCCAGGGCCATATGCATGAGCCTTTCTCTTGCCGCTTTGGTTGCCCAGGCGATGTGCGGGGTGATAAAACAATGCTTCGCCTCAAAGAGCGGATGATCTTTTTCAGGCGGTTCGCCGGAGAGCACATCAACCCCTGCACCTGATATTATATCCATATTCAAACATCTGGCAAGAGCCTTTTCATCCACGACCGCGCCGCGGCTTGTATTGATCAGAAAAGCCGTGGGTTTCATCAAGGAGAGCTTATCCTCATTGATCAGGTTCCTGGTTTGCGCTGTAAGCGGACAGTGTAGACTAACAAAGTCACTGTTCCTCAATAGCTCGTCTAACAGTACAAAATCTATATCATCAGGAGGCGAAGCCGGTTGATGCATATCATAGGCGAGAATTCTCATGCCAAAGGCCCTACCCAGTTTTGCGGTAGCCAGGCCAATACGTCCCGCTCCAATGATCCCGAGCACCAAACCATACAATTCGATCAGCGGATGTTCCCAATAGCAAAAATCCGGTTGATCGGCCCAATTGCCAGATTTGACAGAATCATCATGTGCAGCAACATGCTGTGTAAAATTCAGGATGTGCGCAAAAACCATCTGGGCTACCGACTGCGTTCCATAAGCCGGAACATTCGTAACCACAACGCCTCTGGCACTGGCGGCTTCAATATCCACATCATTGTAGCCTGTAGCCAACACACCAATGTATTGTAATGCAGGAAGCCGGTTTATGACCTCAGCCGTTAACGGTGTTTTATTGGTGATGACAATCTCGCAATCTTTCGCTCTTTCAATGATTTGATCTGCTTCCTCCGGAGTCCGGTCATAAACCGTATAGGTTCCAAACTGCTTCAAGCCCTCCCAGGTCAGATCACCCGGATTTAATGTGTAACCATCAAGTACTACTATATTCATCTGGTTGCGATTTTAGAATAATCCATCCTGCCAGCTATTCCTCAACGGCAGTTTTCACATGTGCTTCGGGCAATTTGGCTTTGCCCGCATATATTCCATAAGCTGCGATCACAACAAAGCATAACAGGGGGACAAGATAGGAGATAGATACATTGGCATGATCTATAACCAATCCCTGTAGCGGTGTGATGATGGCACCCCCCAGAATAGCCATGATCATTCCGGAACCTGCGATTTTGGTATCTTCGGCAAGTCCCCGGCTGCCCAATCCGAATATGGTCGGGAACATGAGTGACATGCATGCGGATATACCAACCAGGGCCAAAGCACCAATCTGACCCCCTGCCCAAATCACGACAGCAGAGAGCAATACACCCATTACAGCCATAAATGTTAACATCCGGTCTGGTTTCACCCGGCGCATAATGGCCGTGGTTAAAAACCGGAATATACCGAATACGATCAAAGCCGGCAAATGGTATTGCTGCAATGCTTCACTGCCGGATAATCCCAATTGATCAGGAATATAAAATATTGTGTAAGTCCAAACCGTAATCTGGGTGCCCACATAAAAAAACTGGGCAATGACCGCAAACACGTAATTCTTGTTTTTAAGCAACCGGCCAAAATGCATTTTGCGATCCGTTTCGACCACGTAGGGCATTTTGGTCAGGGCAGTCCATATCCATACCCCTACCAATATCGTCCCAACGATCAGGTAGGGTGCAATAACAATAGCCAACTCCTGCTCTCTCACTTCCTGCAGGTTCTGTGGCGCATTGACCGTTGTTTGATAATTCAGCGCCTCCAGCTTCGACAATATGAGGTTTTGCGCCAGGATGGTGCCGACAACCGAACCCACGGCATTGAAAGATCCCGCCAGATTGAGCCGTTGGGTTGCGGTTTCTTCCGGTCCTAAAACCAGCACATAGGGGGAAGTATTGGTTTCCAGAAAAGACAGACCGCTGGCCAAAACATAAAATGCCACCAAAAAAGGAAAGAACTGCTGGGTCAGACTGGCAGGAATAAGCAGGAAACAACCTGCAATGTAAAAGGCCAGGCCGGTTAATATACCACGCTTATGGCCAAATTTACGGGCTATGATGGCACCCGGAATGGCCAGTGCAAAATAGGCAAAATAAAATGCAAATTGAATCATGGAGGCCTGAAAGGTGCTCATCCCTTTAAAGATTCCGGTAAATGTACGTACCAGGGGATCTGTCATGTTGTTGGCCAGACCCCACCACAGAAAACAACTTGATAAGATGATAAATGGCACCAGGTCTTTCTTGAGGATCAATTTGGGCCGTTCGCTTTTTTCCAATGCAGTATTATTCATCAGTAAATTTTTTTATTATGGGTTAATATGGGGACAGACGCATAATTAATTTTTCCTCCTCTCCTTCCCTTTCGGTCTTCCGCTGGCCTTTCTCGCTAACCTGCGGCCTGTACTTTCTTCAATTTTTTTCACAAAATCATCTCCTCCTAACGGTCGACCGGTGCTGGTATGAAGTCTGAATTTATCAATAAATTCCTGCCTCTCCGGTTCTGCAAGATAACCGTACCAGGTTTCATTGTCAGGAACATCAGGATATCTCTTTACCAATATATCTTCTATGTGCTCTATTCTTGCCCTGGCACTTGACCAGGGATATTCTGTTACTGATTCTGCAATCCCTGCACGTACCGGGTTCATCTCAACATATCTTATGGCTTCAAGCAGATGTATTTCATCTAGTACACATGAAAAATACCGCCCCTGCCATAAATGGCCTTTTTTGTTGATCCTTTCATTAAAATATTGTGTATACCGCATATTACATACCCGGAATAACTTTAAAAACGAATCTTTATTATTGGGAACTGCAATGAAATGTACGTGATTGTCCATTAAGCAATATGACAAAATTTCCACATCATGCTCCTGAGAATAATGACTTATTAGACGTAGGTATTCTTCCCTATCCTGTCTACTTTTGAATACCTTCTGCCTGTAATTACCTCTTTGTGTTATATGATATGGTAATCCAGGTATCACTAAACGAGCCAGTCTTGCCATTGTATTTTTGATTTTATTCAGTATCCAAAGATAATAATTATTTAATTATGCGTCTGTCCCTTTTTTTTCCCTTTTCCCTTTCGTCTGTCTTTTTTACCTATAGATTTAGATTTTATTATTCTGTTATTCAATTACAATCAATTTGACCTGATGCTTTTTCAATTGCTCGTCAGAGGAATTTGTGGCCGCAGAAAGGTGGTATTCACCGGATTCAACGACCCACTTTTCATTCCAGTATTCCAGCTGTGTTTCCCCAATGTCAAATTTTAAGGTCTTCGTTTCCCCGGGTTCCAGGTGTACCCGCTGAAAACCCCTTAATTCCTTGTCTGGTCGAACACGTCCGGTATAAAGGGCACGAATATAGAGCTGAACCACTTCCTCACCGGTCATCTGACCTGTATTGGTTATATCGACGGACAATACCGTATTTTCATCCGTGGCAATGGTTTCCTTTTCAAGCTGTAAGTTATTTATTTCAAAGGTAGTGTAGCTCAATCCGTATCCAAAAGGGAATAGCGGTTCGTGGGATGAACGGTAGATATTGCGTGAGCGTCCGGTTTCTAACTTGTTATAGAACAGCGGAACCTGACCTACATTGCGTGGCATAGATACCGGCAACTTCCCGCCGGGGTTTACCTTCCCGAACAGGATATCCGCCAGGGCGGTGCCTGTTTCCTGACCCAGATACCAGCCCTGGATGATGGCGGGTATATTTTTAGCAAGCCAGGGTATAGCCAGTGGTCTGCCGCCTATAAGGGCGACGACACAGGGAGTGCCGGTGGCATATACTTCCTTTGCCAAAGCCTGCTGGTATCCTCTCAACCCGAGAAAATCGGTATCCTGATTCTCCCGGCAGGTAGCCTCTGAGCCTCCCAACGCAAGGATCACCACATCGGATCCCCTGGCCAGGGCAACTGCCTGCTGAATTTTCTTTTGTTCCGGCGTAGTGACATCAATATGCGTGTCATCTGCATAACGCGTAACCTCTATATCCCGTTTCCCCTGATCCTCCTCTGAAGGCAAGGTGGTATCAATGCCGGCTCCCTCAGCATAACGGACCTCTATACCGCTCCCAACAAATGCCCGGATGCCATCCAAAATGGTAATGAAATACTCCGGATCCCCGGAATAACCCCCTAGTCGAAGGGCATCCGCATTCGGACCGATCACAGCGATCCGGTTGAGCTTATTGATATCCAGTGGCAGTGTATTGCCATCATTTTTCAATAGCACAATCGCCTTGTGGGCTACTTCCAATGCCAGTTCCTGATGGGGTTCCTGATTGATAACTTCTCTGTTCACTTCAGGAGGAGCAATTTGAACGGGAGGACCTGTCTCTGATAGAGTGAATGCTTTTTTAGATGGAACAGCAGTTTCGAACAATCCCAATTCAAATTTGGCTCTCAGATTCGCTGCCACTGCCTCATCCAACAATCTTTCCGGTATCATTCCGTTTTCTACACCCGCTATTAAGCTTTCCCCATACACCCGGCCAACATATTCGGCACGTGCATCCACTTCCTGATGAACTCCTGCTTCAAGAGACAGGGATGCCACATTCTGGAAATCTTTGGCATATTTAAACAAATCCACCATACGTGGTAAATCTTTATTATCAGAAATAACCAGACCGTTCCATTGATACTGATCACGCAGGATATCATTCAGAATATATTGATTTGCATGGCAGGGAATGCCATTTAACAGATGGTGTGCGGCCATGATACTTGCTGCTTTGGCTTCCCTGAATGCCATGCGGAATGGATAAAGATGTATATTATGCAGATTATAGTCCGATATATCCATCGCAGCGCCATTATCGCCGGCCAGAGGTTCTCCGTCCGCAACATAATGCTTGGCACAGGCCAATACGTGATGCTGGTCAAAACGTTCCGAGCCTGTTCCCTGCAAACCTTTGATATACGCAGTACCCATTTCGCCGACAAGAAACGGATCCTCCCCATAGGTTTCTTCGATCCTGCCCCAGCGGACATCCCGGGCAACAGAAAGCATCGGGCTAAAACAATGGGTGATGCCAAATGCCCTGGCCTCTCTGGCTACTACATGCCCCATCTTTTCAATAACCTCTGGATCCCAGGTACTTGCCATGGCTATGGCCTGAGGAAAGACCGTTGCACCGTTTGCTTTGACGCAATGCAAACACTCTCCGGAAAACAGGTTTGGAATTCCTAACCGCAGATTGGCATTGGAATGTTTTGACACCCCATAGTAACACGCTCCAAGCTGCTGGGTTTTTTCCTTTATAGTCATCTGTGAAATGAGGTCATGGATCTCATCCTCATGATCAGTGGAAAAAACCATGGGATACTGAGAATTTTGCGAAAAAGTAAAGTCGCTAATCATAAATACAACAAGACTCAAGCTTAATGTAACGAAAGATTTTAAATGTGTCATTATGGATAGTTGTTGAGTTCAATTCTCATAAATGAATGCGGGGACATGAATGCGGGGACAGACGCATTATTTTTCAATTTTTCCACAAAATCATCTCCTCCTTGAAGTCTGAATTTATCAATAAATTCCTGCCTCTCCGGTTCTGCAGTATAACCGTACCAGGTTTCATTGTCAGGAACATCAGGATATCTCTTTACCAATATA
>CAYYLT010000230.1:0-5603 GCA_964472385.1 uncultured Bacteroidales bacterium
TTTAGACGGGTGGGGTATAGGAGAAGAAAGCGACAAGAACGTTATTCATCTGGCTAATACGCCTTATATGGATAGTCTCCTTAAGCAGTATCCCCATTCCAGGTTGCATGCTTCAGGTGAGAATGTAGGTTTACCCGAAGGACAGATGGGTAATTCTGAAGTGGGTCATCTGAATATTGGGGCCGGCAGAGTTGTTTATCAAGATCTGGTTCGCATCAATAAAGCCATTGAAGATGGCAGTTTTGATCAGAATAAAGTGCTGAATGAAGCTTTTCAGTATGCCAGGGATCATGATAAGGCTGTACATTTTATCGGGCTTGTTTCAGACGGGGGTGTCCATAGTTCGGACAAACACTTGTACAAACTTGCAGATATGACCGGTAATTACGGGCTTGATAAGGTTTATATTCATGCGCTTACTGATGGCAGAGATACCGATCCTTACAGTGGGAAAGGCTATATAGAAAATCTGCAGCAGCATTTAAACCAATCAAACGGAAAAATTGCATCTCTGGTTGGCAGATTTTACGGTATGGACAGGGATAAACGTTGGGACAGGATCAAGCAGGCCTATGACCTCTTCGTTTATGGTACAGGTAAAAAAACTACGGATGTAATACAGGCTGTACAGGCATCATACGATGAAGAATTGACGGATGAATTCATTGAGCCGGTGGTGGTTACCGACGGTCATGGCGATCCGCTGGGAACCATCCAAAAAGATGATGTGGTTGTCTGCTTTAACTTCCGAACCGATCGACTCCGGGAGATTACACAGGTGCTCACCCAGAAAGATATGCCGGAACACGGAATGAAAACACTACCCTTGTATTATCTGACCATGACCAACTACGATAAAACATTTAAAGATGTAAAGGTCGTATATGGAAAGGGTGATATTGTTAATACCATGGGGGAGATTCTGGCTGAAAATAAAAAGAAACAATTGCGAATAGCCGAAACCGAGAAATATGCCCACGTAACTTTCTTTTTCTCCGGGGGAAGGGAAGAAAAATTCGACCATGAGAAACGGATTTTGATCAATTCACCGCAGGAAGTAAAAACCTATGATGAGAAGCCTGAAATGAGCGCCTACGAGGTTAAAGATGCGGTAGTGAATGAGATGAACAAGCAGGAAGTGGATTTTATTTGTCTGAATTTTGCAAATGGTGATATGGTAGGACATACCGGAGATTACCAGGCCATCAGAAAAGCTATTGAAGCTGTTGACAGTTGTTTGCATGATGTGGTGGAAGCAGCAAAAGAAAATGGCTATGAGGCATTGATCATTGCTGATCATGGCAATGCTGATAATGCAGTGAATGAAGATGGCTCACCCAACACCGCCCACTCCACCAATCCTGTACCTTGTGTTTTGGTATCCGACAGGTTTCGGTCTGTTAAAGAAGGCATTCTGGCCGATGTTGCTCCAACCTTTTTGAAGTTAATGAATATAGAGCAACCTCAAGAAATGACCGGTCATGCCCTTGTTGATGAATAAACTGGCAGTTGGCTTTTGGCAGTTGGCAGACTCCTGGCACATTTCAGGAAAAAATAGAGTCTGTCTATAAACACGAAATAAACCGGCATGCGGCGAATAACTATACAACATATTAAAATTCAATAATTAACAAATCATTGTGTCAACCCATTGACCTGTTGACGTAATGAATTATTTCATTCCGGGATCATGGTTCTTATTGAAAACATACTGGTCAGCACGGAGCTATTTGAAAGGTGTTTTCTGTGTAATTTGGATCAATGCAGGGGATGGTGCTGTGTTGACGGTGTTGCTGGCGCTCCGCTTGAAAATGAAGAAGAAGGAATACTTTCAGATATTTTACCCATCATAAAACCTTATTTGCGAACGGAAGGATGGCAGGCAATTGAAAAGCAGGGACCCGTTGTGCAAGACAGCGACGGTGACAGGGTCACTCCGTTGGTAAATAAAGAAGAATGTGCATATGTCATTTTTGAACAAGGTATAGCCCGTTGTACCATCGAAAAAGCTTTTTTTGACGGTCAGGTGAGTTTTCGAAAGCCCATTTCATGCCATTTGTACCCCATTCGCATTAGATATCTCAATCAACTTGAAGCGTTGAACTACCATGAATGGGAAATCTGCCAAAAAGCGGAATACAATGGCCGTCAAATGAATGTTCCGGTTTATTACTTTGTAAAAGAAGCTTTAATCCGGCGTTATGGGGAATCATGGTATCAAGCGCTCGAAAACACAGCCAAAGCGTATCTTAAAAATCGCAATACCGGCTGATCAAATGTTTTTTAGCAGTTTCTTTGCTTCTGCCTTGCTTGCCATTGCTTTATATTCATCTACAATCTTTTTTATGCTTTCCTGTGCATCTCCCTGGATGGAGAGTATTTTATCTTTTCCTGTATGTTCAAGTTTGTCAAGAATGTATGCAATAGACAGGTTTTCAAGATCCTGGCCGGGTTGATAGGCCCTTTCTTTGGTATTGTGACTTACAATTTCCGAAATAATTTGGCATTCCAGTAGTTCATAAAGAATTTTTCTAACCAGCCGGATGGGTATTTTTAGTTGAGAACTAATTTGTTCAGCAGTTAATGGGGGTTCTGCCCGCACGAAATTCTTTATCAGCAAATGGCTGATGATGAGTGCCAGGATGTTTTTGCTATAGATACTGATATGCTCAATATCCGATTCGAATTCATATTGCTCCATATTTTGATCCGCAAAGGAAATCTCAGCACCGAGCAATACGATCAGCCAGCTAATCTGCAACCAGATGATAAAAAGGGGCAAAGCGGCAAAGCTGCCATAAATTGCATTGTATCTTGAGACGCCAATCTGAAAGTGTATGTAAAGCCATTGAACCGCAACAAAAGCTGTACCGGCAACTATACCTGCGATCAAAGCCGACCGGAAATGCACCTTGGTATTGGGCATAAAAATATAAAGAAAGGTGAATAAAAACCAAATGAGTACATAAGGGATGAGCTTTACAAAGAAGAGAATAACAGGAGCAATGAATCCAAGGAGGTCTATTTCAGTAGAAATTTGTTCAATCCGCGTGGAAATAAACACTACGGCGCTGCTTGAAATAATAGCCAAAACAGGAGCAATGAACATCAGGGAGAAATAATCGCTAAATTTTCGGAACCAGCTTCTTGATTTCTTTATTTGCCAGATGGCGTTGAAAGAACTTTCAATGTTAGAGAACACTTTTAATACCGACCACAACAGTATAATAAGTCCTATCCCTGCAATAATCCCCCCTCTGGTGTGTTCAAGAAATGAGTCGGCGAACTTGATGATCCAGTCCAGAACCTCTTGCTGACCAGTGAAATTCTCAAGCAGTTGTCTCTCCAAATATGCTTTTAAACCAAAACCCTTCGCAATACCAAAGGCCAGAGCAGCAACAGGAACTACCGCCAATAATGAAAATACGGTTAGTGCCGAAGCCCTTAAACCAATATTGTCCTCTCGAAACCCTCTTACAGCCAAGGCTAGCGTACGCAATAACCTAAGCCATACCTTTTGTCTCCCGGGTTGCTTTGCCAGGGAAAGGCTCCAGATTGTTTCATTGATAAAAGTCTTGATTTTATGATACATTGGTCTTATGTTATGTAGATTAGTTAAAATTGTGAATAAGTGATTTGCTAACCTGTATTATTCATGCGTCAAAAGGCGACGACGCAGTCGCCTGCTTCGAGGCTTTCGCAATGTAGCATATGCCCAAAACTTGGCGCACCCGGAAAAAATGTATAAAAATAAAACATTGGAGCATAATAAGTCAAGCACTAATATTCTTTCATCTGTTTAAAATTTTTGTCGTTAAAAAAAGGCCAAAAATTTTGGCACATTCAGGAACTCCCGATGAACTTTTTTAATTATATGCCTGTGAGTACTCTATGATTAATAAAGTTCATGGTCGAATCGTTTATAAACATTTTCCCATTTTTCATGAATAATACAGGCTAAATTAACAAATTTATTATGCATCAGCTATTTTTTAATCAGCGGATAAAAAATGTTTTTGCTATTGTTTCTTCTTCCAGGATTATTTGTACATTTGATAAAAATTAAATGGAATCGGTGAAGGTAGAAACGCAAGAGCTTATTCACAAGATACAACATTGTAAGCTTTGCCGGTTGCACAAAACCAGGAAATATGCAGTCGCACCTGAAGGTGATCTGCATGCGGATATAATGTTTATTGCCCAGGCGCCCGGCAGAGAAGAGAATGAAAAGGGAAGGATGTTTGTTGGTCCTTCAGGAAAAGTATTGAATCGCCTTCTTGAGCACATTCATTTGAGAAGGAATGAGGTTTATATGACCAATATACTGAAGTGTTTTTTACCCGGTTGCAGAAAACCCCGGCAGGATGAAATTGATGCTTGTGATGCCTATCTGGAACAAGAGATCAAGCTTGTACATCCCAGAATCCTTGTACCCCTGGGATATCACCCCATCAAACATCTCTTCAGGAAGTTTAACCTGAATACACCGAATCGTAATGGATTTCCCTTTCTTTTTGGGAGACTTATGCGCACTGCCAATTATAAAATCCTTCCCCTTCGTCACCCGGCTACAGTAGTACATGAGAGTGCAAGCTTCGAAAAACTGGCAGCCAATTACCACAAAATTAGTGTGATCAGCACAGCTTGCAAGTGGTATGCAGTCTGCCCGGTAAAACGTTTTTATGACCAGGGAAAAATTCCCAAAAATTGGATAGATCGCTATTGTAAAGGTGATTGGGAAATATGCAGGCGTTTTCAGCTCGAAGAACAGCATATTTACCATCCCGATCAGATGATGCCGGATGGTTCCATTGATCATAATCTGGAATAGTTCTTTGCATTATTTGGGTGAGACGAGGCGCTTAATGTGTGTCGGGCGTTATAGAAAAATACAGTAACTTCAGATATGACTATGAATAAAAATAATACTGATATATTGGCGATCCCATACGGTAAAACCAATCTATACTTATTAATTAGTGATCGTTCGGCCATTCTGATAGACACCGGTGTAAAGGGAAAGCAAAACGCTATCTGGCAGGGGTTAGAGAAATATGAGCTGAAACCGGAAAATCTCAGCCTGATCATCTTAACCCATACCCATTATGATCATTGTGGGAATGTGAGATCGCTCAAAGAAGCAACAGGCGCTCAGTTATTGGTGCATCAGCAAGAAGCTGAAAACCTTCGATCGGGATTTGCTCCTTTGCCTGATGGGACATTTTTTTTGAGTAAATGCCTGGTTGGTCTTGGGCGAAGATTGGAGACGAAGATAGGAAAATATGAACCCGCTGAACCTGATATAACCGTTGAAGATCATTATGACCTGTCGGATTATGGTATTTCCGGTTACATCTTGCACACGCCGGGTCATACCGCAGGTTCGATGAGCATTATCCTGGAGCAGGGCGATGCCTTTATCGGTGATACGGCTTTTAACCTTCCTTTAGTTGGGATTTATCCTCCATTTGCCAATGATCAGAAAACATTGATCCGTAGCTGGGAAAAATTACTCGATACCAATGGCCGGTATTTTTATCCGGGCCATGGATCAGTTATTTCAAGAGAACAACTTGCCAAATCCTATAAGAAGCGGAGCTAGC
>CAYYLT010000231.1:0-5579 GCA_964472385.1 uncultured Bacteroidales bacterium
TCAACACTTCTATACCTGAATTTATATTTTATTATCAGGCTTCTTGTTCCCAATATTGGACATGAAATTTTAACCTGTATTGTGCACAAAAAAGGAATAAAATTTTATATACTGAAAAATATTAATGTTTTACATGTTTTATTCATATGTTTTATTATTATGCATTCTTTGTGGGTGCGTCAATTATTTGGCATCTGCTGCGATGCGGAAGCCTCGAAGCAGGCGACTACGTCGTCGGCTTTCGATGCCTTGCATCTACCCAACACTTGACGCATGAATCATACAGGTTAAAGCTTTCGTCTTTGTAATTTTTTATCTTGTTTTATACCTTAATGTCATACCCCCCTAAAAAGTGACCGGGTTTTTTCAAAAAAAAAACGTATATCTTTGTAAATAATTCTAAAGCAGTAATATAAAAATGCGGTTTTTTAGTTTTTATGGAATTAACTATTCTAGATATCTACATGTGATATAAGCGTGAATGATTATATTATATTGTAAAACAGATAAATACTGGTAAGGCAAAGAATATGAGTACATTAATTTATTTTTATGGATCAGGGTATACCTTTACATTATTTTTGCAGATTTTATATTTTTGTTGGTTAAAGTAAGACAATTCATTTTAGCGCCAATAGGATGTTCCATTCCAATCTTTTTTTATGCTGGTTTACATGTCTTAATTTCATGCTGTTTACCGGGCTTAGCATCTCCCAGCCGGTCAATGATAGTTTAACTTATGGCCGGCTGCAGGATTCCATTGATAGTTCTAAAGGGGAGGGAATCTACTATGCCAGGAAAGGGAAGCTGGATAAAGCCAAAAAAATCTTTTTTAAAGAATTGCAATACAAAAAGGCTGCTTATGATGCCTATAGTCCCAAATTAGCTGACACCTATGTTAATTTGGGTGTTATTTTCAAAGAACAGGGAAGATTGGACGAAGCGTTAAATTTTTATGAGCAAGCGGAAAACATATACCGGCAACATCCTCAGCTTCCCTACCGGAAGCCTGCCACGAATTATCAAAACATGGCCAACATTTTCACCAACCGCCAGGATTATCAAAAGGCGATAACCTATTATCAGCAAGCCCTTGACCTTTTCAAGAAGGATTCATTACAAAATCTTGACCGTATCGGAATGGTATATAACAACCTGGGCATCGTATTTAAAAACCAGAACCGGTTGGACTCAGCCATACATTATTATCAAAAGAGTATTGCGTTGAAAGCACAAAGGAACAAGGGTAGGTTATTCTCCACCTATGGCAACATGGCCAATCTATACAGAATACAAGGAAATCTGGAACAGGCTGATAAATATTTTAGAAAAACCCTTCGGCATGGTAATCAATACTTTGGTTCATCTTCTTATCTTTTAACACCGCACTTATCCAATTTTGGTTTATTGCATACAAAAAGGCAGCACTATAAGGAAGCCGAGAAATTATTGACCCGTGTTTTAAGGATCAACATGTCAAACCTGGGACCTGTACACCCCGAAACTGCCAAAGCTTATGAGAACCTTGGTTTTTTATACAGCCAACGGGGCGACTACACACAAGCGCTTCAATATTTTCAAAAGGCCCTGGCAGCCCTGTCCGAATCCTTTCATGATACCCTTACTTATCATGCCCATCCTGCCAAAGAACAAGTTACATTCAAGCCCACATTCGTTAATATCCTTAAATACAAGGCAGAGGCACTTATCTCTTTGGAGGGAAACCGGATCAATCATTTACAAACTGCGCTGCAGACTTATGAACTGGCTTTGGATGTCATTAAAAAACTCCGAATGGGATATCAAAGTCAGGAGAGCAAATTGCTGCTTACATCGAATGAAAGGGAGACCTTTATAAACACCATACTAACTGCAGTAGAGTTATATCAGCTAACCGGTGATCCACAATACATGAAAACTGCTTTTTTACATGCCGAAGAAAGCAAAGCGGCAGTCCTTTATGAAGCCATTCAAACCAATAAGGCTTTAAGCTTGGGAAATATACCGGATAGCCTGACCCAAAGAGAAAGCCGGTTAAAGAAACAAATTTGGACTTACGAAGAATTGATCTATGAAGAAAAAAGAAAACGGCATCCGGACAACCAGAAAATTGAATATTGGCGGTCACAATTTTTTCGATTAAACCGCGAATATGAAAACCTGATCGGCAAGATCGAAAGCAATTATCCCAGGTATTATGCGCTGAAATATGAGCATACGCCATTTAAACCGGCGACCATTCAGTCTGAGTTGGCAAAGGATGAGGTCATCCTGGAATATGTACATGCGCGTGACAGGATATTTGCATTTGTCATTGAAAAAGATATGTTTACCCTGGAATCCATATCCATTGATACGAATTTCACACAGCGGGTTTTAAAGCTTCGATCATTTTTAGCTGACCGTAATTTTTCCAGTCATAACAGAAAGGATTTCCATACATTTATTGAACTGGCTAATGATCTGTATGGTATACTTATCAAACCATTGAATATTGGAAAAAACAAAAGCATTACCATTATTCCTGACGACATTTTGTCCTATATTCCTTTTGAGATATTGGTTGGTAATAGCCGAAAGTTTGACCAAATCAGCTACCACAAGTTGGATTATCTCATTAAGGATCATAAGATTGGCTATTCATACTCTGCCAAAGTGCTTTTTAATGAGGTTCAAAAGGAGCGCGACCCGGCCGGGAAGCTGGCAGCATTTGCCCCTACCTACGCGGATAATAGTGAAGTTTCGCAGTCCAAGATACAAGAACCCCATCAGGATTACCGGGAAAATTTATATCCCCTGAAAGGGATAAAAAAGGAAGTAGATCGTATAACCCGAATTATGGGCGGAGATGCTTATGAAGATTTTAAAGCTACGGAACGTATCTTCAAGCTTAAATCCGGCAACTATGATATTTTACATCTGGCCATGCATGCTTTGGTTAATGACCAGGAACCCATGTATTCAAAGATGGCATTTACTCAGGAGCCAGATCAAAAGGAAGATGGATTCCTGAACACCTATGAGATTTATGATCTCAATCTGGAAAGCCGCATGGCTGTCCTCAGTTCCTGTAATACCGGTGCAGGTAAGCTTCGTAAAGGAGAAGGGGTGATCAGTTTGGCCAGGGGGTTTAAATACGCAGGTTGCCCTGCTATTGTTATGACCATGTGGCCGGTTGAAGATAACAGCAGCATACGGTTGATGGAATACTTCTATCATGCGATCAGTAAAGGAAAAAGTAAAGATCAGGCTTTACGCGAAGCCAAATTAAATTTTATGGATAATTCCGATCCTTTGCATGCCCATCCATATTTCTGGGCAGGATATATCCTGATAGGCGATAAAAGTGAATTGTATAAACCCCTTTCTTTTTGGTGGATAATAACGGCATCCGGGATTTTGATAATCTTTTTCCTGATCATGCTTGCCAGGAGAAAGTGCCTTTTTGGAGGATGTGGATAAAGGTTTTGACAATGGATCTTCCATTATAACAGGTCTTTGAATCTTTTGTCTTTTTTGATGGATCTTACCAGGTGTTGTTTACAAACGTATTTTTTTCTTTTGACCGTTTCAATATTTTTATAATGCATCACTTTGGCAATATGTTCATACGAACAATCCATCAGAAACATCCTCAGGACTTTTCTGCATTCTTTTCCAAGTTTATTAAAATGCTCCTGATATAACCGGTATCGCTGTTGTTGTTTGTATTCAAACTCCAGCGAATCGGATTGTGCACTGTCGTGTTGAGCATAGTCCATGATGTTGTTAAATTCCCGCCGGCGCCGGCGCACTTCATTATACCATATATATCTGCAAACGCTGTAAAGATAAGTTTTAAATGATGAACGCAGTTCCAGGGATTCATTGCCAATCTTTTTATAGATAAATACAACAGCCTCTTGCAATACATCCCTGGTATCATCATCTGTTCCATTATTTTGGGATACGAAATCATAGATCATGCCAAAATATTCATCATATATATATTCCAGTATTTTGTTATCCTTTCTGCGGATACCTTGTATAAGCTCAAGATCATTGTAAAGTTCCAACCTGTCAATATTTTTCTTATGATGTAAAGCATAAATAAAAGAAATTTTTTAAAAAGGCAAGCGCGAAAATCCAAAATAATTCGGAAAATGAGATTAATGTTCTGTAAACGAGTGAATCATATTTAGCCTGAATGAAACGATCATGAGCTTTATTCATTAGCGTCTGTCTGTAAAATCAAGTGCTTGTTCTATAAATTTCACCGGGAGTTCCTGAATGTGTCAAAATTTTTGCCATGACAAGAATTTTAACCTGTATTATTCATGCGTCAAAAGCCGACGACCTAATCGCCTGCTTCGAGGTTTTCCCAACGTAGCAGATGCCCAAAAATTGGCGCACTCGGAAAAAAGGTTTAAAAATAAAAATTTCTGAGCATAATAAGTAAAGCATTAATATTCTTTTGTTTATAATTGTTTTCCCATTTTTTATGAATAATACAGGTTATACAGATGGATCATACAGGTTAAAATATCAGTTCCTGTATTTCAGATTTGTCTTTTTCGAGTTGCTGATGAAGATTTTGAATTCCCCTGAAATGGAGCTCGTCACGCATTCGCTTATGAAAACGAACGGTTACAATTTGGCCTCTCAAATCGATTTCATGATCATGCTCAAAGAGATGTACCTCCACCCTGACGGCTGATTCGTCGTTAAATTGTTTAATATTGAGCATGCCTTTATACTTTCTTTGATCAGAAATCAGGCTTATGGCATAAACCCCTTCCGGAGGGATAAGCTTAACCTTTTCTTCAATATTGAGCCTGTAAGTGGGAAAACCGATCTCACGGCAGCGTATATGGCCGTCGGTGAGTTTCCCCATCATGATATAGTAATGGTCAAGATACGCATTGGCTCTTTGAATTCTTCCTTCATGCAGTGCTTTTCGTATGGTTGTTGAACTCACTGTTTCATGTTCTACATCTTGCTCGGGAATTTCTTCTACCATAAAATTATAATAACCAGCCAGCTGATAAAGGTACTGGTAATCCCCTTCGCGGTTATGGCCGAAATGGTGATTAAATCCGACAATAATGCGTTTTGCATTTAATTGGTTTACCAGGATGGTTTCAACAAATTCCCTGGAAGTGATGTTGGAAAATTCCCGTGTGAATTTTAGGATTATCAGGTGATCCAGACCGGTATCCTGAAGCAGGTGGATTTTTTCTCTCTGGCTTGTAATCAATTTAAGATTTTTTCCGGCTGTTTCCGGATATAAAACTTTTCTGGGATGGGGGTAAAATGTGATCAGTACGGTTTCTCCGTTGATTTCCCCGGCCAATTTTGCCAACCGGTTCAATATGGTTTTATGGCCAATATGCACGCCATCAAAAGATCCTGTTGTAACAACAGGATTATTGATTTGCTCAAGATCATTAAAATCATGGTGTATTTTCATGATATGGTGGCATTATTTTTACCAAAGCTTGCACAAAAATAATCAATCGAGAATTTCATAGACGTCTTTCTAACTTGCATTATTCATGCGTCAAGTTTTGGGTAGATGCAAGGCGTCGAAAGCCCACGAC
>CAYYLT010000232.1:0-5496 GCA_964472385.1 uncultured Bacteroidales bacterium
TATTATGACCAAAAATTTCTTTTTATACATTTTTTCCGAGTGCGCCAATTTTTGGAAATTTTACACAACCCACTAATATTATGATTTATACAAACACATTCATTTTTTGTGCATAATACGGGGTAAATGAACAGGATATTGATATTACTTATTATATGGGAAACCTGAAAAAATATCTCCCAAGCAAAAGAAGTTCAATTGAGGAATTTCGGGATAAAGAGATGCATGTTGAGAACATGATCAATAAATTCCGGTTCTTTTTCCTGTTTATCCTTGCGGCCTTGAATCTTCTTGCCATTTTTCATGAGCATATATCCCTTGTGGTATCCTTAGGCCACTATAAAGGTATTTATATTCTGATGTTCCTCTTACCCCTGATCATTGTTCTGAACATCATAACAAAAGGAAAGCGTTATCGAAACTGGATAAAATATTTAACAGTCAGTCTCGACCTGATGTTGGTTTTTCTGATTGCCCTGCCTGTGATCCTGGCATCTGATCCCGCAATTCCCCTTACCAAACTTGAATTCACCCTGATCATATCCTTAATTTTTATTATGCTTAACGCAATCAGCGTATTACGGTTAAGCCGCGCCATCATAGGTTTCAGTTCCATTATAACCCTGACTTTGAATTCCATCCTTTATATCGTTCAGGGAGAATTCCTGATGACCGGTATATATTCTTTGCTGGTGATTCTTATACTAAGCATTTTCAACGGATGGGTTACCAATTTCATCCTGGAATATTTCTACACCAACCGAAAATTAAGTGAAGCCTACGATGATCTTCAACAAGCCCATCAAAAGATCCAGCAAAAAAATGAAGAAATCACCAAAAAAAGCGAACAAATCGAAACCCAGGTAAATTCATTGGAAGATGTTCATAAAGACCTGATGGACAGTTTAATGTATGCACAAAAAATTCAGGTTGCCCTGATCAATCATGACGAGATCATTGAACCTCGCGTTAGTGACCATTTTGTGATTTTCAATCCAAGGGAACATGTAAGCGGTGATTTTTACTGGGCTTCCTGGAAAGATGACAAGTTGATCCTGAGTGTTGCAGATTGTACAGGTCATGGTGTACCGGGTGCATTCATGACCATGCTGGGAACCAGTTTTCTGAATGAAATTGTCAACAAAGAAAATATCACAGATCCGGATAAAATCCTGAACAATCTGCGCGATGCAATCATCAGGGCATTGCACCAGAAAGGGAAAATCTATGAAACCCGCGACGGTATGGATATGGCAGTGCTACAGCTGGATATGAAGCATCACAAAATAAAATATTCAGGAGCAAACACTTCTCTCTGCTATATCCCCAGATTAGCCCATACCGATGAATCCAGCATCTATGAATTCAAAGGCGACCGTATGCCCATTTCCTTCCATTATAAAATGTATCCCTTCTCTTTGCTGGAATCTACTTTTTCACCAGGCGACCGGTTTTATCTTTATACTGACGGATATATTGACCAGTTTGGAGGGCCAAAAGGGAAAAAATTCAAACTGATGCCTTTTAAAAGGATGTTGCTGAAAAATCATCATAAACCAATGGCCCAGCAGAAAACCATTTTGGAAAATACAATGAAAGACTGGTTGCGGGATAAGTACCAACAAATAGATGATATCACGGTTTTGGGCTTCCAGGTCTAAGAATATATCGGTCACAACCGGTCAGATCCAGCAGAACAAGCTTTAACCCGCAATGAATCCTGCATACACCAGACTACAAAACAAGGCGATGTATAAAGCATGCAGGTTTCATGGCGAGTGCTATAACAAGAGTGAAGTAACCCCAAGTATTTTATTAATTGACAGAACGTTAAACAAACTTTTATCCGAATGAATCTGCTCTCTTTCCTGTTTTTTCATGTCGTGTTTTTGCATCTTCTTCAGGCTGAAATTCCCGCAAAGCAAAGCCTGCCGGAGGATACCCTAAAAACAAGCCAAAAAACAATAGAAAAACTGCTCAGGGAATCGGAATTCAATGCCCTGAGGAAATCCCAAAGTTCCATAAAAAAAGCACGTAAAGCCCTTAAATTAAGCAAAATTGAAGATTCCCAAAAGCTTATCACAGAAAGTTACTTCCAGTTGGGATATGCACATTACAACCTGAACCATTATGACTCAGCCATGATCTTTCTGCAAAAAGCGGCAGCATTAAGTCAGCAGGAAGACAACAAAAGCATGCTTGCGCTTACTTATAACCGGCTGGGCAATACTTATCAATTGAAAGGACGATTCAATAAAGCCATTCAGTATTATGAAAAAGCGCTGAAAGTCAACAATAAAATGAATGACAGCAAGGAGATTGCCCGCAGCCTATCCAATATTGGCAGTGTTTACCAAACTTTTGGAGAATACAATAAAGCCATTCAGTTCCAGCTCAAAGCCCTCTCCATATACCAGCAAATAAATTTTCAGGAAGGTATTGCCTGGTCATCGCTGAATATCTCAAGATTGTTCAAGCTCAATGAGCAATACGAAAAAGCTTTAGAGTATGTCGATCAATCTATAAAAATATACAGGGCAATAGCCCGGGAACAAAATATAGAAACAGGGGTTACCTTATGCCTGAAAGAATATGGATTGATCTATTCATTGATGGGTCAAAACGATCAAGCTTTAAAGTACATCAACAAAGTGCTCAGGAGAAATCAAAATGCAAATAATCAATATGGTATCGCCAATGCATACCACCACATGGGCAAAATCTATTTTTCCAAACAGGAATATCCAACCAGCCTGGAATATCTGAACAATTCGCTGAATATTAAAAACAGACTTAACGACCGGATGGAAATCCCTTCCATTTTGCGTTTAATGGGAGAAATTCATCTGGAAATGAAAGAAAAACAAGTAGCCCTGACATACTTTACAAAGGCGCTAAAACTGGCCCGGGAACAAAATAGGAAAGCGGTGATCGAGAAACTTTATTGGGATTTTTATCACATTCACAAAATCAATCGGCAGTACCAAACGGCATTGCATTATCATACGCTTTGGTCTGCATTAAAAGACAGCTTGAACAATCAAAGGATAGCTGAACTTGAAATGCAATATGAATTTCAAAGGAAACAGGAGGAGTTGAAATTTGAACAGCAAAAGCGGGAAGCCATTCAACAGACAAAAATCAAAAAGCAAAGGATTGTCGCCATTTCTTCTGCAAGTGGGTTTTTTCTGCTATTGGCCCTTTCGGTTGTCATATACCAAAGTTATAAAAGGAAAGTACGCTCAAACATACAGCTTGCCCGCCAAAACCAGGAAATTGAAAACCAAAAAGAAGAAATTGAAACGCAGCGCAATATGGCTACCGAACAAAGGGATAAAATAACCCGCCAAAATGAGATCATCACCGAAAGCATCTCTTATGCCAGCAGAATCCAAAATGCTGTATTACCCCAGGAAAATACGGTCAACAATATTTTTTCAGACTATTTCATTTACTATAAACCCAAAAACATCGTAAGTGGAGATTTCTACTGGATCAATCAGCTTGACTCCAAAATTGTGATCGCTGCAGCTGATTGTACCGGCCATGGTGTACCCGGCGCTTTTATGAGCATGTTGGGAACGGCTTTTCTGAATGAAATCATCAACCAAAAAAAGATTCTTGATCCCGGCCGTATCCTGGAACAATTGCGGAAAACCATGATCCATGCCCTTCATCAGGATGGCAATAAGAAAGGTTCACGCGATGGGATGGACATTGCCCTTTCCATTATTGATATGAATACCCGTGAATTGTATTTTTCTGGTGCCTTCAACCCCCTCTATATCATCCGGGATAATACGCTGATAGAATTAAAAGCCAACAGAATGCCCATCGGGGTCCATGGCATCTATCAAAATACACCCTTCTCGGTAGAAAAAATACAAATGCTCAATGATGACCTTTTGTATTTCTTTTCAGACGGGTATAGCGATCAGTTTGGGGGCGAAAAAGGCGTTAAATTCGGAAAACATGCTTTCAGAAAATTGTTGCTCAACATCCACCACCATGCTATGAAAGAGCAAAAAGAACGCCTCGACTATAACCTGCGCTCATGGCAAAAAAACTGGTCGCAAATTGACGACATCATGGTACTGGGATTCAAGGTAAATCAAATCTTTGCATGATCACATGGCATTGCCCGACAGCGACCAATGCATCATTTTTTTAGTGCAATCCGCATGGTAGTGCCCTTATTTGGTTCGGAATGCTGTACATAGATTTTACCCTGATGATACTGTTCTATGATTCGCTTGGCAAGAGAAAGACCTAATCCCCAGCCGCGCTTTTTTGATGTATAACCGGGTTGAAATATGGTCTTATGTTTCGACTTCGGGATACCCTTGCCCTGATCCGTCACGTCAATATATACCATATGGCTTTTTTCAAAAAGCGAAAGGGTTATGCTGCCATCACCATTCATGCTGTCAATGGCATTTTTAAACAGATTTTCTATGACCCATTCAAAAAGCGACCTGCTGAGCGGAACTTTAATATCCTGATCCTGCTCAACACGCATGTGAAAAGAAACCTTTTTCGATACACGCGATTTAATATAATTCATCGCATTTTCCATAACAGGCACAATGTTCTGTTTAACCAACGTTGGCTTGGAACCAATCTTTGAAAACCGTTCAGTAATCTTATACAAGCGGTTGATATCTTTCTCAATTTCCTGAACTATAGAGCGATTGTTTAAGGATTCCATCCTCAACAATTCCAGGTTGGCCAGAAGGCTGCTGGTAGGTGTTCCAAGTTGATGGGCTGTCTCCTTGGACATACCGACCCATACCTGGTTTTGTTCCGCTTTTCGGGCTGTGCTAAATGCATAGTAAGAAATAATCAGAAACAATGCCACCACACCAAGTTGAATGACCGGAAAAATGGAAAGACGCGTCAGTAATGTAGAATCCTTATAATAAATATATTGATTTTCATGGGGCAGTTCAATAACGATGGGATTGTGCTCATTCTTCATCTCCCGGATCAGCTTTTTCATTTCTTTTTCCCCGTTATTCTCGCTAATATGGACATTCCGGCTGGAGATCACACGCTGAGAATCATCCGTCAAAATCATGGGAACGGTTTCATTCTTTTTGATCACCTCCAGCACAAAGCTATAATCGTACGATTGTTCTGAATCCTGCTTGCTGGTAAGAATCTTCATGGCTTTTGCCCACAGCTCAACCTTCTTACGCTCTTCACGGGCCAGCTTTTTGGTCAGGTTATTCGTGTACAAAAAAGACCCGACAACGATTAATATGGCAGCAATCAAAAGGTAAATTTTCCAGCGTTGTTTGCGGTGATAAATGTTCATAACTTCGATAATTTAATGATATACATGTCGTTAATTAATGCTATCCGATTCCCATTCAATAACAAATGGATCGTCTTTTTCATTCCGGGAATGAGGCTGTTGAGCTTCTTGTCCCTGAGATGATTCCGATTCCGATTCCCATTCAATACCGAACCGGTTGTTTGCCGGCTGTTTTTGCT